>NZ_JBHXLO010000037.1:0-21946 GCF_042721395.1 Lentzea sp. NPDC058450
CTCACGCTGCCCAACCGACAACGAACTACCCGAATACACAACACTCCCCGGACGAAGGAACTGGAACCCAGTCCAACTTCCGGGGAGCAGTTCACTTCGAGGGGACGCCTGCGTCAGCATGCGTCCCTGTTTCCGAACTTGAGAGGGCGCAATGCGACTGCGGCCCTTGACTGCCTACCAACTAGAAGGTAGAAATCTCCCCGTGGCGACGACAGTGGATCGGATCCTGGACAGCGCGCAGGCGCTCGTGCAGGTCCGGGGGTACAACGGCTTCTCCTACGCCGACATCAGTGCCGAGCTGTCCATCACGAAGCCGAGCATCCACCACCACTTCCCGACCAAGGCCGCACTGGCCGAGGCGCTGATCGTGCGCTACCGGGAACGGTTCGCCGTGGCGCGCAAGGAAGTCGACGACGACGCGGCGGGCGCACGGGAACGCCTGGTGGGGTATGCCGGGCTGTACGCCGAGACCTTCGCCCAAGGCGGCCGCATCTGCCTCTGCGGTGTCTTCGCCGTGGACGCGGAGAGCCTGCCCGTTCCGGTGAGGCAGGCGACGGACGCGTTCTTCGCCGACCAACGGCAGTGGGTGGCCGGTGTGCTGGCCGAGGCGGGCATGCCCGCCACCCGGACCGGCGCGGCGGCGGAGGCCTATCTGGCCTCCCTGGAGGGCGCGCTGCTGCTGGCCCGCGCCCACGGTCAGCCGGGTGACGCCGGCGGCCAGGACCGGGACGTGGTCCGGTCGGTGGCGGCGACGCTGGTCGACGCCCTGATCTGAAATCGCACCACCTGAAGCAGCCGCTCGGTGAACGACGCGGCGTGCCTTCGCACGACCAAGCAACCTTCCAACTAGTAGGTAGATCGATGAGGAGAACCATCGTGGGACAGGACTTCACCGGCCGCAAGCTCGTCGTGGTCGGCGGCAGCAGCGGCATGGGCCGTCAGATCGCCGCGGACGTCGTCAGCGGCGGCGGCAGCGCGGTCGTCCTCGGCTCCCGTGCCGAGCGGGTCGAGAAGACCGTGGCCGACCTGGCCGGCCGCGGGCAGGCGTGGGGCATCACCGCCGACCTGCGCGACCCCGCCGAGGTGACCAGGGTGCGCGAGGAACTGGCCGGCCGGCACGCCGACGCGACGTTGCTGGTCAACGCGGCCGGGGTGTTCAAGCCCCTGCCGTTCCTCGACCACACGGCCGCTGACTACGACGCCTACGCGGACCTGACCAAGGCGACCTTCCTGATCACCCAGACCGTGGCGCGGGGCATGGTGGACAGCGGTTCCGGCGGCGCCATCGTCACCATCGGCAGCATGTGGGCGAAGCAGGCCGTCGCCGCGACCCCGTCGTCGGCGTACTCGATGGCGAAGGCAGGACTGCACGCCCTGACCCAGCACCTCGCCCTGGAGCTGGCCGCTCACAAGATCCGGGTCAACGCCATCTCCCCGGCCGTGGTGGCGACGCCCATCTACGAGGGCTTCATCCCCCCGGCTGAAGTCGACGCGGTGCTGGCGGGCTTCAACAGCTTCCACCCGGTCGGCCGGATCGGCACCGTCGAGGACGTCTCGGCCGCCGCCACCTTCCTGCTCTCCGACCAGGCGGGCTGGGTCACCGGCGCGATCTGGGACGTCGACGGCGGCGTCATGGCGGGCCGGAACCAGTAGCCGCCTGAGCGGAAAGGAGGTCCTGCACGGGTTCGGCACCCGTGCAGGACCTCCTTTCCGCGACCCGTCAGGGCTTGACCTGCTCCAGGCGGCAGCGGAACGGGCGCAGGATCGCCGGGATCTCGGTGAGCCGGTAGCCCGGCACCTTCTCCGGGTCCTTCGCGATGCCCGCCAGCGTCTCGGCCACGTACTCCAGGTGGCTGCGGGTGTACACGCGGCGCGGGATCGCGAGGCGCACCAGTTCGAACGGCGCGGGCGTGACCAGGTCGCCGGCCGCGTCGATCTCGCCGAGGTAGAGCGAACCCACTTCGGCACAACGGATTCCGCCCGCGAGGTACAGCTCGGACGCCAGCGCGTGACCGGTGAAGCGGCTCGGCGGGATGTGGGGGAGCAGCCGCGCCGCGTTGAGGTAGACGCCGTGCACGCCCGTGGGCGTGACACTGTCCACTCCGGCCTCACGCGCGCAGTCGGCGAGGTACTTGGTGGCCTCGGCCCGCTCGCGCAGGTACAACGGGTCGGTGACCTCCATGAGCCCCTGCGCGCACATGTCGAGGTCGCGGCCGGAGAGCCCGCCGTAGGTGAGGAAGCCCTCGGTGGCGATGAGCAGGAGTTCGCACTGCTTGGCCAGTTCGGTGTCCTGGAGGGCGAGCAACCCTCCGATGTGGACGATGCCGTCCTTCTTGAGGCTGAGCACGCAGCCGTCGGCCAGGCGGAACGCGAGCTTCGCCACCTCGCGCGGGGAGAAGCCGTGGAAGCGCTCTTCCCGTTGCGTGACGAGCCAGGCGTTCTCGGCGAAGCGGGCCGCGTCCAGGAAGAACGGGACGTTGTGCTTGCGGCACAACGCACTCACGGCTTCGAGGTTCGCCATGGAGACCGGCTGGCCGCCGCCGCCGTTGTTGGTGATCGTCATGACGACCACGCCGACGTCCTCGGGGCCGTCGAGCAACGCGGCCAGGGCGTCGAGGTCGATGTTGCCCTTGAACGGCGCGTCGCTGTCGAGGTCGGCGGCCTCGGGGCACGGCAGGTCGCGCGCGATGCCGCCGGACAGCTCGACGTTGGCGCGGGTCATGTCGAAGTGCGTGTTGCTGACCGAGATCTGTCCCGGTTTCAGCAACGCGCCGAAGAGGATCCGTTCAGCCGCACGGCCCTGGTGCACCGGGAAGATGTGCTGGTATGCGGTCAGGTCCTCGGCCACCTCGCGGAACCGGAACCAGGACCGGGAACCCGCGTAGGTCTCGTCGCCGCGCATGCCGGCCGCCATCTGCTCCGCGGACAGGGCACCGGTGCCGGAATCGCTCAGCAGGTCGATCGTGACGTCTTCCGCCGTGAGGTTGAACTGGTTGTACCCGGCCTCGGCGTAGCGTCGTTCCCGGTATTCGCGAGTGGTGATCGGAATGGGTTCGACGACCTTGATTCGGTATGGCTCCACGGCGGCGGCCTTTCTGAGGTGGTGCGGCTAAACGAGCAGTGCTCGACTGCGGGGTGGCGTGACGTCGTACGCCTCCGAGGACAGGTAGACGGAGACCCCGGGCTTGGGTTTGCCCAGGCGCAGCGAGACGTGGGCGATGAGCCCGGCGCCGTCGCCCAGCGGGCGCCGCACGATGCTCGCCAGCGCCATCACGAACGGCGTGGTGTCGAGACCGCAGCGGGCCATGATCGCGAGCACCCGTTCGCAGGCCTCCAGGTCGTCCTGGACGTAGTCCCGCACCGGGATGTAGAGGGAGTAGCCGCTCGGCCGGTCCGTGTCGCCGGAGAGGAACGTGTAGCTCGACATCAGCGGCCGGCCGGTGAACGGGCCGGTGCCGCCGCAGGCGAGCGCGCAGACGTCCGCCAGGAGGCCGGGATCGACGTCGGGGACGGCCGCCGCCGCGCCCACCACGTCCGCGACCACCGCGTCGTCGTGCGACACGTAGGTCTTCACGCGCGCCCGGTCCTCGTCCATGAGGTCGAGCGCGAAGAACGAGAACCGGTCCAGGCCGGCGCGCCGCAGCCCGTGCTCGGTGATCGCGGGCAACGCCGAGCGCAGGCCCAGCCGCGAGAGCGCTTCCGCGACCAGGCCGGCCGCGTTGTCCCGTCCCTGCACGTCGGGGTTGAGGTAGACCTTGACCGACGGCGGCCCGGCCGGCCCGACGATCAGCGCGTACCAGAACGCGAACGCGCCCTGCGGGTCGTCCGGCAGGAACAGGTCGCGGACGGCGTCGAGCCTGTCCCGGCGCAGCCCGTGCTTGCGCGTGAGCTTGTCGAGCACCTTGAGCGCCGCGCCGACGTTCGCCCGCCTGCCCGGCTTCTTGGCGATCGACTCCACGATCATCCGCACCGTGGGCCGTTCGTTTCGGGCCAAAGCCACCGAGAATTCGACCGGCGTGTGGTCGTCCGCCACCAATGAGGGCCAATGGGGAACCGAAGAGAGAGGCAGCCGAGAACCGGGGCCTAATGCCTCACCCAGCAGTTTTGCCGCCGTATTGGTCGAGTCGGCTAAACCGACGGCGCGCAGGAGGTCGCGTAGTTGTCCAATGGCGAAATCGTGCAGCGAAACGGCTGGCGCGCTCAAGATGGGGCACTCCTGATCGGCCGGGAATCAGTCTGTTCGCAATCCCTGACGGGGTGGAATTGCGAACTGAATTCTCTCAACCCACCACATGCCCTGGTCAAGAGCCAAGGGGGTTGTGTGCGACACTCTGCGCTGTGATGAAGATTGCACCACTCGGTCTATTGACTTGAGCGTTTGCGAGTGGCGTCTCGCGCAATTGCGTCTGCCTGCAAGGGTGTGCTATGCGTGCAAAGCACGGGCATCGCAAAGTAAGGTTTGTGCTAAACGCCTGCCGCGTGGTAATGCGACCGCAACACGCCCGTTTGTCCCGGTACAAAAGAAAACGGGGGCGTCCGCAACCGCGGACACCCCCATTCGGGCGTGTTTCGAAACTTCTCAGTTGTGCGTCTTCGCGCACTTCGCTTTACCGGGACAACTCCGGATCATCCGCACGGAGGGCGCCGCGGTGATGGTGTCCGGAGGGGACACCGCGCCGTCCGGCCACTGCACGGAGATCGCGATCGACGACGAGTTGTTGTCGTAGTTCTTCTCCAGCAAAGCGCGGTCGGAGTTCACGACGTTCACGACGTCGTAGATCCCGGACTCCACCCGGCTGAGGTCGAGCCACTGGAAGTCGACGTCGTGCTTGTAGTCGTCACCAGATCCGACCGAGATCCCGAACATGACGTCCAGAGCGGACGTGTCGTGGTGCCCGCACATGTGCCCGTCCAGCCGCTGCGCGAGCCTCCCCTCGGGAGTGTCCGGATCGACCGGCCGGTGTGCGAGGTCGTCCGACACCCCGTAGCGGTCGCCGATGCAGAACCCGTTCTTGCGGTCGGTCACGACCACGCCGCCGTCGGGGGTGCGCAGCTGGAAGTACTCGAAGTTGAGCAGGTGCCAGTGCGTGTGCGTGGGCGCCGGCTCGTAGTAGGCGCTGGACCTCGTCTCGCGCCGGGCCTCGGTGAACGACCCGGCGAGGGAACGGTCCACGCCGGACTGAACGGCCTGGCGGACGCGCATCGTCGGCGTCGCGGTGCTGTCGCGGTGCGCGTGCAGGAGCAACGGGCCGTCGCCGACGTTGTCGATCGAGGTGGTGAACCGGAGCCGCACCGCCTGCGCGGTGCCGCCGCGGTACATGCACTGGCCCCGGGGTGACGAGGCGTCCTCGACGAGGCAGACGTCCCAGGCGCGGCACGCCAGCGGGGAGCCGTCCCACCCGCCGGGGCAGCCGATCGGCGCCTGGCGGAGGTCGGGCAGCAGCGGCGCCGGATCGGCCTGCACGTGCTGCGAGGAGACGAGGTTGACCGCGGTGATCGTCAGTGCTGCGATCACCGCGCCGATTCTGCTGACCATGCGGTGTTCTCCTGGATCGGGGTGCTCCTGGCGATGCGCAGGAGCGTGTCCGTCACGGAGTTGGACAGCTCGACGCTCGAGTTCCAGCTCGTGACGTTGGGGTAGACGTGGGCCGTGGTGGCGAGCAGCAGGCGCGTGCCGGCGACCTCGACGGCGGGCCGCTTCTCCAGGTACCCCAACGGGTAGACCGGCTCGACGAACGGCGCCTTGAACACCCGCACCTCGTCGACGTCGGCGGCCGTCAGTCCCTTGTGGACGCTCAGCAGCTGCTCGGTCCACCGGCGGGCGATGCTGTCCGAGTCCTCGCGGTACAGCGCCGAGTCACGGCCCGTGTAGTGCATGACGTACACGAGGTGCCGGTCGCCGTAGCGTTCCGACCCCGTCAGCGGCGTCATCTCGATCACGCCGTCGAAGTCGGTGCCGGACCGGATCACCGGCGCCCAGTAGTGCCCGGACAACGGCTTGCGCAGGAAGAAGAGCGTGTTGACGACACCCTGGTACGGCAGCTGGACCTCGGGCAGCGCCGGCGCCAGGCCGACGTCCGCGATCGCCCGCAACGCCGGCAGCGGCACGGTCGACACCGCGTGGTCCGCCTCGATCGTCTCGCCGTCCGCGAGCGTCACGACCACCCGGTGCTCGTCGGCCTCGAGCCGGCCGACGGGGGCGTTGACGCGAACCTCGCCGCCGTGCGCCTCGATGGACGCCCTCAGCGCGTCGATGACGCTCTGGTAGCCCCCGGCGGGGTACCCGCGCACCGACTCGTTGCTCTCGCGGCCCAGGCGCTGCCACACGTACAGCGCGGGCACGTCCCCGAACGCGGAGCCGAACTTGGCGCCGAACATCGGGGCCAGCAGCAGGTCCCAGATCTTGTCGCCGTACAGACCGCGCAGCCAGTCCTCGGTGCGCAGCCGGTCGAGGTCCTTGCCCTGGCCCAACCGCCGCAGCAGCAACGAGACCACGCCGAACCGGATCCGGTTCACGAAGCTCAGCGGCCGGAACCGCAGCAGGTCGAGCGCGGAGTTGAACGAGCGGTGCTCGCCGCCGACGATCATGCCCATCGAGGTGGGTTTCCAGCCGACGCTCTCGCGCAGGCCCACCTCGTCCAGCAACGCGAGCAACGCCGCGTCCGTCGGCATCACGCAGTGGTAGAAGCGTTCCACCGACCGGCCCCGCGACTCGAAGAACGTGCCGAGCCCGCCGAGCTGGTCGCTGGCTTCGAGCAGCGTCACGGCCAGGCCCTCGCGGGCGAGGCGGTGCGCGGTGGCGAGGCCGCAGATGCCCCCGCCGATGACGACAACGCGTTGGGGCATCAGAGCTTCCGGAACGGAACGGGCGCGAGACGGTCACGCGTGAGCAGGAGCAGGTACTGCTTGAGCGTGCGGCCGAGCCGGAGCTTGCTGGCGCCGGGCTTGCGGTCGTAGCGCAGGTGCAGCGGGATCTCGCTGACGATCGGGCCGCAGTGCCGCAGCTTCAGCAGGAGCTCGACCATGCAGGCGAACCCGCGTTCCTCGACCAGCCGCTCGCCGTAGTGCGCGGTGGCGCGGCTGAGCAGGCTCACCCGGTACGCGCGGAACCCGCTGGTGAAGTCGCGCACGCCGTCGAAGTGCAGGACCTTGCCGAACACGACGCGGGCGCCGCGGGAGAGCAGCCTGCGCCACTGCGGCGCCGTCGAGTCGTCGCCGCCGGAGACGAACCGCGAGCAGATCACCACGTCCGCGCCGGCCTTGATCTCGGCCAGCATCGCGGGGAAGACACCGGGGTCGTGCGTGTCGTCGGCGTCCATGACGATCAGCACGTCGTCCGGCTCGGCCTCGGCGAGCACCGCCCGCAGACCGGACTGGACGGCCTGGCCCAGGCCGAGGTTGACCGGGTGGCTCACCAGCCGCGCGTCGACGCCGCGGGCCTGCCCGACGCAGTCGCCGGTGCCGTCGGACGAGCCGTCGTCGACCACCCACACCGTGATCCGGTCGGAGAGGTCGGAGCCGGCGATGCGCTGGAGCAGCGACGGCAGCGCGGCCGCCTCGTTGTAGGCCGGGAGGACGACGTGGACGTCGCCGCACGTGCGGATCGGCTTCTGCACGATCGCGACCTGGTCCCCGGCCGAATGCCGGATCCCGTGTTCGTCGACTCTCACTCAATGCCCCCTCTTCGGTGGCTAGTGGTTGGTGGCGTGAATTATTGACACGGCGTGCTAAAGCTTTGAGGCGGGCCCTGGGTGAGTTCAGGGCAGGAACACCGTCGAAACCTCACCGACCGCGAACACATGTGCCACTGAAGAGGGAAATTTGATACCCGAAGAGATGATTCCTCACCGTTCATTCACTCTTTCGTGCGCACTTGCGACCAAAACTCCTTCGATCGGATGATCTTCAATGAGGCGATTCTCGGCGGTTGCCGTTCCAGCAGACCCGCTCGTCGAGCACGAGGCTGATCTCCGGCGCCCCGCGCAGCGGCCCCTCAAGCCGTCCTCGGTGGGCCGGGACCTGCTCAGCCGGGTGAACGCGGTGGCGGTCCTGCTCGCCCTCGCGGACGGCCTGGCGCTCGGCGTGCTGTGCGTGCGGCACGACCTCGGCTGGGCCTGGAGCGGCGCGGTCGTGGCCGCGGTGCTCACGATCAGGGGAGCCTGGCGGCTCTACCGGCGCAGGCTGTGGCTGTCCTGGCTGCAGGACCTGCCCCGGTCCGCGGCGAGCACGGCGCTGGCGTTCGCGCTGCTGTCCGGACTGGGCCTGATCAGCGGTTCCGACGCGACGCGGCTCGCCGAGGTGCAGTGGGCGATGATCGAGTTCGCGCTGGTCATCGAGCCGGTGCGGTGGTGCGTGTTCGCGTTCGGCCGGTGGTGCCGCCGCCGCTTCGACCGCTGCGACCGGACGATCATCGTCGGCGCCGGCGAGGTCGGCGTGAACCTCGCGAAGACCATGCTGGAGCACCCCCAGTTCGGGTTGCGGCCGGTCGCGTTCGCCGACTCCGGCCCTGATCCGGACCGTCGCCCGCCGCTGCTGGAGGTGGTCGACGGCGACCTCGCCGACGCGATCGTGCGGCTCAAGGCGGGCACCGTCGTGCTGGCGTTCTCGCACACCAAGGACTCGCCGCTGGTCGAGGCCGCGATCACCGCGCACCGGCTCGGCTGCTCGACGCTGGTCGTGCCGCGGATGTACGAGCTCCACCCGGACGGCCCCGGCATCGAACGGCTGCGCAGCTACCCGCTGATGCGCCTCGGCACCGCCCCGACCAGCAGGCCCACCTGGTGGATCAAGCGCGCCGCCGACCTGCTGCTGGCCGCCGTCGCGCTGGTCGTGCTGGCTCCCGTGATCGGGTTGTGCACGCTCGCGGTGCTGATCGAGAGCGGCCGCCCGTTGTTCTTCCGGCAGGTCCGCGTCGGCATGGACGACCGCACGTTCACGCTCTACAAGATCCGCAGCGTCCGGCAGACCGGGGAGGACGACTCGCAGGTCACGTGGTCCGTCGTCGGGGACACGCGGGTCGGCCCGGTCGGCCGGTTCCTGCGCCGCACGTCGCTGGACGAGCTGCCCCAGCTGTGGAACGTCCTGCGGGGCGACATGTGCGTCGTCGGGCCACGCCCGGAGCGTCCCGGTTTCGTTCGCGAGTTTTCCGCTATTCACGAGCTATATTGGGCGCGCCATCGCGTCCCGACCGGCTTGACTGGACTTGCCCAGGTGCACGGTCTGCGAGGCGACACTTCCATCGCAGACAGGTCTCGTTACGACAACTACTACATCGCGAATTGGTCGTTGTGGTTGGACCTGCGGATTCTACTCATGACGGCGGGTGAGTTGTGTTGCCGGAGAAATCGCTGATTCGTCGATTCGCCGCTGTCGCTCTTGTACTTCTTTCGAGTGCATGTGCGGTCAGCGCCGCCGAGTCGGACCCGATCATCACGGGTCCGGTGCCGAGGGCGCTGGCGCCCTGCGCCTGGTGGTACGCGATCGGTGACTCGCCCAACTCGTGGGAGATCCGCGCCGCCGCGAAGCACTACGACGTCGTGGTGCTCAACGCGTGGGAGACGGCGGCCATGCGCAAGCTCCACGAGCTGAACCCCAAGGTCAAGGTCCTGGTCTACAAGGACTTCTCCAGCACCCGCAACTACTACGGCGCGGTCGAGGGGGACCGGGACGCGAAGTACCTGCCGACCGGCGTCGGGTACTACGCGGCCGAGCAGACCCAGCCGTCGTGGTTCGCGATCAACCAGCTGGGGCAGCGCATCGAGTGGGACGGCTACCCGAAGCACTGGCAGATGACGGTGTGGGACCCGGCCTACCAGAAGGCCTGGTCGGAGGCCGTCGTCGGCGAGGTGCTGCGCGAGGGCTGGGACGGCGTGCTGGCGGACAACGACTTCAGCTCGCTGCGGTACTACTCGCCCGGGGTGATCGCGGGGACCGCCGACCCCGCGGGCACGGACCGGCTGCTGCGCGACGGCCTCGACGGCATGCTCCAGCTCACCGGGGACGCCCTGGAGAGGTCCGGGAAGATGCTGGTCCCCAACGTGTCGGAGTCGCAGCTGACGCCCGGTCGCTGGTCGGCGCACTCCCGGTACGCGGGCGCGATGGAGGAGAACTTCGGCCTGCAGGGCGACGACGGCACCGGCGAGCTGATCACGTTCCAGGGCAACCAGTTCAAGGAGCAACGCGCGCAGGCCGCGCTGGGTGAGTCCTGGCTGCTGCTCATCACGCACACCAAGTCGGACAAGGAGGAACGCGTCGGGTACGCCTCGGCCGCGCTCCTCGCGAGCCCCCACACGTGCTGGACGCGCGCGCAGCCCGACTACAAGAACCCCTACTGGTCGATCTACCAGGACGCGCGGCTCGGCGAGGCGGTCGAGACGGCCAACCGCCTGCCGAGCGGGGTGTGGAACCGGCGCTACACCAACGGGTGGGTGGCCGTGAACCCGACGAAGACCTCGGTGCTGCTGACGCCTCCGGCGGGCCTCGTGACGTTGCGCGGCGAGCAGGTGCCCGCGCAGCTGGACCTGCCGGCGGCCGACGCCGTGGTGCTGGTCAACGGCCCGAAGCGGTGAGCTTGCGGTAGAGGTCGAGGTGGCGGCGCGCGCAGACCTCCGGCGTGAACCGCTCCCGCGCCCTGGTGGCGAGGCGCTGCCCGGTGGTCGCGGGGTCGGGGTCGGCGAAGAGCGTGCGGAGCTTCGCGGCCAGCGCTCCGACGTCACCCGGCCTGGGGCAGTCCTCGCCGGGGATGCCCAGCATGTCCGCGACGCCACCGGTGTCCGTGGCGAGCACGGGCTTGCCGGCCGCCATCGCCTCGGCCACGACCAGCGGCTGCTGTTCCATCGTGGACGGCAGGACGAGCGCGTCGTGGTCCAGCAGCAGTTCGGGGACGTCGCTGCGGAAGCCGAGGAACTCGACCCTGCCCGCGAGACCGCGCCGGGTGACCCGGCCCTCCGCCTGCATCCTTTGTGGACCGTCGCCGACGACCGTGAGCGTGGCGTCCTCGGGCATCGTGGTCTCGAGGGCGTCCAGCAGGTCGAGCAACCCCTTGCGCTCCACCAGGAGGCCGACGAAGACCAGCTTGCGGACGGGCTTCGCGGGCGGGTTCGCGGCGCCGACCTCGACGCAGTTGTCGATGTGGGTCATGCGGTGCGGCGGTACGTAGAGGCGTTCGCGCAGGAACCGGCCCATCTCCCTGGCGGGTACGACGGTCCGGTGCACGACGCGGGCGACGGCGGCGTCGGCGGCCAGCACGGCCCTGGTGTAGGGCGGGGGAGGGGTGGCGCCGCGGACGTTGCGGAACCACGGCTCCGCCACGTCGTCCGGCACGCCGTGGTAGGTGTGCACGATCTTCGTGCTGGTGGACAGCGCCGCGCTGACGAGGCCCGATCGGCGGTCCTGGGCGTGTACGACGTCCGGCCGCCACGCCTTGATCGCGGCGCGCGCCTGCCGTGCCGCGGCCATGTCGCCCTTGCGCAGCACCAGGGTCTCTTCGAAGAACGGGTCGATCAGCTCGGCGCCGCGCCTCGGTCGCGGGCCGAACACGCGCACCTCGGCGTCACCCGACTTGGCGAGTGCGGCGGCCAGGCGCACCGTCACGTCCACCGGGCCCCCGCTGTCCTGTGTCAGCAGGTAGGCGATCCGTGTCATCGTGGTCCTCTCTCGGCGACCAGCTTCTCGGTGAGCGTCACGATCCGGCTGGTCATGTGGTCTTTGTCGAACAGGGTCTCGGCGCGGATCCGGCCGCGTTTTCCTTCGGTGGCGGCGAGTTCCGGGTCTTTCAGCCGCTGCGCAATCGCTTGCGCGAGCGCTCGGGTGTCTTGTTCCGGCACGACCTCGCCCGCGTCGCCGAGGCTCTGGCGGACGCCTTCGACGTCGAACGCGACGACGGACCGTCCGCACGCCATGGCCTCCAGCGGCACCAGGGCCATGCCTTCGGCGCGCGACGGCAGGACCACGACGTCGGCGTTGGCGTAGTGGGTCGCGACGTCGCTGCTGTGGCCGTGCCAGTGGGTGTTGCGGGGTCTCGTCGCCTTGAGCTGCGCCGCCATCGGGCCGTCGCCGACGAGGACGAGCTCGGCGTCGGGGACTTCGGTGAGCACCCAGGGCCAGGCTGCGAGCAGGAGGTCCTGGCCCTTCTGGTGGGCGAGCCTGCCGACGCACACCGCCGTCGGGGTGTCGTGCGGTTTGGGCCGGGGCTGGAGCCGGGTCGTGTCGACGCCGTTGCAGATGACCTCGGCCGGGGCGGTGATTCCCGCTTCGCGGCCTGCCGCGAGCTCGTCGTCGCTGACGCAGACCAGCACGGTGGTCCAGCCCGACGCCCTGGCCTCCCAGACCCTGCTGGCCCTGCTGAGCAGGCCGGTGGCGACGCGGAACGACCACAGGTGGGGCTGGAAGATCGTCGGCGTGCGGCCGCGCAGGACCAGCCTGGCGAGGCCCGCCTTCGAGCTGTGCAGGTGGACGACGTCGTGGCCCTTGAGGATCTTGCGGAGTTGACGGAGTTCTCGTGCGGTGTTCGGACCCGGGGTGCGGGTCGCGTGCCAGGGGTGCAGCGGGATGCCGGCTTTCCTCGCCTGGGCCGGCAGCCAGCCGGTGGGCGGGCAGGCGATGCTGACGTCCCAGCCGCGGTGTCGCTGGGCGGTGGCGAGGTCGAGGACGACGGCGGCGACTCCGGCCTCGACCGGCTGCGTCACGTGGACGATCTTCACGCGCGCTCCTTCAGTCCGATGAGGACGGTGCGGTTCAGGGGGAGGGTGATCGCGCAGTAGGTGCCGAGCAGCAGCAGGGCCGTGGCGATCAGACCGGGGAGGGTGGTGCTGTCCGGGAGGACGGCGTCGACGGCCGCGCAAGCGATTGCGGCTCCGGCGACGGTGGTGAGTGCCCTGAGCGGGAGGGGGAACGCGAGGCCGTTGCGCTTCAGGACCAGCCAGGTGAGCGGTACCAGAAGCCACACCACGGCGAGCTGGGTGATCGCGACGGCCGCGGGGCCGCGTTCGGTGGTGAAGGCCAGCGCGGTCAGCAGGGCGACGAGGTGGGTGGCTTCGAGGGCGAGGTACTGACGGGCGTGCCCGGCGGCCCTGATCACCTGGTAGCTGACGTGCAGAAGGCCTAGGCCGAGGCCGTAGCCGCACAGCAGGACCAGGAGCCCGGCCGCGTCCCGCCACTGGTCGCCGAGGATCACGATCCCGTGCGCGGACAGGGCGACCGTGACGTAGAGCCCGCCGGTGACGACCAGGGTCGCGATGGTGAAGCGGCGCAGGGTGTCCGGGAGCTGGTCGCTCTGTCCATTCCGGACCAGCTCGGCGCAGATCGGGAACAGCACGCCGCCCAGCACGACCGCGATCATGATGTAGGGGACCCAGGCGATGCGGAACGCGAGCGAGTAGCCGCCGACCGCCTCCGGGCCGAGGACGTGGCCGAGTGCGAGGTAGTCGACGTTGATCAGCATGACGGCGATGAGCGCGCCCGGCCCGACCACCGCCAGCCACTTCGCCGCTTCCTTGGCCGCTTCCTCATCCCAGGTGGGGCGGATGCGGGCGCCCGCGACGGCGGCGAGAACGGGCTGGGCGACCGCGGTGCAGAGCAGGCCGATCACCAGCGCCGTGGGGCCGTTGCCCTGCGCGGCCAGGGTCACGGTCACTGCCGCGCCGATGAGCATGCCGCCGGCGTCGGGGAGCATGCGGCGGCGGAAGTCGAGGTCGCGGTGCATCAACGCCATCTGCACGCCGCCCGCCGCCGTGAACGGCAGGGTGAGCGCGGCGAGCCGCAGCATCCCGGCGGCGTCCGGTGCACCCAGTGCTCTTGCGATGGGGTCGGCGGTGATCGCGATGGTAGCGGCCAGGACGGTGCCGGCCGCGACGCTCATCGTGAGGACCGTCCCCGCTGTGCGGAGAGGGTCACGGGCGGTGCGGCTGACGATGTCGTAGACGCCCATCGCCTGGATCACCTGGCCGATGTTGACGACCGACACCACCAGTGCCACCGCGCCGAGGTCCTTCTCGGTGAGGAACAGGGCGAGCGCGAGGGTCACCACGATCTGGCTGCTCTTGCTCACCAGGTTGACCGCGAAGAGCCACAGCGACCCCCGCACCGCCACGTCCGTCATGCCGCGCGCCGCACGTGCCGCGTCGCGAACACCACGAGCACGACCCAGGCCGCCACCACCGCGAGCCCGTCCAGCGTCACGTCGGCGCGTGCCCCGAGCGTGCCCTTGATGGCGGTGTTCACGAAGTAGAGGTGAGCGAACGGAACGGCGAGCAACACCGTCGCGATCCCGGCCCACCGCCAGTGAGCGTCGTTGCGCCGTTTCCAGGCGAGGACCGCCAGCGCGGTCATCGCCGGCACCGCGATCAGCACGTCGCCCGGCTGGTGCACCAGCGCCACGACGATGCCGAGGCAGATGAGCAGGTCCGCGACGGGTTCCCCGTTCTCGGTGCGGTCGAGCCTGCGAGCGAGGAGTGCGGTGGTGGTGAGGACTGCCAGAAGGGCGACTAGCTCGGCGGCCGGCGGCAGCCACCCGGTCGTGCGGAAGAAGACGGCCGGCAGGTCGATCCGTTGTGCCGTCATGGAGTCGACCGCGCCATACCCGGTGTGACTGGCCCACGCGAGGTTGCGGTCGACGACGTCGAGGAACGCCCCGATCCCGCCGCCCCGCACGACGAGCAACGCCGCCACGGGCACGCTGGCGAGCGCCGCGATCCCGGTGCCCAGCAACGCGACCTTCCGGTCGCCCCGGACGAACAGCAGCAGTGCCAGCGGAAGCCCGAACTGCGGCTTCAGCCACGCCAGCGCCAGGGCCGCCGAGGCCCACGCCGGACTCTTGGTGCGCAACAGCAACGCCCCGGCCGCACCCACCGCGATCAGCGGGTTGACCTGCCCGACGTACATCTGCGCCTTGCCGACCTGGCTCGTCACCAGCAGCGTGCCGATCACCACCGTGCCCGCGACCATCGGCAGCTTCGCCCGGCCCGCGGCCATGACCGCGAGCCCGACGAGGAGGACGAGGCACGCCAGTGCGAACGCCACCGCCCCGACCCGGTACTCGGGCAGCGCGAACGGCAGGTGCAGCACCAGGTGGTACGGCTGGTAGAGGTTGAAGTTCTGCCGCACCGGCCAGTGGTCGAACATCACGGCGGGGTCGTACGGGTTGCCGCCGTTCAGGAACTCCCGGACGGGGAAGTACAGCGCGTCCCGGAAGTCCTGCATGCGTTCTTCGGGCAGGTTCGCCTCGGTGGGCAGCGGCACCTCCCACGAGGGCTTGAGCGCCCGGACCGCGCTGAGCACCCCGGCCACGGCGACGAGGGCGACGCCGATGGTCCTGGCGAGGCCGGCCCGGTTGGTCGTGGTGATCACTCCGGCACCACCGCCACGACGATCGACGTGGCCGCGAGGGCGACGACGGCCGCGAGCGCGGCCAGGGCGGTGAGGGCGGCGAGCGCGGTGGCGGCGACGGGCCAGCGGACGGGGGTGGCCGCGAGGGGGGAGTAGTCGGCCATGCTGATCACGCCGGTCACGGGGCTGAGGTGATCGGGCTCGGCGTCCGCGGGTGGGGTCTTGGCGGGCTTGTCGGCTGCGGGCCGGGCCTCGGCGGACGTGCTGGCTGCTCGGTGAGTCTCGCCGGGCGTGCCAGCTGTGGGCCGAGCGAGGGTGGGTGCACCGGTTGCCGCTCGGGCTTCGCTGGGGGTTCCAGCTGCCGGCCGGATCTTGGCGGACGTGCTGGCTGCTCGGGCCTCGGCAGACGTACCGGCTGCCGGCCGAGCGTTGACGGGTGCGCTGGCTGGCGGTCGGGCTTGGTCCGGCGTGCCGGCTGCCGGCCGAGCCTGCTCCGGGATGCCCACCTGCCCGGCCTTGGTCGTGGGCGTCATGCCAGCACCACCGCGACCAGCACCGCCGAGGCCGGCAGCACCGCGAGTGCCGGGGCCAGGTCGTCGCGCCTCTCGCGGGAGGTCACCGCGATGACGGCCGTCCCCTCCGCCGGCTCGGAAGCCTTGTCCGGCAACGACAACGCGAGCTTCTCCGCGCGTTCTCGCAGTTCCGGACTCGCCGCGAGCACCTTCACCGGACGTGCGGCCGCCACGCACAACGCCGTCAGCCGTCCGACAAGCGCGGGGTCGTCGTCGTTCGCCACCACCACGGGGTGCGTGATGCCGGCGGTGGCGAGCGAGGCGCGCACCGGGTTCGAACGCAGGCGCCGCAACGCGAAGACCGCCACACCGGCGATGGCCGCCGCCACCAGCGCGAGGCCGGTCGCGAGGCGCAGGTCCGGTGACACCTGGCTCGTCTCGGGCCTGGGGTCGAGCAGGCGGAACTTCGCCGCCGGGGCCAGCAGGTCCGCGTCGATCACGGCCTGCGCCACCGCCGTGACGGCCTTGCCGGCGTGGTCGGCGGAGTCGGCGCGCACCGAGATGCGGGCGACGCCCGAGGCGGGCACCAGTTCGACGGCGATGGCGTCGGCCAGCTGTGAAGGTGTGGTCTCGGCTGCCTTGGCCGCCGCGTCCAGCACCGAAGGGCTGCGCACCAGCTGCACCACGGCGGGTGCGGCCAGCGACGTCACCTCGCCGAACTGGGCGCTGTCCGGCGTCGGGGTGGCGAGCAGCGTCAGCCGCCCTTCCGTGACGCCGTCGCGCATCGCCACGGCCGCCAGCACGGCCGCGCCGACCAGCACGGCGGCGACCAGGCCTTCCACCAGAGCTCTGGGAGCCTTCATCGTCCCTCCAGGACGGTACGGAGAAGTTCGTCGTAGGACTTCATCAAGGTGTGCGCGTCGGCCGACCCGTCGTGCGACGCGGCCACCGAACGAGCGGCGGGCGAGAAGAGCAAGCCGCGCAGGGCTTTCGCGGTCTGCGCCGGGCTCCGGCGGGGCACCAGCACCCCGCCGCCCCCGGCCAGCACCTCCCGCACTCCGTCCACATCGGACGCGACCACGGGTCGGTTCGCCGCCAGCGACTCGAGCAGTGCGATCGGCATGCCCTCCCAGTCGCTGGTGAGCACGGTGACGTCGGCCGCCTCCAGCAGGTCGCGCACGTCGGTGCGCGTCCCCAGGAACCGCACGCGGGCGGGAGCGGCGGCCTCCAGCGAGGCCCGCAGGCTCCCGTCCCCGGCCAGCCACAGCTCGGCCTCGCCGGGAATCTGGGCCCAGGCCTCCAGCAACACGTCGTGCCTCTTCTGCGGCTCCAGCCGCGCGGGGCACAACGCCACCGGGACGTTCACGCCGGTGCCGAGCCGTGCCCGCACCGTCGCCCGGTCGGCGGACGGCACGGTGGGGAACACGGCGTTGGGGATGACGGTCACGCTCCTCAACCCGGCGTCGGTGAGCTTCCGCGCGGCGGCGTCCGCCACCGTCACCACCACCGACGACACCCGGTCGAGCACCTTCGCGGCCGACCCGACCTCGGCCTCGGCCACCCCGTGGAAGACCGTGACGACCTTCCGCCGGGGCGAGGCCAACCGGGCGACCAGCGAAGCGGAAACGTTGTGCGCCACCAGAACATCGGGCCGGAACCGCCGCACCGCCACCCGCACGGCCCGAGCCGCCTTCAGCACCCCGACCGGCGACCGCCGGGCCACCGGTACGTCGAACACGGGAAGCCCGGCGGCCCGCAGCGCCTCGACCCGGAACCCGCCGCCGCAGGCGACCGCCGACTCCCAGCCGACGTCACCGCCGGCCGAGGCCATGCCGGCCACGAGCGCCTCGGCGCCGCCCGCGCCCATCTCGCTGATCACGTGGAGGACGCGCATCGGCTCTCCTTGAGGGAACGCTGTTCGAGGGCCACCGCGATCGCGACGAGCGACCACAACGGCAGGTAGTACTGCTCGGACAGGAAGATCGAGGCGACCAGCACGGCGAGGAGAGCGGCCTGCACCGCCACGGCCTCGCGCCGAAGCCCTCGCCGCCAGGCCCGTTCCGACGCCACGAACCCCACCGCGATCAGACCGACCAGCAGCAGGAAGCCCGGGATCCCCAGCTCTGCCGCCACTTCCAGGAACAGGTTGTGCGCCACCGGCGTCTGCTCGTCGATCTCCGCGTTGTGCCCGGCCGCCGCGTACTCCTGCCGGAACCCGCCCGGCCCCACCCCGAGCACCGGGTTGTCGGCGAGCATCCGCGAGGCCGCCTGCCACCGCAGCATCCTGGTGTCGGCGTTGGTCCCCGCGATGTGGCTCTTCTCCTGGAACGCCCGGGACAGCTCGGCCTGCGCGGTGGACGCGAACACCAGCGCCGCCACCCCCGTGACGGCCGCCGTCACCACCACCGCGCGCACCGGCAGCCCGCGCCGCGCGATCAGCCACACCAGCGCGCACCCCAGCGCGATCCCGCCGCCGCGCGAGAACGTCGCCGCAGCGCCCGCCACCAGCACGGCGCCCAGCACCAGCAGCACGACCCGGGACCGGCCCCGCGCGGGCAGCGCCACCAGCAACGGCAACGCGGCCACCAGGAAGAACGCCAGGTCGTTCGGGTCCTCCAGCGGCCCGGTGGCGCGCAACGAGCCGCTCACCACGCTGTACAACCCGCCCGCGGCGGCCACGACGGCCCCCGCCACCGCGCCCGCCAGCAGCAACCGGACCGGCACCGCCCGCGAGGCCACGTCGGCCAGCACCACCGTGATCACCAGGAACGGCACCCACCGCACGAGGTACTCGAGCGTGAACGGCTCGGCGACGTGCACGGCGGACGTCGCCAGCAGCACCACCGCCAGCAACGCGATCAGCAGGTGCAGCGGGTGCGGGGAGGGCAGGCGGCGTTCGCGCGCCAGCGACACCAGCCACACGCCGATCAGCAGTGCGGGCACGACCTTCGCCGACTGCCCGTGCACCTGCAGCAGGTACCCCTCCAGCGGGGCCAGCGCCACGGTCCCGCAGGCGAGGACGCGCAGCAGGAGGGTCAGCATGCGACCGGATCCCGTTCGCGCAGACGGGCGAGCCGGGCGACGTGCGCGCCGGTCCCGACGACGTCGAAGTGCTTGCGCAGCACCGACAACACCCACCCGAGCAGCGCGACCTTCTCCGCGCCGGGCACCGCCATGCCGGGGAAGAACTCCATCCCGGGCGCCTCGGCGGCGGACAGCACGTCGGTCGGATGCAGCAGCAACGACGGGGAGACCTTGCGCAGCAAGCACAAGCGCATGGCCGAGGAGAAGTACGCGCGAGCGAGCCGGGGCGAGACCTGGTGCAGCTGGAGCAGGTACGCGCCGTGGATCGGCACGCGCAGCAAGGGCATCGTCGTCACCGGCAGCTCGACCACGCCGCCCC
This sequence comes from Lentzea sp. NPDC058450, assembly GCF_042721395.1. Lineage (NCBI taxonomy): Bacteria > Bacillati > Actinomycetota > Actinomycetes > Pseudonocardiales > Pseudonocardiaceae > Lentzea > Lentzea sp. NPDC058450. The sequence continues at coordinate 19,240 of NZ_JBHXLO010000037.1, forward strand.
GCCACCGGAACGCCGTGTTGGGGGAGCGGACCTTGCCGAACCCGCCGAACAGGTCCTCACCGCCGTCCGTCGAGCCGGCCGTCCGGTTGTGGTACGCCCGCGCCAGCGGCCCGATCCACGTCGGCAGCACGCTCGCGTCGTACTGATATCCCCGTCGCCGCAACACGTCCAGCAGCGCGGGCGTGACGCTGTAGCCGGGACCGCGGAACCCCACGGGCTGAGGAGCGCCGGCCGCCATGATCGCCTCCTCGGCGCGCATGACCTCCTTCTCGACCTCCTCGTCGGAGAAGCGGTGCAGCCACGGCTGGTGCCAGAACGAGTGGTTCGCGATCTCGTGCCCGGCGGCGACCAGCGACGACACGGCGGCAGCGCCGTCGTCCCGTTCGGCATCCGCGCCGACCACGAAAACCGTTGTGGTCAACCGCTGTTCGCCGAGCACGTCCAGCAGGCGGGGTACGGCGGAGGTGAGAAAACTCGGGCGGCTCTCCCAGGCGGGATCGCCGTGCGTGCGCAGGTACGCCCACAGGTTGTCGAGATCGAGCGAGACGCTCGCGACCGGCTTCACCGCTCACCGACCGAGACCAGCGAAGGAGCCTGGGCGGACGACTTCCCCAGCACCAGCACGCCCGACACCACCAGCAGCACGCCGAGCACGACCCACCACTCGCGGCCGGGCGTGATCTGGTCGCCCATCAGGGCAAGTCCGGCGACGGAGCCGATCACCACCGTCGTCGCGTCCATCGACGCCACCGCGGAGGTGGCCGAACCACGCTGCAACGCCGTCGCCAGGCACGCCTGCCCGACGAACGCCCCGGCCACCATCACCCACGTCAACGGGTGCAGCAGCAGGTCGAACAACGGCTTGCCGGCGACGGTGCGCGCGGCCACCGCCACCACGGCGAACGCGACACCGGCGAGCACCGGCGTCAGCGCCTTGAACGTCCGCGCCAACGGCAGCACCGCCGCGGTCAGCAGCCCCAGCACCACGAGCGCGGGCACCAGCGGCAGCTCACGGGCGGTCGACGGCGCCGCCGCCCCCGTCAGCAACAGCAGGCCGCACGCCATCACCACCAGCACCGCGATCTCGACCCGCCGGATCCGCCAGCCGAGCAGCAGCACGCCGATCACCGTCGCCAGGCCGACCGCGCTCGACGACCCCGCCTGCACCAGGTACAGCGGCAGGTCCGCGCGGGCCAGGAACGCGAACAGGAAACCGCCGACCTGACCGGTGAAACCCAGCAGGTACAGGCGATCCGTGGCGAGGCGGGCGAGCAGGCCCACCCCGGCGCCGGGACGTTCGTCGGCCCTGCGCGCGGCGACGGTCTGCGCGACTATCCCCAGGCCGTACAGGACGGTGGACACGGCGAGGGCCAGATGACCGGACATGGGGCCGGACAGTACGACACGCTTGGGGCGCAACACTTTCGAGCGATATCCCAGGCAACTCTTTCGAGTGAACGTGGGCGGGATTTGCCCGGTTTGGCCAAGATCGATGAAGTACTTTGCCGCCGTGCGGGAAACGAACACCGTGACGATCGTCTGCGGCACAAGACCGGAACTGATCAAACTCGCGCCGCTCGTCGAACACTTCGGCAGCGCGTGCACCATGATCTACACCGGCCAGCACTACGACCGCTCGATGTACTCGCTCATCCGCCGCGATGTGCCGGAACCGGGCGGCTTCCACGAACTGCGGCTCGGCGGCCTGCGCCGGGGCGACCAGCTCGGCCGCGCGGTCTCCGCCGTGGACGAGGTGCTCGCCGCCGAACGCCCGGCGGCCGTCATCGTGCAGGGCGACACGACGTCCGCGCTCGCGGGAGCGCTGGCGGCCAACGCCTGCGACGTGCCGCTCGTGCACGTGGAGGCGGGCCTGCGCAGCTACGACCGCGCGATGCCCGAGGAGCACAACCGCGTCCTCATCGACCACCTCTCCGACCTCTGCTGCGCGCCGACGTCGTTGAACCGCGCCAACCTCCTCTCCGAAGGCGTCGCCGACAGCCGCATCGCGGTCACCGGCAACACCGTCGTCGAGGCGCTCGCCCACGCGCTCCCGGAGCAGGACGAGCAGGACGCCGTCCTGGGCGACCTGGGCCTGAAGCACGACGGGTACGTGCTCGCCACGATCCACCGCCCGGAGAACGTGGACGACGCCGCCAACCTGGAGATCGTCCTGCGCGAGCTCGGCGGGCTGCCGCTGCCGGTAGTGCTGCCGCTGCACCCCCGCACCGCGCAGCGCGTCACGGCGTTCGGCCTGGAGGGGCTGCTGCACGGCCTCCAGGTGATCGACCCCCAGCCGTACCGCGCGTTCCTGGCCCTCGCGCACGCCTCTGCCGTGATCGTGTCCGACTCGGGCGGCATCCAGGAGGAGGTCAGCGTCCTGAAGCGGCCGGTCGTGGTCGTGCGGCGGAGCACCGAACGCCCGGAGATCGAGGGCACGTTCGGCACCCTCGTCCCGCCCGGCCCGCTGGTCGGCGCCTCGGTCCTGGCGTGGCTGGACGACGTGGAGGGGCACCGCGCGGCGTTGCGCGAGATCCCGTCCCCGTACGGCACGGGATCGCCCTCGGAGCTGATCGCTGCCGCCGTCCGCCGCATGCTCGGCTAGTGGTGTGGGGCGGGTTGGCCGCGGGCGCCCAACCCTATGGGGGGGGGGGGGGGGGGCCCCCCCCCCGCCGGGCCCCCCCCGCGGGGGGGGGGGGGGACAGCGTGA
>NZ_JBHXLO010000037.1:21956-97573 GCF_042721395.1 Lentzea sp. NPDC058450
TGTCGCCCGGTCGCCCCGTGGGGCTGTTCCCGGCCCCCCGCCCCCCCGCGGGGGGGGTTGGGGGGGGCCCCGGCCCCCCCCCCCCCCCCCCCCACTTCTGGGCGGTGTGGCCGCGCCCCCCTACGCCGCGGCCACACCTGGTCTCTCAGGTGCGGACCAGCTTCATCTCCTGGTCCGGCAACACGGTCTCGCCCGCGGACGTCCCCTGGGGCTCGTGCGCCCGCAGGTCCCGCCCACCGGCGAACACCGCCTGCCACGTGTCCCACACCGCGATGAGCGCGGCGGACAGCACGACGGCGATCGCGATCGTGAGCACACCGTCGACGTCGAGCAGCACCACGGCTGCCACGACGGCCCACAGTTCGATGGCGGTGAAGAGCACGGCGAGCACCACACGTTCCGTGTGCTTGCGCCGCGCCGTCGCCATCTGCTTGCGGGACGGTGCTTCTGGCAACGTGTGGCGCTTCATGACGGCTCCCCTGTGGTTTCTCAGAAGTTCTCTGCACCGAGGAAACCGCCGCGGGCCGGAAACGTGTGCGTCATATGCCGCACAACGCGCGCAGTTCGTCCTCGCGGAGAATCTCGATGCGCGTCCGGTGAGTGGCGATGATCCCCTGCTCCCGCAACGTCTTCAAGGCCCGCACCAACGTCTCCCGGGAGATTCCCGCGATCCCGGCCAGTTCGCGCTGGCTCAACGGCACCGTGGCGATCATGTCGCCGGCGTCGCGGTGGGCGAGGCCGAGCAACAGCCCGCCCACGCGTTGCAACGAGGGCCCGGTCCGCAGGTCCTGCTGGTCGGCCGCGGCCCGGGCCCGCGCCAGCTGGACCCGCAGCAGGGCCCACACGATGCGCGGATGCCTTTCGCAGAGCCGGATGAACGCGGGAGCGGTGATCAGCACGCCCTCGACGGTGTCCACCGCCGTGAGCGTGGCCGAGCGCCCGAGTCCGTCGATGGCGGCGACCTCACCGATGATCTCGCCCCGGCCGCGCACGGCCAAGAGCGACTCGTCGCCGCTGAGGGAGTACCGGCTGACCCGCACCCGCCCGCGCGACACGACGAGCACGTTGCGCGTCTCGTCCCCCTGGTGGCAGATCACCGAGCCGGCGGCGAAGGTCCTGCGGGAGGCGGCCGCCAGCATGGCCGCGCGGTCCGGTTCGTCGAGCATCCCCCAGAACGACTGGCCGATCCCCATGCTTCCATGATTCACGGAACAGCCCTGCGGTCACTGCCCCGATCGATCTAATCCCCCCGCCTTTCGGGCAACCGGGCGTAACGACCTGCCACGGCTCGCCGAAGTTCCCGGCGGGTCGGGCCCGCGACCCGCTCGTCCTATCGGTTGAAATCTCCGGCCGGGCCGCCCGAGCGCTCCTTGGTGTGAAGGGAATCCTGCTGTAGTTACGCACGAGTGTCTGCTGTGCGAGATCCCACGGGGTGGAACTGGGCCTTGTGCGTCAAACGGCGCGCAGCCCGGCCGGTCGGTCTGGTACACGACGAATCGACTCGCCGGCAGCCGCCGGCGTCATGTCGTGGGAAGGACGGTCGTGCCCCAGCCACCGACCGAACACCGGACGATCGTCGCTGTCGACGTCGCCGAGTTCACCCGCCCGGACCGCACCGTCGCTGACCAGCTCGCGGTGCAGGAAGGGCTGTACGGCGTGCTGCGGGCCGCGCTCACCGCGGCGGGCGCGGTCGTGGAGGACTGCCACATCGAGGACCGCGGCGACGGCGCGTTGATCCTGATCCCGCCGTCGGTGTCGAAGAGCGAGCTCGCCGACAAGCTCCCCGACCGCCTGGCCGCCGAGATCCGCCGCCACAACGCGACCCACGCGCGAGCCTCCCAGTTCACCCTCCGGGTGGGGCTGCACGCCGGTGACATCCGCAAGAACGCGAACGGCTGGGTCGGGAACGCCGTGGTCCAGACGTTCCGGATCCTCGATGCGGAGGAGGCGAAGACGGAGTTGAGCAGATCCGGTCAGCTCGTCGCCTTCATCGCGAGCTCGTACTTCTACGAAGAGGTCATCACCCAGGACCCGGCCAGCGCACCGGAGTCGTACCGCCGCATCGAGGTCTCGGTGAAGTCCTTCGGCGGCTACGCCTGGCTGCGGCTGCACGGCGGGCGCTGGGAGCCGGAGCCGGCACCTCCCGCGCTGGTCGCCGCGCCGGCGAGGGCGGACGACGTGGTCGTGCGGCCGCTGTTCCCCGCGGACGAGATGAAGGTCCTGGAGGGACTGCTGTCCGAGGTGGAGACCGAGCGGCTGCCGATGATCGTCCGGCGTGCCACGCGGGCGAGAATTCCGCTGCCCCGCGCCCTTTCGGTCTGGGACGCGTTCGTCGACCTGTCCGACGTCAACGCGGACGCGGACGGCATCCCGCCCGCCGTCGAGTTCCTCGAGCTGCTGGCCGAGGACATCGGCGGTGACAACGCCGCCGAGCTCACGGAGTGGATCGAGCAGAAGGTGTACAACCTGCGGCGCACGGGGGAGCGGCAGGAGCGCCGGGAGACCAGGGTCGCGCTGCCGGTGCAACCGCGGCTGCACCTGATGATCGTGGTCGAGCTGGACGCCATCGACGAGAGCAGGTGCGTGCTCAGCTTCTGGCGTCAGGAAGATCCACTCGAATGGCCTCCGCCGCGCGGGGGGCCGTACGAGCTCGCCGTGGACGAACTGGAACGGCGAATCGACGACGTGATCATCGCGGCCGAGAGCGAGTGGGCCGACCAGGCTATTTCAGTCGCCCTGGAATTCGTCGTGCCCAGGCCTCTGCTGGGTGCGCCGATCATGGCGTACCGCAAGGAAATCGAGTCTGGTTTCCCTCGCCCGCTCGTGTACGACTATCCTTTGTCGATCAGATCTCTGGAGCGAATGCGGTCCGCTCACTGGCATCGTCTTTGGCGCATGAGATGGGACTCGGCTGTGGATGACAACTCGTCCTTACGTCGAATTCACCCGTACGGATCAGCGGAAAGCAAGGAGAATCCGATCGACGCCGTGCTGAGCGAATCCACGTGGGTTGGAATGGTCATGGACGAGCCACCTGCCGCGCTGCGGGCAGGCGTGCCCCTGGTCGTGTGGCACCCCCGTGCGAGCGCCGAGGACCTCCGCGAGCTCGTCAGCCGGCTCGTCACGGGCGACGGCGGCATCGCCGGAGTGCCGGGCCGTCACCGCGACGCACACCTGGCGGCGACCGACGACGACCTGATCCGGAACCTCGTCGTCCTCCTCGACGACCCGAATCGCAAGATCGAGCCCGGCGGGCCCGCCTCGCCGACGTCGAGCGGGGGTCGCCGATGAGCGTCCGCGAACACGGCCAGGACGGCCGCAGGGTGGGGCTCGACGCGCCCGACTGGTGGATCTACCGCGGCACCGGCCGGGAGATCCACGACATCGACCTCGCCGAGCTGCTCCCGCCACCGCCACCGTGGCGGGACTTCCAGGGCGGGCCGGTTCCCGGGAACGACGTGCCGCCCGGTGACGACGGCGAGGCGGGCCGCCGGCTCGGACCGGAGATCAACCTGGCCGAGTCCGACGTCGACGCGCACGAGCTCGACGTCGTCAACGCCGCTCTCTATCTGCGCCGTCCCTTGTTGCTCACCGGAAAGCCCGGCGTCGGAAAGTCCTCGCTCGCGTGGCGCGTCGCCAGAGAACTGCGACTCGGTCGCGTGCTGCGCTGGTCCATCACCAGCCGCACCACGCTGAATTCCGGGTTGTTCGATTACGACGCCATCGGCCGGGTTCAGGCCGCTGCGAGCCGGGCGCAGTCCGGAAAACAGGAAGAAGCACCCATCGGGGAATTCGTCCGCCTCGGTCCGCTGGGCACCGCATTCCTGCCGCGCAGACTTCCGCGGGTCGTGTTGATCGACGAACTCGACAAATCCGAATCCGATCTTCCCAACGACCTGCTGAGCATTTTCGAGGACGGCGAGTTCGTCATCCCGGAACTGGCGCGCGTGCGCAACCAGACGCGCGAGGTCACCGTTCACACGAACGATCCCAACGGAACAGCGACCGTCGTGGACGGCAGGGTCGGTTGCCGCGCGTTCCCGATCGTCGTCATGACGAGCAACGGCGAGCGCGAGTTCCCGCCCGCTTTCCTGCGGCGAGTGCTCCAGCTGGAGATCAAGGACCCGACGGTCGAGCAGTTGGCCGCCATGGTGGCCAACCACCTGCTGGACGCCCAGGGTGAACACCGTGACCGGCTGGTGCGCGAGTTCATCGCGAAGAGCCGCGCGGAGGGCGGCTTGCCGGCGGACCGTCTTCTGGACGCCGTGTACCTCGCGTCGTCCGGGGCGTACCAGCCGGACGACGCGGCGTGGCAACGGCTGCTCGACTCGTTGTGGCGCCGATTGACGGAGCTGTGACGTGGGCGGCCTGGAGGGTCTGGGCTGGACCGAGGTCGGGGACGCCGTGTGGCTGGCCGCCGCGATGCGAGGCGGTGCAACGGAAAGCGGGGAGAGCGAGCCGGGCGATCCCGATCCGCCCGACTTCGTGAGGCCACCGCCCGTCGAGGTCGTGCGGGACGAACCGCCGCCGCCCGCCGAGCCGGAACCGGAGGCGGGGGAACCGGAGCCTGACCCGCGGGCCACGTCCGCCGAGGCCCCGGTGCCCGTGCCGAGGCCGGAAGACACGGCCGAGATCCCGTCCGGGCGTGACGACGAGGCACGCGGGGAAGTGCCTCCCGTCGCGGTGGTGACGCCCGCGCTCACCGAGATGCTGGAGTGCTTCCGCGCGTTGCGGCCGTTGAAGCGCGAGGTGGCTTCTTTCCGTTACGGGTCAACGATCCTGGACGAGGTGGCGACCGCGGAGCAGATGGCCCGCACCGGCACCTGGTGGCCCATCACCCGTTCGAGTCCGGAGCGTTGGCTCGATCTCACCGTCGTTTTGGACGACAGTCCGTCCATGTCGCTGTGGCGGCCCAAGGTCGTCGCGTTCCTGGAGATGCTCGCGCGGCTGGGGGCCTTCCGCACGATCCAGTTCCGCTTGGTCGACGTCGTCCGCGACGGGGAGGGCACGGAGGTCCCGGTGCTGCGCGGTGGTACGCCTGGTGCGCCCGCGCGCGATCCGGCCGAGGTGCTCGACGTCTCGGGCCGCAGGGTCATGCTGCTCGTGACGGACGGGGTCGGGGGCGTCTGGCGTCCCGGTCTGCTGAACCCGATGCTGGCCCGGTGGGCGCGATCCATGCCGGTGAGCGTTCTTCATCTGCTGCCGCAGTGGTTGTGGGGCCGGGGTTCCGTGCCGCTGCACCGCGCCAACCTCACCGTGCCGTCGGCGATGCGTCCCAACAGCCGCTGGAAGTACGACCTGCCGGACGCGTGGCTGGAGGAGGACCCGTCCGCGCACCTGCGCGACGGTGCCGTGCCCGTGCCGGTGATCGAATTGCAACCTCGCTACCTCAAGTGGTGGGCGAGGCTCGTGACGGCGGCGCACCGGGGCCCGGCCGCCGGTACGGTGCTGCTGGCCACCAGGGAGACGGCGACCGCGCCCGACGGGGACATCTCGGCGAAAGAGCACGTGGGCCGCTTCCGCAGTCTCGCCTCCCCGCCCGCACTCCGCCTCGCGACGTTGCTCGCGGCGGTTCCCGCCCATCCCGAAGTGGTGAAACTCGTCCGCCATCGGTTCGTTCCCGAGGCCCGCACGGAACATCTCTCAGAATTGCTCCTCAGCGGAGTCATGCACTATTCTCCGGCTTCCAGCGATGACAAGTCCACTTGGGACTCCTCTACCTTCGTCTTTCCCGAGAAAGTGCGAGAACTGCTGCTCAACGGCGCTCGTCGGTCCGAAACCGCGGGTGTCGTGCAAACGGCTGCGGCGGTATTCGGGGATCGAATTCCGGTACTGGGCAGGCTCAGGGACGCCATCGTGGATCCGGACAACACGCCGGACCCGGTTCCCTCCGTTGCGAACGCTGCTGAAGTCGGGCTGCAGCGTGCGGTGATGGGGGCGCTGTCGGGTCCGTACCTGTCGCGCGCGGATCGACTGGGCAATGCGGTGGCACGCGATGGCGCGTCGCCTCCTGAATCAATCAAGTCCCGTACGACTAGGATGGAAAGCAAGGAAATGCCCGATGCGGCCGAGCGCACCAGCAAGTTGACGGTATCCGAACCACGTGCGCATTCCGCATCGGACGCGGAGCAATTCGCCGGGGCGCGCGACAACGACCTCCCCGAGGTGAGCGGTATGACAGTTCTGCCCGCTTCGAGCTCGCGGACGTTTCACGAGCGGAGGTCGGATGATCCCCCGATCATCTGGGGAAATGTGCCGCCGCGAAATCCGAACTTCACCGGGCGCGTGGAACTGCTGGAGCAACTGGGCAAACGCCTGACCGCGGGCGGCGCCACCGCCGTCCTGCCCTCCGCCCTGCACGGCATGGGCGGTATCGGCAAGACCCAGATGGCGACCGAGTACATCTACCGCCACCTGCAGGACTACGACCTCATCTGGTGGATCGAGGCGGCCCGCCCGACCCAGATCCGCGCCGGCCTCACCGAACTGGCCCGCCAACTGGGCCTGCCCGGCGCCTCCGAGGCGAACACCGCCGTCCCCGCCGTCCGCGAGGCCCTGCGCGTGGGCCGCCCGTTCCGCCGCTGGCTCCTCGTCTTCGACGCCGCCGAGAGCCCCGAGGAAGTGCGTCCGTTCTTCCCGACCAACGGCCCGGGCGAAGTGCTGATCACCTCCCGCAACCCGGACTGGGCCGGCGTGGCCAGGCCGCTGGAACTCGCGGTGTTCGACCGCGCGGAGAGCATCGAACTGCTCGGCAAGCGCGGTCCGGAGATGGACAACGCGGACGCGAACGTGCTCGCGGAGAAGCTCGGTGACCTCCCACTGGCCGTGGAGCAGGCTGCGGCCTGGCGCGCGGTCACCGGCATGCCTGTGAGCGAGTACCTGCGGCTGTTCGACGAGTCCGTGGCGGAAATCCTCGACACGTCCGCCCAGACCGACTACGAGCGGTCGGTCGCCGCTGCCTGGAACGTGTCGTTCGACGAGTTGAAGAAGCGCAACCCCGCAGCACATCAGATCCTGCACATCTGCGCCTTCTTCTCGCCGGAGCCGATCTCCCGAGACCTCTTCACCGGCGTCAGCCGAGTGTCGATCTCCCCGGAACTCGATGCCGCGCTGAAAGACCCGATCAAGCTCGCCCGCGCCATCCGCGACATCAACCGCTACGGCCTCGCGAAGATCGACCACGCCAACAACACCCTGCAGCTGCACCGCCTGGTCCAGTTGGTGCTGCGCAACCGAACCATGGCGCCCCAGTTGCACGCTCAGATGATGCACGGCGCGCATCAGCTCCTGGCCAGTCTCGACCCCAACGACCCAGAGTCGAACAGGCACTGGCCGCGCTACCGCGAGCTGCTGCCGCACGCCTACGCCTCCGAAATCCTCGACTGCGACGACGACTGGCCCCGTCAGCTCATCATCAACCTGATGCGCTTCCTCTCCGCCTGGGGTGACCACGAGGAGGCCGCCCGGCTGGCGGAGCGTGCGTTCGAGAGCTTCGAGCGCAAACTCGGACCGACGCATCCGCAGACGCTGGAAGTGGCTCAACGTCTCGGCTTCTACCTCCTGGCCGCCGGTCGCCACGAAGAGGGCTCGCTCGTCAACCAGCGCGCTCTCCAGCGCCAGATCACGGTGACCGGCGAGGACAGCGAGGAGGTGCTGAAGCTCCTGCTCAACATCGTGGTCGATCTGCGCTGGAAGGGCGACTTCGCCGCGGCCGCGAAGGTGACCGAGGAGACCTACCAGAAGTACAAGAGGCTGTTCGGCGAAGGGGAGCCGGAGACCCTGCAGGCCGCCTACCAGCACGCCATCAGCCTCCGGCTGGCAGGTGAGTACCTGGCGGCAGCGGAGCTCGACCGCGACACCGCCCACCGCCGCAGCGAGCTGCTGGGACCTGACCACCTCAGGACGCTCAGCACCTACGCCTCGGAGATCGTCGACCGGCGCGAGGCCGGTGAGTACACGCGGTCCCGGATCGAGATGGAGAAGTTCACCGAGGTGTTCCGGACGCGGTTCCCCGCGGACAACCCGAGCCAGGCGACCTACTCGTTCCTGCTCTCCATCGTGCGGCGCAAGGACGGCGACCACGCGCGAGCGCTGGAGCTGTCCGCTCCGGCACTCGCCCGGTACTCGCTGCTGTACAAGCCCGACAACCCCACTCGTATGGCGTGCGCCCTGGCGCATTCGATCGACCTCCGCCACTCGGGAGACTTGGACGCCGCGAAGAAGCTCGGCGAGGAGACGTTCGAGCACTACCGGAGCGGCCTCGGGGAAAACCATCCCCACACCATCTCGGCGACCGTCGACCTCGCGGTGACGATGCGGCTGAGGGGAGAGGTGGCCGAAGCACGAGAGCTCGACGAGCGGGCGTTGGAACTCTTCCGCAGCGGTCTCAGCCCGAATCACCCGCACGCGATCATCACCACGATCAACCTGGCGAGTGACCTGTCCGCACTCGGAGAGGTCGAGCGAGCGATCGCGCTCGGCGAGGACGCTCTGGAGCGGGGCAGTCGTGTGCTGGGCGTGGACCACCCCACCGTCCTGGCGGTGTCGCTGAACCTCGGCTACGACCTGCGGGCAGCAGGTCGCGCGGAGGAAGCCGCGCCGTACCAAGAACCGGTGCTGGACAGGTATCGCAGGGTGCTCGGCGAAGCGCACCCAGGCACCATCGCAGCGATCAAGGGTGAGCGCGCGAACTGCGACATCGACCCGCTGCTGATGTAGCGCGGTCTCAGCCGGAGACGAGCTGGCCGAGCCACCAGGCGAGCTTCTCCGGAGTAGGTACGTCACGGGCGGTGCGCCGGAGTTCGCGGTGCACCGCCCGCACCAGTTCCGGGCGGTGCAACAGAGCCCGTGCGGCCGGGTTGGGGCCGGAGCCGCTGAGCGCGAGTCCCAGCCCGACCAGTGAAGCGGGCCGGTCGGGTTCGGCGCGCAGTTCCGCGCGATAACCGCGGGCCGCGTCGCTGAAACGACTGCTCGTCAGGGCGAAGTCCGCGTCGGTCGCTCCGGGCACGGCGTGCCAGAGGTCCTGTCCTCCGTCGCTCGTGCTGAGGCGGGCCAGTGTCGCGCGGCAGCGGGGCCACGGTCCGTCCGGCACCGGGGTCGGGGGAAGGTCGGCCGAGGTGAGGACGACGGGCGGCCGCGCTCTGCCGGCCAGCCAGGCGTCGGTGGTCGCGGCGACGACCGCGGGATCCGGCCGCAGGTGGCGGAGCCGCCAGCCGGCCCGGTGATCCGAGGCGAGCAGGCCGGCGAGGTCCACGACGTCCTGGGGCACCCGTTCCTGCTGCCAGGGGCCGAGCACCTCCGCGACACCGGCGAGAAACCGTTGTCCTGCTTCGGTCAACGTCGCGTCCCGGCGTACAGCCACCAGCGTGCGCCACGTCTGGCCGCGCCAGTGCGCGAACTCGAAGAACGCCTGCCGCGATCCGTGGAATCGGGCCATCCCCCGCCAGAACGCGGTGACGCCGAAGAACGCGTAGACGCCTTGCAGAGCGCCGCTGAGCGGGCGCGGATCGTCCCGCCAGGGCACGTAGATCCGCTCCGTGCGGTCGGGTTCGTAGAGCTGCGCCAGGTGCAGGATGCCGCCCAACACGATGTGCTGGAACTCGTGCACCAGCGTGGCCGCGAGGTCGGCGGCGTCCACGGGCAGCCCGATCACGGCGCTGCCGAAGGCCTCGCCTGTCGACGCGCTCGGGTTTTGGAAAGGCACGTTTGGTTTGGGCACCACCGCGCCCAGCCCGGCGGCGACCACATCCGCGAGTTCCGGTGTGGCGTCCAGCAGCAGTTCGTGCGCGCCCCTGAGCAAACGACGCCACTCGGCAGCGTCGGTGCTCTCCAGTCGTTCCGGTAACAGCGGTTCGTGAAGGCCGCGGTAGGGGTCCAGGTCGTCCAGGGTCACCAAGAGCCGAGCCGCCTCGGAGCCGCTCCGGCAGGTGCGCAGTCCCCACCAGCCGGGTGAGTCGGCCTCGAGCGCGGTCGGCAGCCACACCTCACCGTGCTCGTTGGAAATCGCGTAACGGCCACGTCGGCCCCGCACCTCGGCGGTCGAGAACTGCTCCGGCGCGTGCAACCGGGCAGTGCCGAGCGAGGGCAGGATCGCGTTGCCCTCCCACAGCGGCACGGAGATCTCGAAGTCCAGGTCTGCGGTGATCGCTGCGGCCGCCGCGAGCGCGTGCACGTGGCCGACGTGCATCCACAGTGGACAGGCGCCGTCGACTCCGTCGTTCAGCAACCGCGTCGTGTAACCGGCCCAGCTTCCGGTGTACGGGTGCGCGAACGCCCGGTCAAGGGCCGCGGGTGACACGGTCTCGACTCGGGTGAGCAGGTCCCACACCGCTTCGAGTGGGGGCAGCGGCCCGAACGCCGCCGGCGTTTTGACGGCCGCTTCGAGCAATGCGTGCACCAACAGCTTTCGCCTGCTCAACTCCGCTCCGCGCAACCGGTCGATCATGGTCGCGTCACCGGTGAGGCGTGCGAAGGAGTCGAAGTCGCTCCACGGCAGGCGGTGGAAGGCGGTGGGCTGCGGCATGATCAGTCGATCCGTTCACCGCCCGAGGCTTCGGCGCTTCTGTAGCCCGCGCTGACGAGGCCTGCTCGTTCCACCACATGGCGCAGGGAGTGGCGCAAGGCTTCGCCGTCGAGGTCGCGCAACCTGGTGAAGGGGATGCCTTCGAGGTCGATCAGCGCGGACTCCAGGTCCGGCTCCCAGCCCGATGAGCTCATGTGTCGATTCCCCTCACGCCGAGTGCAGGTCGGTGCAGGCGATTCCATGATGACGCAACAACGCGGGGTTCAGGTAGGCCGTTGCGTTGCGTTCCTTGCCCTGAAACGGGCAACGGTGGGCCGTCAGGCGTGCGTGGCCTGGAATTGGACAGGAATTGGAAGCCTTTTGGCGGAAGGGTTTTCCGGCGTGCGGGGGAGTGGGAGTCCGAGAGCGTCCGACACCGTCCGAGTCGCTTGGGCGAGCGGGGTGTGCCGGGTGAGCGTGGACGTGTTGATGTTGGTCTGACTGGGAGGAGCGATGCTGTGAAGCGTTTCGCGAAGCTGGCCGGTGAGAGGCTCGTCGGGCTCGTGCTGCCGAAGATCGATGCCGGTGCCTGCGTGCCGGAGCACGGGCAGTGTTGCAAGAAGGGCTACCGCTTCAACTGCAACGGCATCTGCTCGTCCGTGAGCAGCACCTGCAAGTGACACAACGGGGTGCCGGCGTTCGTCGCCGGCACCCCGCCTGCTCGGGGGTGCCGTCGTGCTGGATCTCTTCGCCCGTGTGCTTCTCATCGCGGTCTTCTTGGCCGCATTTGCCGGAAAGGTTCGAACGCGGCAGGGATTCGCGGAGTTCCGCGACTCCATTGCCGCGCTCGTTCCGTTGCCCGCGAATGTGGTCGCTGTTCTGGTGCTCGCCGGAGAGGCGTTGGCGGTCGTGCTGCTCGCAGTTCCCGGCACGCTGCTCGGGTACGGCGTCTCGGCGTTGCTGCTGGTGACCTTCTGCGGCGCGGTGGTGCTGGCCCTTCACGGCCGGAAATCCGTGCGCTGCCATTGTTTTGGTGCGGGTGGGGACGTGCTGGGGGTGAAACACCTGGTGCGCAACGGGGTGTTGCTCGTCGTTGTTGCTTTGGGGGCGTTCGTGCCGTCGCCTGCTTCCTGGGAGGAACCGTTGACCCTGCTCACGATCGCCGTCGTGCTGCTCGCCGTGGTGGTGGCGGTGCACGTCCTGTTCACGTTCGGGTTGGTGGCGCGGGTCCGGGAGTTGCAGGAGAACGCCGTGCCGAAGCGCGAGTCGACGTTGCCGCGGCCGGGCATGGTGATCAAGCCGTTCGCCGTGCTGGACACCGACGGGCTGCCGTTCACCGAGGCCGATCTCGGCGGGGCGGTGCAGGTCGGGTTCTTCTCCGTCGGGTGCGGGCCGTGCCGGACGCTCACGGACGCGCTGGTCGCGGATCCGCCCGCGGCGCGGTTCGTGTCCGTTGTGGACGGAGATGCCAGTGATCCGGACGGCACGGCCGGGCTGGTCGCGAAGGTGGGTGTGCTGGGGCGGGTCGTCGTGGTCGGCACGGACGATCCGGTGTTGTCGGCGTTCGAGGTGATGGCCTATCCGACGTTGCTGCACACGCACGGGGGAGTGGTGACGGCGTCCGGGATCAAGCTCGCCGACTTCGCCGGTGCGCCGGCGCCGGTGGCGTGATCCGCACCGCGCTGGCGGCGCTCGCGGTGCCGTTCCGGGCTGCGCCGGTGCTGGCTTTCGGCACGCTCGTGCTCACAGTCGTGGCCGGTGCGGCGCCTGCTGCTGGAGCCTGGCTGACGGCGTCGCTGGTCGACGAGTTGACGTCGGGTGCGGCGAGCACCGGTCACGCGGTGTTCCTGGCGGTGGCGTCGGCGCTGGTGGGTGGGGCGGCGATCGCGTTGCTCTACCTCACCGGGTACCTCGGGGAGGTCGTGCGGAGCCGGGTCGCGGTGACGGTGGAAAGCGCGCTGTTCCAGCGGATCGCCGCGTTGCCGGGGTTGCGGCGGATCGAGGACCCCGCGTTCCACGACCGGGTGCGACTCGCCGAGCAGGCCGCGCAGGAGGCTCCCGGGACGATCTCGCAGTTCACCCAGGAGGTCGTGCGCTCGGTCGTGCTCCTCGCCGGTTTCACGGGTGCGTTGCTGGTGGTGTGGCCGCCGATGACGTTGCTGTTGCTGGCCTCCGTGGTGACGGCCGTGTTCGCGCGGCTCGCCACGGCCCGGCGTGAGGCGTCGACGGAGGAGGCCTGGGTGGCGACGGATCGGCGGCGGCTGTTCTACCGGGCGTTGCTCACGGACGTGCGGGCCGCCAAGGAGATCCGGCTGTTCGGGCTCGGGGAGTTGTTGCACACCAGGATGGTCGAGTCGCTCGCCTCGGTCAGCTCGGCGAGGCTGACGGCGCAGCGCCGGGGGACGTTCGTGCAGAGCGCGCTGGCGTTGCTGGGGGCCGTGGTCGCCGGTGCGGGCACGGTCGTGGTGGCGTTGAGCGTCGCGGGCGGGCGGTCGTCGGTCGGTGATCTCGTACTGTTCCTCGGGGCCGTGGCGGCGGTGCAGACCGGGTTGTCCGGGGTCGTGCTGCAGCTCGGCGAGGCCGGGCGGGCGGTGCGGCTCTTCGGGCACTACCTGGACGTGCTCGCGACGCCCGACGACCTGCCCGGCGGCACCGCTGTCCCCGGTCTCAGCGCGATCGAGCTGCGGGACGTCTGGTTCCGGTACGCCGACGACGGGCCGTGGGTGCTGCGGGGCGTGGACCTGACGATTCCGGCGGGCGCGGCGGTCGGGCTGGTCGGGGTCAACGGGGCGGGCAAGAGCACGCTCGTGAAGCTGCTGTGCCGGTTCTACGACCCGCAGCGCGGCTCGATCACGTGGGACGGCGTGGATCTGCGCGCGTTGGACGTCACGGCGTTGCGAGCGCGGATCGGCGTGGTGTTCCAGGAGTTCATGACCTACGACCTGAGCGCGGCCGAGAACGTCGGCATGGGTGACGTGTCCGCGCTGGGCGACCGGTCGCGGATCGCCGACGCCGCTGGACGAGCGCGGGTCGCCGACGTGCTGGAGGCGTTGCCGGACGGGTACGACACGGTGCTGTCGCGGACCCACGCCGACGACGAACGGACGGGCGTGACGCTGTCCGGCGGGCAGTGGCAACGCGTTGCGCTCGCCCGGTGCCTGATGCGCGCGGACGCGGCGTTGATGATCCTCGACGAACCGACGTCCGGGCTGGACGCCGAGGGCGAGCACCGTGTGCACGAGACCGTGCGCCGGCACGCGGAAGGCCGCACGAGACTGCTGATCTCGCACCGGCTCTCCGCGCTGCGCGGCGCCGACCTCATCGTCACCCTGGCCGGCGGACGGATCGCCGAGCAGGGTGACCACGACGCGTTGATGGACGCGAACGGCGAGTACGCGCGCCTGTTCCGGTTGCAGGCCGACGGCTACCAGGACGTGAGGGTCAGCTGATGTGGATCAGGGTCACGGTGCGCGGCAACAGCATGTCGCCGACGTTGCACGACGGCCAGAAGCTCCTGGCGCGCAAGCTCTTCCGGCGCCCGCGCCGCCGTGAGGTGATCGTGTTCCGGGTGGCGGACCCCGAGCTGCCGCACCGGGTCAAGAGGGTGGCCGCGGTCGCGGGCGACCCGGTTCCGGAGTGGCTGCCGCTGCCCGGCGTGGAGCAGGTGCCGGACGGGTTCGTCGTGGTGGTGGGAGACAACCCGCGTTCACAGGACTCCCGTCAGCTGGGACTGGTCGACTGCAAGGACGTCGTGGCCTCGGTGCGCGGCACGTGAGAGCGCTTGCACGCCGCGACCCACCGCAACCGCCACCGCGCCGTGTCCCCGCCGCACGCCGTGGCGATCGCGAGAACCGTGTCCAGCCTGGGAAACCGGCGACCGGTCAACGCGTCGTGCAACGTGCTGCGGGCGCACCCGGTGCGGCGCGCCAGTTCCCGGTACGACAAGCCGACCAGCAGACGCAGCTCGTCCAGGTCGACGCCGAGCTCTGTCCTGCCCCCTGTGGTCATCCAGACTCCCCTGTAGTGGGTTGCTCCGTTCCTCTCCTTCAGCCCACTGCATGGTTACCCGAGGGGACGGGACTTCGCCACTGTCCTCGCGACTAGGGCGTGCGCGCCTCGTTCGTGGCAGGCTCGGCGGCGTCCTTCAGCTCGCTCTTCCTCCGCGTCAGCACCAGGGGCCCGTCCTCGGTGATCGCGACCGTGTGCTCGGAATGCGCCGTTCGCGACCCGTCCGCCGACCGCAGCGTCCAGCCGTCGTCGTCGTAGATGATCTTGTCGGTGGTGGCCGCGAGCCACGGTTCGATGGCAACGGTCAACCCCGGACGGAGCTTCATGCCGTGCCGCCGCCTCCCGTCGTTGGAGATGTGCGGCGCCTCGTGCATCGTGCGGCCGATCCCGTGCCCGCCGAACTCGAGGTTGGGCTTGTACCCGAACTGCGCGCACACCTCGCCGATCGCGGCCGAGATGTCGCCGATCCGGTTGCCGACCCGCGCCTGCTCGATCGCCGCCGCGAGCGCCACCTCGGTCGTCCGGACGAGCCGCAGGTCCTCCTCGCGCGCGTTGCCGACCACGACCGTCATGGCCGAGTCCGCCGCCCACCCGTCGATGGTGACGGCGATGTCCATCGTCAGCACGTCGCTGTCCTGCAGCACGTAGTCCTTCGGCAGGCCGTGCAGGACCGCGTCGTTGACCGCCAGGCACGTCACGTTGCGGAACGGCCCGCGCCCGAACGACGGCGAGTAGTCCCAGTAGCACGACACGGCGCCGCGCTCCTTCAGCATGTGCCGGGCGTGGTGTTCGAGGTCGAGCAGGTTCACCCCCGCCACGGCCTTCTCGGCGAGCGCGTCCAGCACCTCCCCGATGAACTGCCCGGTGACGTGCATGCGTTCGATCTCGGCCGGCGACTTGAGCTCGATCAACGTGGTCCTCCATCAGCGGTTACCGGTATAACTATACCGCCGTCGCGAATCCGGCTGAACAACACCACCCAAGAGTGGGACGCGCGTTGCGCCGACCCCGTCGCCGTCACCACAGTGCCAGGTCATGAAGCAGGTGTTGCAGCACAGGATCGACTCGACCTTCGCCCACTACGACGTCAACCGCAACGGCGTCATCGAACTGGCGGACATCTACGCACTGGCGAACCGCCTGCTCAAGGCGTTCGGCGAACCGGCCTCCTCCGACCGGGGCCGCGACCTGATCGAGGCCTACGACCGCTTCTGGGAACTCCTCGTGGACCACTGCGACACCGACCGCGACGGCCGCATCGGCCCGGACGAGTACCGCGAGGCCATGATCGAGGCCTTCGTGGACCACGGCCCGTTCGACGCGGACCTCCTGGAGATCGTCACCTCGCTGCTCGCCCTGATCGACACCAACGGCGACGGCCGGGTCGACGCGGGCGAGTTCCAGGTCCTGCTGAGGGCGCGCGGCCTCTCCGAGGAGGAGTGCGGCCTGGCGTTCGCGCACCTCGACACGGACGGCGACGGGGCGATCAGCGTGCAGGAGTACGTGGCGGCGGTCCGGGACTACTACACGAACCCGGCGGACGACACGCCCGGCAGCTGGCTGTACCCGAAGGCCCTCCAGCACACCTGAGCCTCACGCGCAGGAGTGTGACAACCGCAGTCGTCGAACCCGGAGGGGCCGAACGCGTTCGCGTCCGGCCCCTTCTGCATCGTCCACTCAGGACCGGATGAACTCCAGCAGGTCGGCGTTGATCACGTCGGCGTGCGTGGTGGGCATGCCGTGCGGGAAGCCCTCGTAGACCTTCAGCGTCCCGTTCTTCAGCAACGGCGCGGAAAGCAGCGCCGCGTCGGCGATCGGCACGATCTGGTCGTCGTCGCCGTGCATCACGAGGACGGGGACGGTGATCTTCCGCAGGTCCTCGGTGAAGTCCGACTCCGAGAACACGGCGATGCCCTCGTAGTGCGCGAGCGCCGAGCCCATCATGCCCTGGCGCCACCAGTTCTGGACGAGGGCCTCGCGGACCTCGACGCCGTCGCGGTTGAAGCCGTAGAACGGGCCCGTGGGCAGGGCGCGGTAGAACTCCGAGCGGTTGGCGGCGAGCTGGGCGCGGAGGTCGTCGAAGACCTCGACGGGCAGGCCGCCCGGGTTGGCCTCGGTCCTGAGCATCAGCGGCGGGATGGCCGCGAGGATGGCCGCCTTCGCCACGCGGGACTCGCCGTGGTTCGCGAGGTAGCGGATGACCTCGCCGCCGCCGGTGGAGTGGCCGATGTGGATGGCGTCGTGCAGGTCGAGGTGTTCGGTGACGGCGGCCAGGTCGGAGGCGTAGTGGTCCATGTCGTGGCCGACGGCGACCTGGGCGGAACGGCCGTGGCCGCGGCGGTCGTGGGCGACGACCCGGTAGCCCTGCCGCACGAAGAACAGCATCTGGGTGTCCCAGTCGTCCGACGAGAGCGGCCAGCCGTGGCTGAAGACGATCGGCTGACCGGTGCCCCAGTCCTTGTAGAAGATGTCCACGCCGTCCTTGGTTGTGATCGTCGGCATCGCCCTGCTCCTGTTCGGGTTCGCTTCTGTTGGGAGCAACTCTGCTGCGGCCGGTGTGGCCACAGGGTCTGTCACATGACTGGACCGGCGGGGCGACCGTCATGTGACGGATGACGGCCGGAGCGCCTGCGGAGTCAGTGAACTCCCGAAACGTCAGCGGGGCGAGGACTCGCGGCGGTAGCGGGCAGGCGAGGTGCCCAGGGCCGCGCGGAACGCCTGGCTGAACGCCGATTCGGAGCGGTAGCCGACCTCGCGGGCCACGCGCGTCACGGAGTGGTCGGTGCGGGTGAGGAGGTCGGTGGCGGCCATCATGCGGATCGCGGTCAGCAGGGTCGCGACGGTCGTGCCGGTGCGGGCGCTGAACCGGCGCAGGAACGTCGCCCGCGACATCGACGCCTCGGCCGCCAGCCGTTCGATCGTCCACGCCTCGCCCGGCTGCTCCAGCACACCGGTGATCACCCGGCCGAGCACGTCGTCGCCCATCGCCGTCCACAGGCCCGGGGTGTCGAGGCGCTGGTCGGGGCGGCTGCGCAGGGTCATCACCAGCAACGCGTCCAGCAGTGCGGAGATCACCGCCTGCGACCCGGCGCCCGCGAACACCGCCTCCGCCCTCAGCACCTCGGCCAGCGCCAGGGCGGGTGGGTCCAGGGTCACGTGCACGACGGCGGGCATCAGCCGGAACAGCAACGCCCCCGCGCCCTGCTCGAAGCGGTAGTGGCCGCAGAACAGGTCGATCCCGCCGCCGGTGGACGTTACGACGTGCGCGTCGCCGTGGGGGAGCAGCAGCATGTCGCCGGGGGACAGGGCGACGGAGTAGCCGCCGGACGTCAGCGTGCAGGCGCCGTCGAGCAGCAGGTGGAACGGCACCTCGCCGGGCCCGGACGCCGGGTTGTCCAGCGTCACGCTCCCGGCCAGCAGGCAGCGCACGTCGATCTCGCCCTCGGGCCTCGCCAACCGGACGAGTCCGCTCAAGCTGGTCACGGCGACATACAATCACAAATCATGACTTGATCCGATCTCGACGGAAATTGAGCCTCCGGAGTGTGGAGATCTCGACCGGCACGCGTGATGCTCCCGCGGGAGCATCACCACCTCGGGAGGACCGGCCTGTGCCGCTGATCGGCCGCGAGCAGGACATCAGTGCCATCAGGGCGTACTTCGACACCGCCGGAGTGCGCGGCGGAGCGCTGCTCGTCAGCGGGGACGCGGGCGTCGGCAAGACGGCGGTGCTCGACCAGCTGGCCGCGCGCGAGACCGGGATGGTGCTCAGGGCGGCCGGCGCGCAGTTCGAGTCCGAGATCAACTACTCGACGCTCAACCAGCTGCTCTTCCCTCTCGGCGACGAGATGCCCCCGCTCGGCGAGGCTCACCGCGCGGCACTGAGGTGTGCGCTCGGGTTCGACGTCGGCCCCGTCCCGGACCGGCTCGTCGTGTCGAACGCAGCGCTGATCTGGCTGCGCGCGGTCGCGAAGCAGCAGCCGTTGCTGATCATCGTCGACGACCTGCACTGGGTGGACCGGGCGAGCGCCGAGGTGCTCAGCTTCGTCGCGCGACGCCTGGTCGGCAGCCCCATCGTCTTCCTCGGCGCCTGCCGCACGGGCGAGCGCGGGTTCTTCGGCCAGAGCGGCCTGAACGAGACAACGTTGTCGCCACTGGCGGTCCCGGCGGCCCGCGAGCTCGTCAACGCGCACTTCCCCGACCTGGCCCCGGCCGTGCGCAGGCGTCTGCTGGAGACCGCCGCCGGCAACCCGCTGGCGCTGCTGGAACTCCCGTCCGCGCTGGACGGCGAGCAACGCTCCGACTTCACCACCCTGAGCGAGGCGCTGCCGCTGCCGGAACGGCTCCAGGGCATGTTCGGCGACCGGGTGCGGAACCTGCCCGAGAAGGCACGGCAGATGCTGCTGCTGGGCGCGCTCGCGGGCAACGTCGACTTCGCCCGCCTGCGTTCCGCCAACGACAACGGGTGCGTGCTCGACGACCTGGCCCCGGCCGAACAGGCCCGGCTCGTCCACACCGCCCCGAACCGGCTCACCTTCCGGCACCCGCTGATCAAGGCCGCCGTCGTCGAGGCGTCCTCGGAGTCGGAACGCCGCTGGGCGCACGGCGTGATCGCGACCGCCGTGGACTCCCCGGAACGCCGCGTCCGCCACCTCGCCGAGTCCACCCTGGACCCCGACGAGACCATCGCCGCGCAGCTCGAACAGGCCGCCCACGCGTTGTCGAAGCGGGGTGACGCGCTCGGCGCGATCGGTGCACTGACCAGGGCCGCCGAGCTCAGCCCCACCCTGCAGGCGCGCGGCAGAAGGCTCGCGGAGGCCGCCTACATCGGTGCCGAGAACGGCGGTGAGATGGCCACCGCGACCAGGCTCCTCGGCGACGCGCGTGAGACCGGCGTGCTGGAAACCCAGTCGCTGTTCGCCGCCGCGGCCGCCGCGCACCTGCTGATCAACAACGACGGCGACGTCACCACCGCGTACCGGCTGCTCGCGGGCGCCGTCGAGGCCGGTGACCACGGCTTCGACGCCGAGGACCCGGTGCTGACCGAGGCCATGCACAGCCTGATGCTCATCAGCTGGTGGGTCGGCACCGACGACGCGGGACGTCACCACCGCGGACTCGTCGACAGGCTCGTGCCCGCGCCGTCGCCCGTCACGCGGGTGAACGCGGCGATCTTCGCGGACCCCGTCACGGCCGCGGACGACGACATCGCCGCGCTCGACGCGTTGATCGACTCGGTCGACAACGACGAGGACCCCACCAGGCTCGTGCGGATCGGCACCGCCGCGCTGTTCGGCGACCGACTGCACCGCCTGCGCGCCCCCGAACGCCTCCTCGTGCAGAACGCCCGCGAGGGCAACGGCCCTGCCCGCCGCTACATCGGCGCGCTCATCCACCTCGCGATCGACGAGTTCCACTCGGGACGGTGGGACGAGGCGTGGCAGCTGTGCGAGGAGGGCATCGCCGTGTGCGCGGAGCACGGCTTCAAGTTCTTCCGCTGGTACTTCGACTGGGTGCGGGCCCTCGTCGCGGCGGGCCGGGGCCAGGTCGAGGCCGCGCGCCAGCTCACCGACACGACCGTGCGCTGGGCGCAGGCGAACCGGGCGCTCGGTGTCACGTACTTCGTCCAGCAGGCCCGCGCGCTCGCCGAGATCGGCGCCGGGGACTTCCAGTCCGCCTACCAGTACGCGACGCGGGTCAGCCCGGCCGGGCAGATCGCCCGCTACCGGCCCACCGCGCTGTGGTCGGGCCTCGACCTGGTCGAGGCCGCCCTGCACATCGGACGGCGCCAGGAGGCCGAGCAGCACGCCGCCGCGATGGCGTCGGTCCAGCACGTCTCGCCCCGGATGCGGCTGCTCGCCACGGCCGCGGGCGCGTTGGTCTCCAGTGACACCAAGGAGTTCGAGGACGCGCTGAGCGGGCCGGACCTCGACGTGTGGCCGTTCGACACGGCACGCGTGCGGCTGCTCTACGGCGAACGGCTGCGCAGGACCCGTGACACCAGCGGTGCCCGTGAGCAGCTCACGCTCGCGCACGACGTGATGACGGCCCTGGGCGCCGTGCCCTGGCGTGACCGCGCGGCGGCCGAACTGCGCGCGACCGGCATCACCAGGCAGGCGTCGTCCGCCGCGGACTCGCTGCTGACCCCGCAGGAGCGCGAGATCGCCGACCTCGCGGGCAGCGGCATGACCAACAAGCAGATCGGCGAGAAGCTCTTCCTGTCGCACCGGACCGTCGGCGACCACCTGTACAAGATCTTCCCCAAGCTCGGCATCACCTCCCGGGCGGCCTTGCGCGACGCGCTGACCTCGTACGACGAGCGGACCGTCATGTGACTGATGTTGTGCCGGCGGGTCGCGCGCGACGCTGAGGGGCATGACTGAAGTCCATTGGCCGCCCGGCTGGGGGCCGGAGCAGTGCGACAGCTTCGTGAGCTGCGAGCGGCTCGTCGCGGCGGCCCCGGAGGCCCTCTTCGACCACCTCACGGCGGTGGGGGAGTGGCCGAAGTGGCAGCGCGGGACCGCCGAGGTCCAGATCGACGGTGAGCTCTCCGTCGGCAGCGGGTTCGTCGTGGCCACGGCCCTGAACACGCTCGACGGCATCGTCGGCGAGCTCGACCGCCCGGAGCGGTTCGGCTGGATCGCGGTGAGCGACGGCCTGAGCTTCTACCAGTCGTGGCTGCTGCTCCCCGACGCCGGCGGCACCCGCGTGGTGTTCGAGGAGGCCGCCAGAGGCCCGTCCGCGACCCTGCGCGCGGCCGAGCGACTCGACCAGACGAAGGAGTGGCTGGCCTCGCTCGATATAGTCAGGTATCGTGACTATCACGATGAATGACTAGTTGGGAGTTCGTCATGATCACCACGCTCGACCACGAGGCCGTTTTCGAGCAGGCCTGGGCGAAACCGGGCGCCACGACCGCCGACCTGCCGCACGTGCGGGTCAACCAGGTGCTGCGCGAGCGCTACCGGGCCACCCCGCCGTTCGAGTACACGGGCACCCAACTGTGGGACATGGAGGTCCGCAAGGCGAAGGCGCCGGACGTCTTCATCCCGACCGTGGTCCTGCCGGGTGCCGAGAAGTTCCCGAGCGTCTGGCACGGCCAGGTCGAGGAGTTCACGCGGGTGTCCGAGCAGCGGCTCTGGGCCGACCGCACGAGGACCGCGCGGATCATCGAGCACGTGCGGCTCGACCACGAGCGCCGCCGCGCCTTCTTCGTGGGCGACGAGCGGTTCGAGGCGCCGGACGGCCGCGTGTTCACCGCGGGCACCGGCCAGCCGATCTTCCACGTCGAGCACTCCGTCGGCGGCACCGAGGCCGACCCGCTCAACCTGTGGAGGATCGTGAACCTCACCGACGAGGTCGACCAGGAGCTCGTGGCGGCGTTCGGCGAGATGGCGAAGGACCCGTACCTGCGCGTGTTCGTCGAGGTGCATCTGCGGGAGGTCCTCGGGCGCGACCTCGTCCGCCGCTAGGGTGGCCGGATGGTCACCCGCGCGGAACGCAACGCCTCGAACCCCGATCTGGGGGTCCTGTCGGGCCGCCTGCTGTTCGCCGTGCAGCGCGAACTGTTCAAGACCCTCGCCGAGCTGGGGTTCGGCGACCTGAAGCACCGCCACGGCGCGGTGCTCGCCTACCTGGACCCGGACGGGGTGCGCGCGACCGACCTCGCGCACCTGTCGGGTCAGCACAAGCAGATCATCGGCACGCTGATCGACGAGCTCGAGACGCTCGGCTACGTCGAACGCAGGCCCGACCCGAGCGACCGCAGGGCGAAGCTGATCTGCCCGACCGGCCGCGGCCTCGCGCAGATGCAGGCGGCGGACCACATCATGGCCACGATGCAGGAACGGCACGCCGAACGCGTCGGCAAGGGCGAGTACACCCGCTTCAAGCGGATGCTCGTCGACATCACCGAGCACCAGCGCCTGGCCGGTCGGTCCACACAGGACTGACCGGCCGTTCGGCTCGGTGTGGTCAGGCGTTCGCCGCGCGCAGGATCACGTCGGCCACGAGGTCCGGCCGCGACGCGAACACCGCGTGCGAGGCGCCCTCGACGCTGACGACCTCCGCGCCCGCGCGTTCCGCCATGAAGTGCACGGCCGCCGGCGGGATGTTCCGGTCCGCCTCGGCGATCACGAACCAGCTCGGCAGCCCGCGCCACGCCTGCGGGCCCTCAGCTTCCTCGTTCAGCGCGGCGATCGTGATCGGCCGCTGCGTGATCGCCATCAGCCGGGCCTGCTCCTCGGGCACGTCCGCGACGAACTGCCGGTGGTACAACTCCTGCGCCACGTAGGCGTCCTGGTTGCCGTCGGGCAGGTCGACCGTCCGCAACGTCTCCCCGAGCGTGCTGCCGGGGAACTTCCCGGACAGGCTCGCGCCGCTCTCCCCGGCCTCGGGTGCGAACGCGGCCACGAAGACGAGTGCCGTCACGTTCTCCGCGCCGGCCCCGGCCTTGCTGATGACCATGCCGCCGTACGAGTGGCCGACCAGGACGACGGGTCCTTCGATCGAGTCGACGAGCGCCCGGACCTGGGCGGCGTCGAACGCGACCGAGCGCAAGGGGTTGGCCGCCGCGACGACGTGGTGTCCCTCGGCCCGCAGGCGGTCCGCGACGGGACCCCAGCCGCCGGACTCGGCGAAAGCCCCGTGTACCAGAACGATGGTGGGTTTCATGCTCTCCATCGTGGTTCCGGCGGACGCGGACAGTGCCCGTCACATGACTGTCGTCCGACGGTCCGCGCGACGGTCTTGCTGACGACGGTCATTTGACAGACGCACGGACACCGCCCGGCGGAGGAACGTTCTCCCCATCGGAACGGACTGTCCACGGAGGACGACATGACCAGCACGCTCGTCGAGCCCGGCGCCCCGGCGCGGCCGGTGACGAGAATCCCGCTCACCACGTTCGCCATCGGCTTCGGCCTCGCGGGTCTCGCCGGCGCGTGGAGGTCGGCGACCCCCGCGCTGGGCCTGCCGACCGCGGTGTCGCAGGTGTTCTACGCGGTCGCGGCGATCGCGTGGGTGTGGCTGATCGTCGCCCACCTCGTCCGCGGTGCCAGAGGAGAGGAACGGCTGATCGACCAGATCCGGCACCCCGCCCAGGGGCCGGTCGCGTCGCTCGCCCCGGTCACCGCGATGCTGCTGGCCGCACAGCTCCACACGTACTCGCACACGGCCGGGTGGGCGCTCTACCTGCTGGCGCTGGCGGGATCGGCGGCGCTGGTGGTCGTCGTGTTCGGCCGGTGGTTCGAGGGCGGCCTGGAGCACGAGGCGCTGCACTCCGGGTACCTGCTGCCGACCGTCGCGCCCGGACTCATCGGCGCCGACGTGGCCGCGAAGATGGGCAACACCGGCCTTGCCTGGGGACTGTTCGCCACCGGCACGTTCTTCGGCGTCGTGATGACGGGGCTCGCGGTGCAGCGGCACTCGTTCCGCGCCCCGCTGCCGGACGCGCTGGCGCCCACCGCGATGATCCTGCTCGCGCCGCCGGCCGTCGGCGGGCTCGCCTGGTTCACGTTGAACGGGCACGTGGTCGACCCCGTCGCGGACTCGATCGCCGGCATCGGCGTGGTCCTGCTGCTGATGCAGATCGGCATGCTTCCCCGCTACCGCAGGCTGAAGTTCTCGATGGGCTTCTGGTCGTTCACCTTCCCGCTGGCCGCCGCGGTCTCGCTCACGGAGCAGTGGCTGGCCATCACCCAGCCGGCGGGGTGGCGCTGGGAGACCGGTGTGCTGCTGGCCGCCATCACGGTGTTCATCGGCACGATCGGGTGGCGGTCGATCCCTGGTTTTAGTCAAAGATCTTGACTATCATAAATCTATGACTACTTCAGTGGAACTGACCCGCTTCCGCGTGGCGCCGGAGAACACCGAGGCGCTGCTCGCCGCCCGTCCGGGGATGATCGCCGACTTCGAGGCCGACCGTGAGGGGTTCCTCGGCGCCCGGCTGGTGCGGCTGCCGAACGACGAATGGCTCGACATCGTCGAATGGCGCTCCTCGGAGGACTACGCCGCGTCCAGCAGGAAGGGTCCGAACCTTCCGGGCATCAAGGCGTTCTTCGACGCGATCGACTCCCTTGTCAGCGCTGAGGAAGGCGTGCTCTCCGAGTAGGGGACGTCTTTGCGAAGGAGACAGTTGTGGTGCAGGCACTCAGCTTCGGCGTCTCGGTCGCGCCGACCGTCGACATCGACGAGAACCGGGCGGTCGTCGCGGCGGCCGAACGGGCGGGGCTCGACCTCGTCGGCGTCCAGGACCACCCGTACGTGGCGGACTACCTCGACGCGTTCGCGCTCATCGGCGATTTCATCGCCCACACCAGGAAGATCTCGTTCTTCCCCGACGTCGCGAACCTCCCGCTGCGGCCGGCGCCGATGCTCGCCCGCCAGGCGAGCGCGCTGAGCCGCCTGTCGGGTGGCCGGTTCCACCTCGGCCTCGGCGCCGGCGGGTACTGGGACGCGATCACCAAGCTCGGCGTGCCGCGCCGCAGTCCAGGGGAAGCCCTTGCGGCGCAGGCGGAAGCGATCGAGCTGATGCGCGCGCTGTGGCAGCCGCGTCAGCACGTGACGGCGCAGGGCGACTGGTACTCGGTCTCGCGGCTGACGTCCCAGCCACCCGCTCCCGGCGGCGTGGAGATCTGGGTCGGTGCGCAGGGGCCGCGCAGTCTCGCGCTCACCGGGCGGGTCGCGGACGGCTGGGCGGCGCCGATTCCGTCGTACCTGCCGTACGAGAAGTGGTCCGAGAGCAACGCTTTGATCGACCGGGCCGCTGTGGAGGCCGGTCGCGAGCCGGGGTCGGTGCGCCGGATCGCGCAGCTCGTCGGCACGATCACGGACACTCCCGGGCCGGTCGACCTGCAGGGGTCGGCGCCCATCCGGACGGACGCGCAGGGCTGGGCGGACGTGCTGACCAAGCTCGCGCTGCAGTCGTTCACCGGGTTCGTGCTGTGGCCGGAGGGCGATGCCGCGGACCAGGCTCACCGGTTCGGTGAAGAGGTCGCGCCGGTCGTGCGCGTCCGGCTGGACTGAAGCACCGAGAAAGCCGGGCGCCTTGCGGGCGCCCGGCTTGGTTCTGGCTTCGATCAGGCGGCGGGAACGGCCTGGATCTCCAGCGTCACGTCGGTGGCGTCGCCGATCAGCAGGGGGCCACCGGGCAGGGAAGCGTTCCCGTTCACGCCGAACGCCTTGCGGGAAACCCTTGCGGTGGCGTGGAACGCGACCCGGAACGAGCCGAAGTGGTCGGTGCCCGAGCCCAGCGGGTAGAGATCGAACTCCACAGGTCGGGTCACACCGCGGAACGTCAGGTCGCCGTGCAACGCGAAGCGCTCGCCGTCCGCGATCAGCTCGGTCGACGTGAACGACGCGCTCGGGTGGTTCTCGACGTCGAAGTAGTCGGCGGAGCTCAGGTGCGCGTCCCTCGGCGCGATGCCCGTGTGCAGCGACTGCGTGCCGATCCGCGCGGTGACGGTGGACTTCTCCGGATCCTCGGCGATCTCGACGGTTCCGGAGATGTCGTCGAAGGTGCCCCGCACCCGGCCGGCGACGAAGCGGGTGGAGAAGGTGACAGAGGAGTGGGCGGCGTCGATGACGTAGCTGCCGGCCGGGAAGGTGATGTCCATCATGGGTTCCTTTGTCTGCGAGGTTTGTGCGGGACTACTTCTGGTAGGACGCGACGACCTGGCCGAGCAGGGTGCCGAAGTCCATGTCGAGCGCGCCGTACACCTCGCCGGCGACCTCGCGGGCGTTGTCGCCGAGGATCTCGACCATCAACGTGGCGTAGTCGCTGACGATGACGCCGGCCTGCTGCATGCGGGCGATGCCGGCCTCGCGCTTGGTGGCGGAGAAGGTGCCGGAGGCGTCCACGGCGACGTAGGTCTGGTAGCCGTCGGCGAGCGCCGCCATCGCCGGGAACGCCGCGCAGACCTCGAGGCTGATGCCCGCGATGACCAGCTTGGTGGCGCCGGTCGCCGCCACGGCGGCGCGCACTCGTTCGTCGTGCCAGGCGTTGACGGTGAAGCGGTCGTGGATCTCCTGCGATTCCGGCAGAACCGCGAGCAGTTCGGGAATCGACGGGCCCCACATGCTGTCCGCGGCCGTCGTGGTGTGGATCACCGGCACGCCCAGCGCCCGCGCGGCCTTCGCGAGCCCCACGACGTTGTGCTTGAGCTCGTTCACGGTGATGTCCCGGACGCCCGTGAACAGGCCGACCTGGTGGTCGACCAGCAGGACCGCGGCGTTCTCGGAGGTGAGCCGCTCGAGGAACGCGTTCATGGTGTTCTCCCCTTGTGGTCATGGACTTGGATAGTCACTAAGCTTGACTATCACGATACATGACTTATTGTGGTGGGCAAGAGCAGCGCCACGAGCAAGTGCCTGAGGGGCAATGGGGTGAGTGAAGTGGGACAGCGCACAGCAGCGGCCGTCGTGTCCTCCGCCGGAGCGGACTTCGTCCTGCGGGACGTCGAGCTGGACGAGCCGGGACCGGGCGAGGTGCTCGTCCGCGTCGAGGCCACCGGCATGTGCCACGCGGACCTGGCGGCGCGCGACGGCGACTTCCCGTTCCCGTTGCCCGGCGTCGTCGGCCACGAGGGCGCGGGCGTGGTCGAGCGCGTGGGTCCGGGCGTCACCTCGGTGCGGCCCGGCCAGCGGGTCATCATGACGTTCGACTCGTGCGGTGCCTGCCAGGCCTGCCTGGCCGGGGTGCCGTCGCAGTGCGCGGAGTTCCTGCCGCGCAACTTCACCAACGGGCCGGAGAACCTGACGCTCGACGGTCAGCGCCTGCACGGCGGCTTCTTCGGTCAGTCGTCGTTCGCCGGGCACGCGCTGTCGACCGTGCGCAACACAGTCGCGGTGCCGGACGTGGCCGCAGACCTGCCGGGCGAGGTGCTCGCGCCGCTCGGCTGCGGCATCCAGACCGGAGCGGGCGCGGTGCTGAACGTGCTGAAGCCCGCTGCCGGCGGCAAGATCGCCGTCTTCGGCGCAGGCGTGGTCGGTCTGTCCGCGGTGATGGCGGCCGCGCTGCTGCCGTTGTCCGAGATCGTCGTGATCGACGTGCACGACTCGCGCCTCGACCTCGCCCGCAAGCTGGGCGCGACCGAGGTGATCAACGCCCGCCTCACGGATCCCGTTGCGGCGCTGAAGGACCTGACCGGCGGCGGCCCCGGCTACGTCGTCGAGAGCAGTGGTGTTCCCGCGGTTTTCGTGCAGGCGTTGAAGAGTCTGCGCATCGGCGGCGCGGCGGCGATCGTCGGCGTGCCCCCGTTCGGCGTGACCGCCCCGGTCGACGTCGCCGACCTCGTGAACGACAGCAAGCGCGTTCTCGGCGTGGTGGAGGGGGAGAGCAACCCGCCGCTGTTCCTGCCGATGCTCGCCGAGATGGTGGCGGACGGCCGGATGCCGGTCGGAGAGCTGGTGGAGACGTTCGCCCTGGCGGACGTGGAGAAGGCGGCCGAGGCGATGAAGTCAGGCCGCGTCGTCAAGCCCGTGGTCATTCCCTGAGAGAGAAGCGATGAACGAGGATCTCCGCACGGCGCACGACCTGCCGGCGAGCACGGCGGCCAGTGATCCCAAGCGCGCTCGGGTGTCCGGTGTGGACGCTCGCCTGGCGGTCACCGAAGGGACGCCGCACATCTGGCAGCACTTCGGGGCGTTCGTGCCGGAGGCCCGGGAGTCGCTCGCGCGCATCGCCACGCACTTCCGTTCGCACATCCCTGCGTGAAAAGGACTTGTCTCATGTTTCGCAAGATCGCTTATGGTGCCGAGCCGTCGCAGTTCGGGTACCTGCACCTGCCGGTGGGGGACGGGCCGTTCCCCGTCGTGGTGATGGTGCATGGCGGGTGGTGGACCGCCATGTGGGACGACACCGCGGTGCAGCCGTTGATCTCGGATCTGGTGGGGTCCGGGTACGCGGTGTGGAGTGTCGAGTACCGGCGGATGGGGGAGGCCGGGGCCGGGTGGCCTGGGACCTTCACCGATGTCGCGTCTGCGGTGGATTTGGTGGGTGAGTTGGATGCTCCGCTGGATTTGTCTCGGGTGGCGGTGGTGGGGCATTCCGCCGGTGGGCATTTGGCTACCTGGATTGCGCATCGTGCCGCGTTGCCTGGTGGGGTTGTCGGGGCTTCGCCTTCTATGCCGTTGGTCGGGGTTGTGTCGATCGCCGGCGTGTTGGATCTGGTTGCTGCTGATGGGGCTCGGTTGGGGACTGAGCTCGCTGATCTGAGCGGGGAGCCGCCTCGTGGGGCGCCTGGGCCTTCCGGGCCTGACTTCTGGCCTGTTGTCGCGGCTGGAGTGGGAGAGGGGATGACTCGGTTCCTGATGGGGGTGTCTGCTGTTGAAGGGCCTTCGTTGTACGCGTTGGCTTCGCCGGTGGAGATGGGGGATGGCGGGGTGCCGGTGCTGGCGATTCACGGGTCTGCGGATGAGGTCATCCCCGCCGAGTTCAGCCGGGCTTATGCGGTGCGGCATGTGTTGGCGGAGTTCGTGGATTCGCCTGGTGGGGATCACTTCAGTGTGATCGAACCCGATGGGCATGCCTGGACCGTGGCTCGGAAGTGGTTGGCTGACAAGCTTTCCTGACGGTTCTGTCGCCTTTGTGCGGTGGTTGCGTTTGGTGCAAAGACAACTGCGGACGAGCGTGGTCAAGTCATCGCCGCTGCGCGACGATAGAGATTGGGGCTTGACTTCGGGGCCCTTGCGAGGTGCTGGTCGGCCGTTAAAAGCCGGGCTGAAAAGCGCCCGGCCGATCCGCGAAGGTAGCACCTCGCACCCAAAGTCAAGCCCCAATCTCGTTTGTGCGTGGCTGAGTTGGGCGGGCACGTCACCTCATTACCGGTTGCCGTGATGAGCCCGGAGGTTCGGGCTCGCCTTCGGCTTCGCGGTGTGGTCGGTCGTGCGTTTGGCTTTGTGTGTCAGAGAACGATGATCACTCGGCCTGCTGCGCCCGTGTGTTCGGCTGCGTCCTGGGCGTCTGCGGTGTGGTCGAGGGTGAAGCGTTCTGCGATCGGGTAGTGGAGGTCGCCTGCGGCCAGGGCGGCGGTCAGGTCCTGGGCCGCCTGGTCGTTGGCCTCTTCCGGGAAGTCGTCGTTGCTCAGGTACTGGACGGTGATGTTCTTGAAGGCCAGCAGCCAGTACGGGAGCGGGGCTTCCGGGTCGCTGGTGGCGTAGGTGGCGATCACGCCGTTGTACTTGAGGATTTCCACGTCGAAGGTGGCGTTGCCCGCCAGGTCGATCTCGGCGATGCGGTCCACGCCGTCCGGGGCGATGGCCTTGATCTGGGCGATGGGGTCGCCAGAGTCCAGGGAGACGACGTGGTGGGCGCCTGCTGCTTGGACTTCGTCGATCTGGGAGGAGTGGCGGACGGTGGCGATGACCGTGGCGCCGCCTCGGCGGGCCACGGCCAGGGCCGCTCTGCCCACTCCGCCCAGCGGGCCGGTGATCAGGACGGTCTTGCCTGTCACCGGGCCGCCGGCGAAGACCGCTCGGTGGCCTGTGATGCCGGGGATGCCGACGATCGCGGCCTGTTCCAGGTCCACGTCGTCCGAGAGGTGGACGGCGTGGGTGGCGGGGACCACCACGTGGTCCGCCGCCGTGCCGAACGGGCGGTAGGACTGGGCGAGGTAGACCCAGACCCGTTCGCCGATGCGGGAGGGATCCACGGTGGAGCCGACCGCGTCGATGGTGCCTGCGCCGTCACCGTGGGGGATGACTCTCGGGTACGTCATCGTGGAGCCCCAGTAGCCGCGGCGTTTGCCCACGTCGCCCACGTGCACGCCCGAGATGGCGACCTTCACCCTGACCTCGTCGGGGCCTGGTTGTGGTGTGGGGACCTCGCCCACCTGGAACACCTCGTGGGCGGGGCCCTGCTTCTTGTAGTAGGCGGCGCGCATCTCGGACTCCCTCGTGACCGGTCGGATGTAGTAACTTTAGTTGATAGTCACTAATCCTGACTAGTTTCTAGAGGCAGCGGTAGCTGGAGTTCTGCTTCGGGTCGCCGTGGAGGTAGCGCGAGGTTCGGGGGTACGCGCAGAGGTCGCGGCTGGTGTCCGCGGTGGTGGCGGGGAGGGTGGCGGGGGCCTTGCCGTTTTCCACCCAGTCGACCAGGGACTTCAGCGGGTCGGTGGGCTGAGGGCCGTTGCCGCCCAGGCAGTGGTCCACGCCGGGGGCGGTGAAGAGGCGGTAGAAGTTGTTGACGTTGCCCATTCGGCGTTCCACCTGCTCGCGGTACTTCAGCAGGCCGCCCGGCGGGATGAGCTGGTCGCTGGTGCCCACCCAGGTGATCAGCTTGCCGCCCTCGCGGCGGAACGCGGTCAGGTCCGGGTTCGCGGTGCCGATCGAGCTGTCGAACTCGCGGACCGACTGGCGGAAGAGGTCGCGGTACCGGTCGTAGGTGAGGGCGGAGGTGTCGAAGTTCGGTTGCTTCAGCAGGAAGTTCTGGACCCAGAGGGACGCCACCGGGAAGCCGGGGCCGGGGAAGCCCGGGATGGTGCCCGCCAGCCAGACCGGGTCGGCGCCCTTCGGCAGGCCCGGCCAGAGGTTGCGGCCTCGTTCGTCGGTCGGGCCGTCCCAGATCTTGCGCATCACGTCGGCGTCGGCCTGGGAGACAGTGATCTCGGTGCCGTCGCAGAGGATCTTCTTGCCGACCAGCTGACGCGGGTCGTAGCTGCAGCGGTCCGGGCGGTCGATGATGCGGTTCGTGACGCCGTCGGACGCGTCGCACGCGTCGATCGCCGCTTCGCGGAAGGCGTTGAGGACGCAGTTGCCGATGACGTGCTTGTCGTTGGCCTGCACGGTTTGCGGCCAGAGGGTGGCCACGGCGAACTGGGACCAGTTCACGGCGGGGGCGACGGCGAGGACGCCGTCGTAGTCGCCGGGGTGGTTCTGGGCCTCGGCGTAGCCCTGGCGGCCGCCGGTCGAGCAACCGTTCCAGTAGGAGTAGGTGACCGCGCGCTGGTAGTGCTTGCGGACCACCTGCTTGGCGAGCACCGCCGCCTCGTGGACGGAGCGGGTGGCGAAGTTCGTCAGGAGGGTCTGGTTGAGCCGGCCGTTCTTCGAGGCCCAGCTCGCGTTCAGGCCGTCGAGGACGCCGGCGTCGGTGGTGACGGCCGCGTAGCCGTCCTGGAGGGCCTTCGCGAACGGGGCGCCGGTGTCGCCTGCCGCGTAGGCGCTGCCGCCCACGCCCTGAAGGCGGCCGGACCAGGCCTGGGGGAGGCCGATGGTGACCTTCACGTGGTCGTCGGTGTGCGTGAGCGTCACGGTGATCTCGCAGTGCGAGGGGTGGCTCACGGCGTCCACGGACTCGATCTTCGCGCCCGCCGGGGCGGTGACGGCCACCGGTGCGCAGTTCTGGGCGGCCGCCGAGGCCGGCGCCAGTGGGGTCAGGCCGGTCAGGAGCAGCGTTGTGGCCAACAGCTTCGTCAGTCGTCTCACGGTGCGCGACGCTAGGAGCGGGCGCCCGGTGGTCGCGCCCGTCAGGTGACGGTGCCGGTGTACGTCACTGGGACGGGTGAAAGACTGCCGCGCATGCGCGAGGTGGGCAACAGACGCTACCGGCTGGTCCGCGAGCTGGGGCGCGGTGGCATGGGGGCCGTGTGGCTCGGCAAGGACACCGTGCTCGGCCGGGACGTCGCCGTGAAGGAGCTGCTGCTGCCCGGCAACGTGCCGGCGCAGGAGCGTGCGGTCTACCGGGAACGCGTGTTGCGCGAGGCGCGCATCGCGAGCCAGTTGCGGGATCCCGCCGTGGTCACCGTGTACGACCTCATCTCCGAGGACGACCAGACGTACATCGTGATGGAGCTGATCAACGCTCCGACGCTGGAGTCGCTGGTCGAGACGTCCGGGCCGCTCACCACGCGGGCCGCCGCGGCGCTGGCCGGGCAGTTGCTGGCGGCCCTGGAGGCGGCGCACGAGTCGGGTGTCGTGCACCGGGACGTCAAGCCGGGCAACGTGATGGTGCCCGGGAAGGGGACCGCGAAGCTCACCGACTTCGGCATCGCCCAGTCCGTCGACGATCCACGGCTGACGGCCACCGGCACGTTGATCGGGTCGCCCGCCTACATGTCGCCGGAACGGCTCGCGGGCGGCGAGGCCTCGCCGGGCTGGGACCTGTGGGCGCTCGGAGCCACGCTGTTCTTCGCCGTGGAGGGGCGTGGCGCGTTCGACCGGGCCACCACCTCGGCGACGATCATCGCGGTGATGAGCGAACGGCCGGTGCCGCGCGTGACCGGTCCGCTCGGCGAGCTGATCACCGGCTTGATGGAACCCGACCCGAGCCGCCGTCTCGGGGTCGTGCAGGCGCACCGGCTGATCGAGCGCGCACTCGTGATGGCGGAGCTCCACCCGACCGTGCCACCCGCGTTCACCGGGCCGGTGGCCGACGGCAGGCCCACGATGGCGGGGCCGACGCTGGGCGTGGACCCGGCGCGGCTGAACGGAAGCGGCTCAGGTCCGCTGCCGGCCTACGGGCCGCCGCCCACGTCCGGGCCGGTGGTGATCGGGCAGTTCGCGCCCGCGCCGTCCGTCGGGGTGCCGCCGCGCCGCAAGCGGTCGGTCGGGTTGTTCCTGTCGGCGACGCTCGTGCCGCTGTTCCTCGTCGGCGCGATAGTCCTGTTGTACTTCACCGTGTTCAAGCCGATGATCGACAACATCGGCCTCGGCGGCATCGCGCCGGGACCCGCCAGCACCGCCGCCATGCAGCCCGTGCTGACCCTCGGTCCCGACGGCGACCTGAAGCACGACTCGCTGATGTCGTTCCCCGACGCGTGCCTCACCTGGACGCCGGCCAAGGACGTCCGCAAGATCGAGATGAAGGACCGCGTCGGCTGCTACGCCGAGCACGAGACCGAGCTGCTCGACACCGTGCTCGCCAACACCGAGATCGAGAAGGACGTCCCGTACCCCGGCGTCGAGGAGCTGACGAAGGTCGGCGGCACCGGGTGCACGAAGACGTTCCTGTCCGACGAGGTGACCGGGCAGGACAAGGAGAAGACGCTGCGGTACTGGGTGATCATCCCGACCGCCGAGGCCTGGAAGGTCAAGACGGAGAACGGCTACCGCAGCTCCGACCGGCTCATCTACTGCTTCGTCGGCAAGGCGGACGGGTCGAAGCTGGTCGAGCCGCTCATGAAGGACTGACGAGGGTTCGTGCCCGTGAGGGCCCGTGGGGGGCGGTCCGGCCGCCCCCCCCCCGGCCGCCCCACAGTGGGGCCCCGAAGCAGCGAACGCCCGCGCCCCCCCCCGGCCCCCCCCCCCCCCCGGCCCCCCCACGACTGTCGCCGCGCTAGTCCTCGACCGCGATCGCCGACGCCGGGCACACCGCCGCCGCGTGCCGCACGTCCGCGAGCCGTTCGGCCGGCGGGCTCGCGTCCAGCAGGTCGACGAGACCGTCGTCGTCGCGCTGGTCGAACACGTCGTCCGCAGCCAGCACGCACTGGCCCGCTCCGACGCACTTGCCCTGGTCCACCACTACCTTCACGGCTACCTCCAGGTCACGGGCAGCTCGGCGACGCCACCGGTGAGCGTCGCGCGGACCTGCAGCTGGTCGAGTTCCTTGGCGAGACGCATCTGGGGCAGGCGCAGGGCCAGCGCGCGGAACACCACGCGCAGCTCCGTGCGGGCCAGCGAGGCGCCGATGCAGAAGTGCGCGCCGTGGCCGAAGCCGAGGTGTGTCCTCTCCGGACGGTCGGGGTTGAACTCCTCGGCGTCGGAGTACACGGTCACGTCCCGGTTCGCCGCGTTGGTGGAGAGCACCAGCGCGTCACCGGCGCGGATCGTGACACCCGCGATGTCCACGTCCTCCTTGGCGTACCGCAACAATCCGAGGTCACCGGGGGCGCCGAGGCGCATGACCTCCTCGACGACGGCGTCGACGCGGCCGTCCGGGTCGGCGACCAGGGCGTCCCAGCGGGAGCGGTCGGTGAGCAGGAACAGCACGCCGAGGCCGATGCGGTTGACCGTGGTCTCGTGGCCCGCGAACAGCAGGCCGACGCACAGCCGCACCATCTGCACGTAGTCGAACGACGAGTCCTCGGCCTGCGCGCGCACGAGGTCGGAGATCACGTCCTCGCCGAGTTGCCCGCGCTTGCCCTCGACGAGCCCGACCATGTAGCGGAAGAACTCCTCCCGCGCCTTGTGGGCCTCCTCGCCGATCTCGGTGCTGGCCATGCGTTCGGACAGCGACGCGAACAGCTCGTTGTCCTCCTCCGGCACGCCGAGCAGGCCGCAGATCATGGCCACGGGCAACGGGAACGCGAGCCCGCGGTGCAGGTCGACCACGCCGGTCTCGGCGTGCTCCGCGATCAACGTGTCGAGGCACGCGTCGACGAGCCGTTCCATGTTCTCGCCCAGCATCCGCATGCGCTTGGCCGAGAACGCGGGCGTGAGCAGGCGCCGCATGCGCGTGTGGTCGGCCTCCTCGGTCGCGTACTCGCCGGTCGGGCCGTCCTGCACGGCCGAGGTCGAGATGCGCGACGCCTTCTCCGGTTCCGGGTGGGAACGGCCGAAGCGCTTGTCGCCCAGCAGGAGCTTGACCTCCTCGTACCGGGTCACGAGCCACGCGGGGTCGCCCGCCGGGGTGGTCACGGGCGCGATCGGCGCCTCCCGTCGCAGCACCTCGTAGAGCGGGGCGAGATCGAGGACGTTCGGCCTGGCCAGCGGCAGCTGCAAGCGCTCTGCGTCAATGCTCATGCACCGACCGTAGCGCTTAATGGCAGATGCTGCCAATAAATGTGCTCGGCCGTGTGGTTGAATCGCCCGATGACGGACGTTGTGACGCAAAAGCCGCGCCGGGGCCGGCCGCCGGTGAGCGACGAGCAACGTCAGCGTCAGCGGCTGGACATCTCCCGGCATGCGGTGCGGCTGTTCGCCGAACGAGGTGTCGCGGCCACGTCGGGGGAGCAGATCGCGCAGGCCGCGGGGGTCTCCGAGCGCACGTTCTGGCGCTACTTCCCGCAGAAGGAGGCGTGCGTCGAACCGTTGCTCACCAAGATGGTCGACGCGTTCTGCACCGTGGTGCGGGCCTGGCCGCGCGAGCTCGAACTGATCGACCACCTGCGCGAGGCCTACACGCCGTTGCTCGACGCGGCCTCCGACGAGGACATCGAGGCCGTGCTCGCCGTCGTGCGGCTGACCCAGAACGAACGCGCGTTGCGTGCCGCGTACCTGATGCTGCGCGAACGGGCCGAGGACGCGCTGGCGGACGTGCTCGCGGGACGCGCAGGGCTTGGCAGGGACGCCATCGAGGTGCGGGTTCAGGCCGCCGCGATGAGCGCGGTGCTCAAGGTCGCGACCGACGACGTCGCGAGGGCCGCGGCGGACGGGGTGACCAGGGCGACCCTGGAGGGGCATCGCGAGCAGATCGCCGCCGCACTGCGAGGACTTTCGCAGATGCTGTAGCTAGTCCCCGAGGAACAGGAAGATCGTCGTCACCAGCGTCGCCCAGAGCACCAGGCCGAAGACACCGGCGAGGATCATGCCGTTGGCCGCCGCCCGCCACGACCCGGTGGCGCCGGTCCTGATCAGCGGACCCGCGAGCGCCGCACCGAGCGCGATGAAGAAGAAGGCGGCGAGTTCGATGCCCGCCCAGTTCGCCGGCAGAGCGGCGGTCACCAGGCTCGCCACGGACAGCGCGAGCAACAACGCGACGACGGCGAACCCGCTCGCCGCGGCGACGCGGGCGCTCACGGCACCGACAGGTTCGACAGGGCGTACGCGACCAGGATGAAGAACGCGATCAGCAGCACCACGCCGAACGTGCCGCCGATGATCAACCCCGTGCCGACCGCCCGCCACGGTGCGGGCGACCGCACCTTCAGCACGACCCCGGCTACCACCGAACCGAGCGCGATCCAGACGAACGCGTAGGCGTACTGGCCGCCCTGCCACCCGAGCGACTCCAGCGCGTCGTTCTGCATGGCGAGAAAGGTGAGCAACAACAGCCCGAGAGTGGTGGCGAAGCCTGCCACTCCCGCCCCTAAGTGACTCTTGGTGTCGTTCACAAGTCGAGAGTGCCGCTACCAACCTGAACGGGCATCGGTACAACTACTCACCTGATGCTCAGCGCCTCCACCCGGGCCACCAGCGCGTGCGCGACCGAGTCGAAGCCGTTCTTCACGTACGCCCCCTGCGCGGCGAAGATGGCGTCCGCGTACTTGCCGGTGAACGTCTCGAACGTCCGATAGCTGCACCGGTCGGCACCGAGCGGGGTGATCACCTGGTCCCGCACGCCCAGCAGCCCGGGAAAGGTGTCACCGGTGTCGTACCGCAGCAACGTCGGCGGTTCCACCACCCGGATGAACTCGCGGCTCACGAACGTCCCGGGGCCGCCGTCCGGTCGGGGCAGCGTCAGGTCGATCGGCGAGCCGACCTCCAGTGTGGTGGACACGGCGAGGGTGTAGGGATTCCACTGTGGATAGTGCGGGTAGTCGAGCAGCACGGACCACACGACAGCGGCGGGCGCGGGGATCTCCACGACCACGGACTCGATGAGGTGGCTCATGCCGGCATGTACTCCCCGCCGTTGACGTCCAGCACCGCGCCGGTCACCTCGGAAGCGAGGCGCGACAACAGGAACAGCACCGCGCCGGCGCACGCGTCGTCCGTCGGGATGTGGCCCAGCGGGTTGCGGGCGGCGATCTCGTCGTAGACGTCCTGCTCGGTGATCCCGCGCGCCTCGGCGGTGAACTTCAGGTAGAAGCGCACGCCCGGCCCGTCCAGCCAGCCCATCACGGCCTGGTTGGCGCGGATGCCGTGCTCGCCGAGCTCCAGCGCGAGGAACTGGGTCGCGGTCGCCATCGCGGCCTTCGCCACGGCGTAGCCGCCCTCGCCGCGCATCGGCTTGCGGGTGGTCATCGTGCCGACGTTGACGATCGAGCCCCGCCCGGCGGCCTTCATGTGCGGCACGACCTCGCGCGTCACGTTCAGCGCGCCGAACAGGATGATGTCCATCGAGCGCCGGACGGCCTTCTCGGGCGTGTCCAGCAGGTCGAACCAGCCGGGGTGCCCGAACGCCGAGTTCACCAGCCCCGTGATCGTGCCGAACCGGTCGACGGCCGTCTCCACCAGCCGCGCCACCTCGTCCGGGCGGCGGACGTCGCACTGCACGCCGACGGCCTCGCCACCGGCCGCCGCGACCTCCTTCGACACCTGCGTCATCACGTCGGCGGAGCGGGCCGCCATCACGACCTTGGCGCCCTCGGCGGCGGCGCGGACGGCGAGCTTCGAGCCCAGGCCGGGGCCGACGCCGGTGATCACCACGACCTCGTCTTGCAGCATCACAGGTAGACCTCCGAGTAGAAGGCGAAGTCGGCGCGGAGCTGGTCCTCGGACAGCCCGAAGTCCGCGGGGGAGTAGGAGTGCGAGCCGTGCCGCTCGGTGCGGTTGCGCGCCAGGTAGGCCTCGAACGCGGCGTCGTCGGCCGGACCGGGAGGCAGGCCCAGCGCGGACAACACCTCGCGGGCCACGTCGAGCGGTTTGCTGACGGTGTCGGCGAACCGCACGTCCACGAACCGGTCGGGCCGCGCGGACCGGGCGGAGGCGAAGCCGCGCAACGTCCGGGAGAACCGGTCCGACCAGTACCGTCCGATGTGGACCGGATCGACGTTCTCGCTGTACTGCGAGGACATCGCGCGCACCATCGACGCGTACGACGGCACGGCGTTGACCGGTGACCGGTGCGTCATCACGATCTTGCAGTCCGGGAACTCGTCCAGCACGGTGTCGACGGCGGTCAGGTGGTGCGGCGACTTCAGCACCCACGGCACCGACCGATCGGCCTGCTGCCATTGGAGCACCTGCAACCACTCGCGCAGCTCGCGGTACGCCGGGCGCTGGTCGGCGGACCGCAGCCAGTCGCCGTAGGTCGGCACCCAGTAGAACGAGTCGAAGCTCATCGACACGAACGTCCGGTCCAGCAGGAGCACGTCCTCCTCCGGCCCGTCCCAGACGACGGTGTGCAGGTCGCCGAAGTCGGGGGAGAGCTGCGCGAAGACCTGCATCCGTTCCTGCGCACGGCGTTTGCGCTGCTCGGCGTCCGGGCTCTCGCCGGGGAACGGCAGCGGGTAGGCGACCTCCCACGACAGCGTCGACGTCACCTGCGGCGAGGCGGCCAGCAGCCGGTGCAGCAACGTCGACCCGGTGCGTGGCAGCCCGCAGATCTCGGCCGCCACCCGCACCTCGACGTCGAGCACCTCGGGGTGGGCGCGTTGGAGTGCGCGCAATCGCAGCCGGTCCGCGAGCAACGCCGTCAGCCGGTGCCTGGTCAGCTCGAACCCCAACGGCGACAACGAGGCCTCGTCGTTCAGGCTCGCGACCAGCACGTCGAGCGGTTCGCGGAACCAGTCGTCGCCGAAGTTCGCGAGCCCCGTCTTGGCGCAGGCGCGGTCGAGGAGCTCCGGCACGTTCAACTCGGTGGTGACCGTCATTGGACTTCCTCCAAGGGGACCACGCGGCACTTCGGGATCGGGTGCTCGGTCGCGCCGAGCCAGCGCAGCAACGCGGTGCCGGACGTGTGGCCGCAGGTGTCGATCCAGTTGCCGACACCGGGATCCGACGCGGCCACCACGATCATCAGCCGTCCGCCGGTCAACGACGCCGTGTGCTTGTTGAGCGTGATGGCACGGCGGTGGTCGAGCGACTCCATCCACCAGTTGCCGAGCTGGAAGTTCCAGTACGGGCAGTCCGGCACGTCGGTCTCGATCACCCACGCCTCGCCCGGTCCGAGCGTCCAGTAGCCGTGCAGGTAGAAGATCTCCGGATCGCCCCCGGCCCGCTGGAACATCTCCTGGCCGAAGTCGGGCAGTTCGTTGGGGCGCTTCATGAACGTGCGCGTCCAGTGCGCGAACGTCGCCGCGGTGCCGTGCACCGACAAGGCCGCCCGCTGCAACGCCTTCGCGAGGAACTCGGGCGTGAGCTCAGCAGGCTGCGACGGCCCGCCGATCTGCTCGATGTGCCACTGACCGGGCACCTCGGAGCCGCGGTCCAGGTACGTCTGGCGCACCACGAGCCCGGTGGAGTCGGGGGCGAGCGGCAACCAGTTCCCGTCGTGCTCGGTCGCGCTCGCGATGATCTCCACGGCGCCGTCCGGTGCGATCTCGAGGTCGGCGTCGGACAGCTCGCCGGTCGACGCCATCGTGCCGTCCTTGGCGTACCTGTTGGCCTTCGACCCGATGCTGAAGTACGCGATCGTGCCGCGCGTTCCGGTGATCCGGTACTCGCGGTCGCCGCGGATGTTGGCCGACAGGTACACGTTGTCCGGGTTGTCCGCGCCGATCTTCACCAGGTCGAGCTCGTGGAACCGCGGGAAGTCGGGATCGGCGTTGTCCAGGCAGGAGTACAGCATCTCCCGCGTCAGCCGGGAGAGGTACCGGTAGCCCTCCGCCCGGTCGAGCGGGGTGTCCGGCGCGGGCTCGGACAACACCACCTCACCGGCCTTCTCCAACGCCCGGCAGAACTGCGACCACGCCTGATCCGGCACCGCGAGCCTCCCGAATTTAGAACGTGTTCTAGCTGAAGCTACACGATTCTGGACAACGTTCAACAGACGCCGAGCGCACGAAGCCTGGCCAGCACGACCTCCGCCGCCTCGTGCGGTGCGAGCGCTGTCGTGTCGAGCCGTACCTCGGGTTCGAGAGGCGGCTCGTAGGGCGAGTCGATGCCGGTGAAGTTCGCCAGCTCACCCCGGCGCGCCTTGCGGTACAAGCCTTTCGGGTCGCGCTGCTCCGCGACCTCCAGCGGTGTGTCCACGAAGACCTCGCAGAACTCTTGCTCGCCGACCAGGTCGCGCGCCAGCGCCCGTTCCGCGCGGAACGGCGAGATGAACGACACCAGCACGATCAGCCCTGCGTCGACCATCAGCGCGGCCACCTCGGCGATCCGCCGGATGTTCTCGACCCGGTCGGCGTCGGTGAACCCGAGGTCGGAGTTGAGCCCGTGCCGCACGTTGTCACCGTCGAGCAGGAACGTGTGCCGGCCCTCCGCGTGCAGCGCCCTCTCGACCAGGTCCGCGATCGTCGACTTCCCCGCCCCGGACAGCCCGGTCAGCCACACCACGCACGGCCGGTGCCCGTTGCGCGCGACCCGTGCCTGCTTGTCGACGGTCAGCGTCTGCCAGCGCAGGTTGGACGGGCTCACCGGGCGGAGGATCATCCCGGCGCCGACCGTCGCGTTGGACAGTCGGTCGAGCACGATGAACGACCCGAGGTCGCGGTTGTCCGCGTACGTCTCGAACGGCACCGGCGCGTCGAAGTGCACGGTGTCGACGCCGATCTCGTTGAGCTGCAACGGCTTCGTGGCGGTGCACCCGACGGTGCGCGCGCCGATCTTGGCCAGGTACTGGCGGCCGGGCAGGAGCGGCGTCTCGTCCATCCACACGAGGTGGGCCTCGAAGGCGTCGGCGACGCGAGGCGGGTCGTCCGCCGCGCCCAGCACGTCGCCGCGGCTCGCGTCGACGTCGTCCGCCAGCACCACGGTCACCGACGACCCGGTCGGCGCCTCCTCCAGGTCGCCGTCCATCGTGACGATCCGCGCGACGCTCGTGGTCCGGTGGGCAAGGCGAACCGTCTCACCGCGGGTCAGCACCCCGCCCAGCACCCGTCCTGACAAGCCTCGGAACTCGGCGTTCGGCCGGTTCGCCCACTGCACGAGGAACCGGGACGAGGTGGTCCGCCTCCGCTGCGGATCCGCCGTTTCCAGCCACTGCAGCAGAGTGGGGCCGTCGTACCAGGGCGTCAGCTCGCTGCGACCGACGACGTTCACACCCTCGGTCGCCGACATCGGGATGCAGGTGGTCTCAGGGAACTCGGCCCGGACGTTCTCGAACGCCTCCTGTGAGTACCCGAGCAGATCGAGCTTGTTCACCGCCACCACCACGTGCCGGATCCCCAGCAACGACACGATCCGCGCATGCCGTCGCGTCTG
Organism: Lentzea sp. NPDC058450; assembly: GCF_042721395.1. NCBI lineage: Bacteria > Bacillati > Actinomycetota > Actinomycetes > Pseudonocardiales > Pseudonocardiaceae > Lentzea > Lentzea sp. NPDC058450. Next base: position 63,370 of record NZ_JBHXLO010000037.1, read on the forward strand.
CTCCAGCACGCCCTTGCGCGCGTCCAGCAGCAGGACGGCGGCATCGGCCGTGGAAGCCCCGGTCACCATGTTCCGCGTGTACTGCTCGTGCCCCGGTGTGTCGGCCACGATGAACCGCCGCGCCTCGGTCGCGAAGAACCGGTAGGCGACGTCGATCGTGATGCCCTGCTCGCGCTCGGCCGCCAGCCCGTCGACCAGCAGGGCGAAGTCCAGGTCGCCGCCGCGCGTCCCGACCCGGCGGGAGTCCGCCTCCAGTGCCGCCAGGTGATCGGCGTAGAGCAGTTTCGACTCGTACAGCAGCCGCCCGATCAGCGTGCTCTTGCCGTCGTCCACGCTGCCGCACGTGATGAACCGCAGAAGCTCCATCAGAAGTACCCCTCCCGCTTCTTGCGCTCCATCGAGCCGCTCTGGTCGTGGTCGATCACCCGTCCCTGCCGCTCCGACGTCGTCGCGGCCCGCATCTCCTCGACGATCTCCGCGACCGTCCGCGCCTCGCTGCGCACCGCGCCCGTCAGCGGGTAGCACCCGAGGGTGCGGAACCGGACGAGCTCCTCCCGCGGTTCCTCGTCCAACGGCATCCGGTCGTCGTCGACCATGATCAGCGCGCCGTCGCGGTCCACCACCGGCCTGACGGCTGCGAAGTACAGCGGCACCACGGGTATCCGCTCGCGTTCGACGTAGCGCCACACGTCGAGCTCGGTCCAGTTCGACAGCGGGAACACCCGGATGCTCTCGCCGGGCGCGACCCGCGTGTTGTAGAGCCGCCACAGCTCGGGGCGTTGGTGGCGCGGGTCCCACTGGTGCTGCGCGGTGCGGAACGAGAAGACCCTCTCCTTGGCGCGCGAGGCCTCCTCGTCGCGCCGGGCGCCGCCGAACGCCACGTCGAACCGGTGCTCGTCCAGCGCCTGGCGCAGGCCCTGGGTCTTCCACAGGTCGGTGTGCCGGGCCGAGCCGTGGTCGAACGGGTTGATGCCCGCCGCCACGCAGTCCGGGTTGCGGTGCACGATCAGCCGCAGTCCCAGCGCTTTCGCGGTCGCGTCCCGGAACTCGATCATCTCGCGGAACTTCCACGTGGTGTCGACGTGCAGCAGCGGGAACGGCACCGGCGACGGGTAGAACGCCTTGCGCGCCAGGTGGAGCAGCACCGAGCTGTCCTTGCCGATCGAGTAGAGCAGCACCGGTCGTTCGGACTCCGCGACGGCCTCGCGGAAGATGTCGACGCTGTCGGCTTCGAGCCGGTCGAGGTGGTCCACGTCACCGAGGGTAGGAGCAAAACGAACAACGTTCAATATGCTTCTGAACGTTGTTCAAAGTAAGCTGCGCAACCGTGAGCACCGAGCAAACGGCCTGGGGCGATGCGGAAGGCAGGCGGCGCGACATCCTGGCGTCGGCCGAGCTGATCGTCGAGGAACAGGGCTACGCGGGCCTGACCATGCGCGCGATCGCGGTCGGCGCGGGCGTCAGCTCCGGCACCGTCTACCAGTACTTCTCCGGCAAGGAGGACGTCTTCGCGGCCCTGATGGAACGCCGCTTGGAGGAGCTCCAAGCCACCCTCGCGAGTGTCGACCGAAGCCTGGGCGTCGCGGGCGTGCTCAAGGAGATCGAGCCGCAGATCACCGACCTGTGGCGCCGGTTCGGCCGGTCGGCGGCGCAGTGGGAGGCGAAGGTGCTCTCCGGCGGCCGCAGGGGCAAGGAGGTCACGAACTCCGCGCAGGACTACCGCAAGACGCTCAAGGCCCTCGCGAAGACCCTGGCCGAGACCGCCGAGGCGACCGGCCGGGAGCTGGTCGACGATCCCGCGCTCCCGCACTGGGTCTGGGACTCGCTGATCGGCCTGGCGGACGACCTGCTGCTCCAGGGCGCCCGCATCAACCGCGTGAAGCCGGCGCACCTCATCGAGTTCGCGACTCAGGCGATAGAACGGGGAATCACCCGCTGACGGGCTGGTCGTACCGCCGCCGGATGCTCGTCCCCAGCACGCTCACGTCGGCCCCGTAGACGTGGATCGAGATCGCCACCGAGCTGGAGTTGTTGCACACCTTGTGGATGTCGCCCGGCGGCACCAGGTACGCGGCCACCCCTTCGGGAGTCTTGTTGACGCGCAACGGAACCAGCCGATTCCCGCGCAACCGGTACGTCGTCTCCTCCTCCTCACCGACGTACGTCCCGACGACGCACCACGAGACGTGGTCGTGGATGCAGGTCTCCTGACCCGGCAACCACACCAGCGCGACGACGGAGAACGACCCGTCCGGTTCGACGTGCAGCACGTGCTGCCGGTAAGCGGAAGGATCAGGCTCGCGCTGCGTCGCGCTGAGCAGGAACGGGTCGGTGAGATGACCTTCCAGGGTCCGCGCGACCCGTGCCGCGACGGCCTCCTGGGAACCGCCGCGCGTGATCGCGGCCCGGAGCGAACCCACCAGAAGCGTGGCCGTGGGGGAGAGCAGGCTGTGCGTCATGAGCGGGTCCTCCTCTGAGGAACGGGGCGATCAGCCGATCAGCACCGTGCCGGTCAGCACGAGCACGACGATCACCGTGGTGGAGAGCAGGCCCAGCAGCAGCACCGCCGGGCCGGAACGCATGAGGGAACGCAGCTTCACCGCCGTGCCGAGCGCGAACATGCCCGCCGCGAGCAGCACGGTGTCCACGAACGTCGCCGCGGACAGCACCACCTCGGGCAGCAGCCCGGTCGCCCGCACGCCCGCCATCACCAGGAACCCGACCACGAAGAGCGGCACGATCGGCGGCCGCTGACCCGACGCCGGGTACTTGAGGCGTTCGGCGAAGCTCACGGCGGCGAGCATCGGCGCGAGCAGCACGACCCGCGTCAGCTTCACCGCGACGGCGATCGCCAGCGCGCCGGTCACCGGTCCGGCGGCGGCCACGACCTGCGCCACCTCGTGCACGCTGCCGCCCGCCCACACGCCGTACTGCGCGGGTGTGAGGCCGGTCAGCGGGAACAACGCGGGCAGCGCGAACATCGCCACCGTGCCGAACAACGTGACCAGGCCGAGCGCCTTCGCCACGTCCTCCTCGTCCTGCTGCCGCACGGAGTTCATCGCCGCCACGGCCGACGCGCCGCAGATCGAGAAGCCCGTCGCGATCAGCAGTGAGAGCCCCTCACCGACGCCGAGCAGCCGCCCGAGCCAGCGCGTGACCACGAACGTCACCACCACGGCGACCGCGGCGAGCAGCAGGATCTCGTAGCCGAGCTTCAGCACGTCCTGGAACACCAGCTTCAACCCGAGCAGCACCACGCCGAGCCGCAGCAGCCGCCGTCCGGCCAGCTTGATCCCGGGCGACATCGACGCGGGCAGCGTCACGACGTTCGCCACGATCGCGCCCAGCAGCACCGCGATCGTCAACGCGCTGATCGACGGTTGCAGCCACGACACCGTCATCGCGATCGCGACACCGGCCGCGACCAGGGACAACCCGGGCAGGACGGAGTCGGCGGTGCGCGGAGTCGTCCTGGCGATGCCCATGCTGACAACCATGACCAGCGCGAGCTAACAGCAGTAGAGGGCCATCTCTTGGGGCCCCATAAGCCGCGCTTATGCCCGGCCGGCCGCAGTGATCAACGCGTCCACCGTCGCCCGCATGATCGGCAGCTTGATCAGGTCCGGCCAGGTGTAGAGCGACGTGAGCCGGTGCGCCGCCGACTCCACCTCGACCGTCGTCAGCCCGGGGTGCTGCAGGAACGACAACAGCAGCCTGGGCACCAGCGCAACGCCCAGACCTGCGGTGACGAGGCTCTGGATGGCCAGGTTGTCGTCGGTCGAGCAGGTGATGTCCGGCACGAACCCCGCCTTGTCGCACGCCTGGTGCAGCGCCCGTTGGCAGCGCACGCAACCGGCGATCCAGCGTTCCTCCGCCGCCTCGGTCAGCGACACCCGTTCCCGCCCGGCGAGCCGATGCCCGGCCGGCACGAGCAACGCGAGCGGCTCCCGCAGCAACGGCACGGCCAGCATGCCGGTCACGGTCGCCTCGTCCTGCGGTTCGTCGAGGTAGCTGAAGCTCAGCACCAGGTCGACCTCACCGCGCCGGAGCAGCGCGAACGAGTCCGGCGGCTCCTCCTCGACCAGCTCGAGCCGCAGCTGAGGCCGTTCCTCGGCCAGTATCGCCGCGGCCGCCGGCACCAGCGACACGTTGGCGCTGGGGAACGCGCAGATCCGGATCGTGCCGATGTCGTGCGTCGCTATCGCGCTGACCTGCTGGTGCGTCGTCGCGAGCTGGTCGAGCAGGTCCGATCCGCGTTCGGCGAGGATGCGACCGGCCTCGGTCAGGTGCAGGCCGCGGCCGGTGCGCACGAACAGCGGCCCGCCGACCTGCCGTTCGAGCGCGCGCATCTGCTGGCTGACGGCGGGCTGGGTGCAGTGCAGCAACCGGGCGGCGGCGCTGAACGACCCGGTCCGCGCGACCGTCGCGAAGACCTCGAGCTGGCGGGTGTCGAACACACCCGCACTGTAGGTCCTACTTGCCGGTGACGAGTGAGTCCAAGGTCGCGCCGCTGTTCTCGCCGCAGTGCCGTTTCGACGCGTCGAGCGTCATCGGCTTGGTCGCCTCGTCTGGCCTCCCGACCTGCCCGAACAGGCGCCGGAGCAGTTCGATCTGCTCGTCGCCGCCCGCGCGCAGGAAGTCGCCGCAGCTGGACTTCACGGTGAGCCTGCCGTCGGACGGGATCAGGTCCACCGGCCCGAGGACGAACAGGAACGCGATGATGATCGCGAGCCCGAACCCGATGACCGCGCCGCTCGCGGAGCTCTTGCGCGGCGCCAGCCAGTTCTCGGCCTGCTCGATGAACGGCTCGGCGGGCGACAGCTCGGTGTCGATCCAGAACTCCAGGCTGTCGCCGCCGGTCACGTCGAACTGGACGTGCCCGGCGGCGAGCATGATGCGCACGATCTGCTTGCGGTCGTACGAACCCGTCCAGAACGGGTCGGGCCGCACGAGCACCAGCCGGTCGGGCAGCAGGAACACGACGTCGCGTTCGCCGCGGGCCAGGCGCGAGGTCTGGCCGGGGCCGACGATCGTGCCCGCCAGCCGTGCCATCACCTGGGCGTGTTCGTGCTCGTCGAGGGCCGCGGCGGCCGCCGACCACAGATCCGGTTCCACGTCACTGCTATCGCTGCAGGTGGTGCCGTTGGTTAGCCGCGGCCGCCGAGGTTCCTCCGAATGCCGTCCTAGAAGGTCAGCTTCCAGGAGTTGATGTACCCGGTGTCCTGCGCCGCCACGTCCTTGACCTGGAGCTTCCAGGTGCCGTTCGCGACCTCGCTGGAGGCGTTGACGGTGTAGGTCGTGATGATGTTGTCGGCCGAGTCGTTGCTGGACTTCTGCAGCGAGTACACCGAGCCGTCCGGGGCGATCAGGTCGACGACCAGGTCACCGCGGTAGGTGTGCACGATGTTGACGTCGACCTTGAGCGTCGCCGGGGCGTTGCCGGTGATGCCCGAGACCGTGATGGAGCTGGTCACGGCCGTGTTGGTGTCCGGGATGTTCACGTCGGCGGTGTTCTCGAAGGTGCGGCCGGGAGGCTGCGTGCCCTCGACCGCGGCGAACGCGTCCACGCGGCCCTCACCGAAGAAGTTGTTCTTCGCCGTGGTGCCGGAGCAGCGGCTGTCGGTGCAGCCCAGGTCGTCGGCCTGGGTGGCGAGGAACGTCTTGAGCTGCGCCGGGGTGGCCGTCGGGTGCGTGGACTTGAGCAGCGCGGCGACGCCCGCGACGTGCGGGGAGGCCATCGACGTGCCGGACTTGGAGCCGTACTTGCCGCCGGGGACGGTCGAGTAGACGGCGTCGCCGGGCGCCGCGATGTGGATCTTGTCGGTGCCGTAGTTCGAGAACGACGACTTGCCGTTGTTCGAGGCGATCGACGCGACGCTGACGACGCCGGGAACCTCGGTCGGGACGCTCAGGCACGCGTTGGTGACGTTGCGCTGGGCGGGCGTCGAGTCGTTGGGGCTCGTCGAGTCCGTGGTCTTGTTGGCGAGGTTGTAGTTCTCGTTGCCCGCCGCGGCGACGTTGAGCACGCCCTTGCCCTCGGCGTAGGCCACCGCGCGCTTCACGCCTTCGAGGATTGCGTCCTGGTCGGCGTTGCTCGGGCAGTTGAACAGCCACGGGTCGGTGTAGTAGCTGTTGTTGGTCACGTCGAAGCCGCGGTCACCGGAGAAGACCATGGCGCAGATCGTGTTCTCGGCGAAGAACAGCCCGCTCGGCTTCTCCGCGATGCGCACCGAGGCGATCTTCACGCCCGGCGCGACGCCGATCGCGCCCTTGCCGTTCTTGGCGGCCGCGATCGTGCCGGCGACGTGCGTGCCGTGCGTGTCCGTGTCCCGCCACGAACCCGCGCGCGTGTCGAGCTTGCCGTAGGCGCACGACGCGGAGTTGGCGGCGTCGAAGTTCGGGGCGAGGTCGGGGTGCAGGTCGTCGACGCCCGTGTCGAGCACGCCGACCTTGACGCTGGGCGAGCCCAGGGTGACCGCCCACGCCTTGTCGGCGCCGATCTGCGTCATGTCCGACCGCACCGGCTCGGTGCTCGGCTGGGCCGCCTGCGCAGGGCTCGTGGGGATCGGCTGGGTCGCGGCCTCGGCGGGCACGTCGGTCGTGCGCGTGGCGCCGACCTTCTGCACACCCGAGACGGTCCGCATCTTCGTGGCGAAGTCGGTGGCCGTCGAGTGCGCGACGATGACGCCGATCGCGTCGTAGCTCGACCACACGACACCACCGTTGCCGCTCACGGCCGACGCGGCGCCGGCGGTGGCACCGGGCGCCGTGATGACCAGGTAGGAGCGGTTGCCCGCGGCGGCGGGCGCGGCGGCGGCAGGGGTGGCCGCCGCCAGTGCGCCGGCGCCCACGACCGCGGCGATGACCGCGGTGCGCAGGCGTGATCGTGAACCCTGGAACACGGATTCCTCCAGCTCTCAGCGGGCGATGCCCGCGCACGTCGCGCGGGTGCAGGGGCCCGTCAGAGTCATTAGAGGAGGTCAGCGCGGAATCGGGACGCGCGATTTCAGAAATGCCCCGTTCGGCTCACGACGAACGTCGCACGTCAGGCGTGTACCGCGTTCCGATAGGCGGCGAGCAGCAGACCGTGGAAGTGGTGCACGCCGTGTTCGGACAGGCCCGTGCCCGCCGGGTCGTAGACGATCCGGCCCTGGTCGAACGCGGGCGTGCGCATGCCCCGTTGGACGCTCTCCACGATGGCGATGTCCTGCTGCTGCAACACCTCGTCGATGTACCGGACGCCGTCGAGTTCGGCAGCGGTCAGATCGGTCGTCTCGAAGTAGAAGTCCCAGGTCTCGCGGGTGCGTTCCGGGCCGTCCGGGAGGATCTGGAGCACCATGAAGTTCGCCCGGCCGGGGTACCGCAGCAGGCACGTGTTGGGCCACAACCACCACACGGCGTGCTGGTTGACCGTCGCGCCGGAGACGTCGTACGCGCTGTTGGCCTGCTTGCCCGCCTCGGCGAAGTGGCTCGACCAGATGCCGTGCGTCTTCACGTCGTACGTGCCCATGTCGACGAGGTCGACGAACTCCGGGTGCGCGATGTGGCAGTGGTAGCACTCCAGGAAGTTGTCGACGACGTTCTTCCAGTTGGAGCCGATCGTGTAGCTGAGCCGCTTGGCGTGGGTGAGACCGGCGACGTCCGGGGCCCAGAACTCGATCTCCGCGGCCAGGTCCGGCGCCTGTTCGGCCAGCTTCTTCGCGGTGGGGTCGAGGTTGACGTAGACGAACCCGCCGAACTCCTCCACCTGCACCTGGTCGAGGCACACCGACGACTTGTCGAACGTCTCCATGCGGTCGGCCCGGCGGGCCGCCTTCAAACCGCCGCTCAGGTCGTACGTCCACGCGTGGTACGGGCACACGATGTTGCGGGTGACGCCAGAACCTGTCAGCAGTTCGTGCGCGCGGTGCTTGCACACGTTGTAGAACGCGCGCAGTTCGCCGGAACGGTCACGCACCACCACGATCGGCATACCGGCCACGGTGGACGCCGTGTAGCTGCCGGGCTCGGCGAACTGCTCGACGTGGCAGATCCATTGCCACGTCCGGGAGAACACGGCGCGGTCCTCGAAGGCCGACCACGCCGGGTCGACGTAGGCCTCGGCGCGCAACGACATCGAGCGCGCGGGATCGGGGTGGTAGCCGGTGGCGATGCGATGAACGTCCTCAGCCGTGACCTTCATGCACACCAAGGTAGAACTGTTTGAACGTTCGTTCAAGAGAGGGCGATGTCCTCGCACAGCTTCACGGCCCGGCGCAGCGAGGCGCGGTCGAGCCCGAGCAACGCGGTGAGCCACATGCCGTTCTGGATCACGTCGATGTCCGCCGCCCGTTTCGCGCACTCGTACCGGGACAGGTCCGGCCGTGCCGCGCGGATCAGCTTCGCGAGCCCGGCGCGGTAACGGCCCTGCGCCTCGGTGTTGATCCGCTCGAACTCCTCGGCGGCCTGCGCGAGCGACCACAGCTGCAGCCGCAGCGACAGGTACTCGGTCGTCAGGAACTCGGGATCGGCGACCCGGCGCAGCGCGATCCGCAGCCGTTCGCCCGCCGGCAGGTCCGGATCGGGTTCCACCAGCGCGATGTCCTGCTCCTCGATGCGGCGCAGGGCGGCGCCGATCAGGCCGGTCTTGTCGGTGAAGTGGTAGTTGACGAGGCCCAGCGCGACGCCCGCCTCCCGTGCCACGGCCCGCATGCTGACGCCGCCGATGCCGTGCCGGGACAACAGGGTGAGGACGGCGTCGAGGATCCGTCCGGCCGAGTCTGTGCTCACCCGCCGATCGTAGTGAGACCGGCCGGACGGCGTGGCTCACCTGTGCGGGCGTTGCTCACCCGCGGGTCGTGACCAGTCGTATTTCTTGACCTCGGCGGCAAGGGCATCGATGAACTGGACGTAGCCGACTTCGGAAGCCGGTTCGTTCCAGGCGAAGTTGTGCTCGTGAGGTTCGGGAATCACCTTCTTGTTCACTGCGAACTGAGCGCATTTCTCGCGCTGCTTTTCGAGATCAGCGTCGGGTCCTGCGGGGCACGCCGGCCTGCTCGTCGCTACGGCCCAGGCGCTGTCGTAGTGCTTCGCCTCGACGAGACGATTGCACAGAAGTTCCACACGGCGAACGTATGACCATCCCGTGAAGATGGGGTCTGGGCGTTGGGTGCCGATCTTGCCTCGTCCTGACTCGGTCCTCCGCGACATCTCGTCGTCCTCGATGACGAACACGTATCCGGTCCACGGCCGGCGGAGCAGGCCTGCTTTGCACGCCTTGGAGAGGTCGACCGCGTTGCCGATTGCCTCCTCGGCGCGGTTGTTCGCGTTGTTGCCGTACGAGGGGCCGTTCTGGCTCTTCAGCTCGATCGCGATCACCGGTTCGCGGTCGTGGTAGACGACCAAGTCCCAGTTCTTGGTGGGGCGGAAGTACCCCGGCAGCGTCAACATGTTCGAGATGTTCGCGCGGCGGTTCGGGTCGTCCTTGGGAGCCTTGTAGTACACCTCGTGGACAGGAGCGCCGGCTTCGATGCATGTCCTGCCCAAGAGTTGGGCGATGCGGTCGAGGTGTCCGCCCTTGGTCACGTCCGCGCGTCCTCCGACGTCCTTCGAGCCTCGTCCTTCCTGTGCGAGGCGCGCTTCGTCACGTGCGGTCCAGTAGGCCAGCAGGGCGGTGCTGACCTCCGCGTCCTGTTCGGGCGTCATGTTTCCCCACGGTTTGCCTTACATGATCGATTGCCGAAGAACAGTACGCGCACTCGCGCGCCGCGCGCATGAGTTTGACGACGGAACGTCATCGGTTGCACAAGTCGCTGCAAGCTGACTGCGGCTAGCGGCCACGTCCGGGTGAACTCGTGATGCTCTCGCCTCGTCTGGGAGCGTGTGCCGTGGGGTGAGCTTGTGAAATCGGCGTTAATTCGGCAGGCTGCTATGGACCCTGTTTCTTGTCATAGGCGATGAGAAATCTGCTGTATTTGAAATGTGAAAGTTCTTTCATGGCTAAATGGGGCCGCGAGACGTGTCGGTGGTTCGTGCTTTGCTGTGTGTCTGGCGGCCGTGGGCTGCATTCTGAACGCTGCGAGAAGGAGAGCTGGGCGTGGGTCTGGGGTCGTTGTCTGTGCGAGCTGAACGTGGAGAAGTGTTCACCCGTCGCTGGGTTGCTGAGGTGATGCTTGATCTCGTCGGCTACACCGCAGATCGCGACCTGGCCGAATTCCGGTTGGTGGAGCCGGCCTGCGGGGTGGGGGCAATGCTTGTTCCGGTGGTGGACCGGCTCATCAAGAGCACGCTGGCCCACGCGGGGGTCATCGACGACCGGTTGGCCAACGCCATTTGTGCCTCGGACGTCCAGATGTCCAATGTCGTCAAGTGCCGCGACGCCGTAGTTGCAGCTTTGCTGCGTTTTCGGGTTGATGTGGTGACTGCGGAAACTCTTGCGGCGCAGTGGGTGTGTCAGGCCGATTACTTGCTGTCGGCGCGCGCTACCTCGGACCTCATGCAGCATGAGGTTGAGCCTGACATCGACTTCGTGCTGGCAAACCCGCCGTATGTGCGCTTCGAGAACATCGATGAGACGGTTCGCGCGCAGTATCGTTCGCGCTGGACGACCATGTCGGGCAAGGCGGACATTTATGTGGGTTTCTACGAACGTGCCCTGCGATCGCTCAAGCCTGGCGGGCGCTTGGCTTTCATTTGTGCTGATCGCTGGATGCGCAACCAGTACGGTGCGAATCTGAGGAAACTAGTTGGCCATGAGTACGGAGTCGAAGTCCTGTGGAGTCTTCACGACGTCGACGCCTTCGAGACCCCAGTGGCTGCTTATCCCGCCATCACAGTGATCGGTCGCCACGCTCAAGGAGCGGTGGTCGTTGCGGACACGACGAGTGAATTCGCGGAAGCCGCAGCGCGGGAGCTGGTGAACTGGACGTTGTGTAGTTCTGGTGTTGGGAAGAAGGGCGCCGGCTACCAGGCGTACCGCCTTCAGCGTTGGTTCTCCGGGAGCGAGATGTGGCCGGCGGGTGGCCCTGCGCGCATGTCGTTGATCAAGCATCTCAACGAGAACTTCGATCCGCTGCAGTGTGCTGTGACAGGGACACGAGTCGGAATTGGCGTCACGACGGGCGCCGACGAGGTCTACGTACGCGGTGCCGGAGATCCCACACTGGTCGGCGTCGAGGCAGACCGGCTGCTCCGGCTTTCGGCTGGACGTGACATCCGTACCGGCGTCTTCGAGTGGGGTGAGAATTACCTGGTGAATCCGTGGGATCGAAACGGTGAGCTGGTCGACCTCGCGAAGTATCCGGGCTTGGCGTCATATCTTGAGAGGCATCGCTCGCGGTTGGTCGCTCGCCACACGGCCAAGGCTCATCCGCAAGGTTGGTATCGTACGATCGACAAGGTCAATCACGAATTGTTGTCGCGTGAGAAACTCTTGATTCGAGACCTGCAGTCCTCTCTCTGTCCGGTTTTGGAGAATCAGGAATGCTATCCACATCACAACCTGTACTACATCGTTTCCGGACACTGGGACCTGTGCGTGCTGGGTGGCCTCTTGATGTCTGATGTGGTTCAGGCCTTTGTTGAGGCGTACTCGGTGCGCATGCGAGGCGGGACGCTCCGCTTTCAGGCGCAGTATCTCAAGAAGATTCGCGTACCCGCCTGGGACAGACTTACTGAATCGGTCAGTGGCGCCCTCCGGGACGCCTTTCGGCAGAGGGATCGGCGGGCGGCCACGCGTGCTGCACTGCTCGCGTACGACCTCAATCCTGAGGATCTTGTTGAAGTGCGAAGAGAGACAGGGGAGTGTCAGCCTGCTTGAATCCTGCCGGATTTGCGCGGACGTAGTCCTTGATCTTCGTGATCCTGTCCTCGACGGCTGCGGCGAAGTGCTCTGTGGACATCTCCTGTACGGGCTCAGAGTGCACGCCTTCGCCTCTTCGAGTTGTGATGAGACACATGGCGTCGTAGATTTTCTTGTCCACCAGCCTTTGGAACATCAGGCGGTATTGCTCCGTGTGGGTCGAGAGATTGTCGAAAGCGGTTTCTAGCGCGTGGGGCCGCTTCGTTGTTGATTTGCGCTTCTTTGGATCGACCTTGTCCTCTTCGTGTTCAAAGACGAAGATGTAGCCGATCCACGGCTCGATCGGGCCGAGGAGATCTTCCTCGAAGGCGTATCTGAGGTCGACAGCGTTTCCGAGCATCTCTTCGGCGCGATTGTTGAAGTTGTTGCCAACTGAGCCAACCTGAGACTTGCACTCGATCGCTGCAACCAGAATGTCATTCCAGGTGACAACGATGTCCCAGTTCTTTGCTTTCCTGAAGTAGCCGGGGAGAGTGTTCTTTCCCTTGTATAGGACCGTTGCGCCAGACAGGCTGAGGTCTGCGAACTGACTTGCCACCAACTCTTGAAGTGCGTTGAGATGTTGGCCTCCGGTGGTGGTTCCGCGGGTTCCGGTGTCCTTTTTTCCCTTGTCTTTCTGCTCTTTGGCTTGGCGTTCGCGCTCTTTCCAGAAGGATTCGATTGCCGCGTCGAATTTGTGTGCAGTTTTGCTGGGCTCTGTCGTGTCGTCGGTGTCGACGGTCATCAGTTCGTAATCCTTGAGCGCTATGCCGTAGGCTTTGGCTGCAGCTCGAGTGGCTGCCTCCACGTCGCGAGTTCGGAACGCAGTGCGCAACGCCTCTTGCGTGCCTGCGTCTATCTTGTCTGAGTTCGGTACGCGGATGAGTTTGAGATACTGCGCTTGAAAGCGCAGTGTGCCGCCTCGCATCCGGACGCAATAAGCCTCGATGAAGGCTTGTGCGATCCGGGACAGAAGTATGCCGCCGAGCACCTCCATGTCCCAGGAGTCGGAGATGACGTAGTACAGGTTGTGGTGGGGGTAGTGTCCGCCTTGCTCCAGGACGGGATGGATCGTCGTCTTCATGTCCTGAAGCAGCAGCTTCTTCTTGTTGATCAGGCTGGACTGCACTTTGTCGATCGTGCGGTACCAGGACGCGGGATCTTTCTGCGCGACGAATCGATGGCGAATTCCGGGTTGGCGAGCGAGGTGTGCGCCCATTCGCGGGTAATCGGCGAGAGAGACGAGTGACCCGTCGGCATTCCAGGGATTGACCAGGTAATTGCCCTGCCACTCGAACGTGCCGCTCATCAGATCACGGCGCATCGCGAGTGGGAGTACGCGCTCCGGCTCGACGAGCGAGGGATCTTTGATCACGTACGCCTTGTCGGCTCCCGTGGCGATCCCGATGGAGACCTTGGTTCCGGTGCGCGGATCGTGCAGAGGCTGAAAGTGGTCGTTCAGATGTTCGATGAGAGCCAGTCGGGCTGGTGAACCGGTTGGCCAGAGTTCGTCGCCGCCGAACCAGTGAGGTAGTCGATGAGCCTTCACGCCGAGGTCTGCGAACTCGTTGAGGTTGGTGTCTTGCGATGCTTTGGCCAGTGCGAACGCGCTGGTCTCGCAGAACTCGCTGGTCGTGTCCGCGACGACAACCGACCCTTGTTCGTGCCTGCCAAGTACGGTTATCGCTGGGTATGCGGACACCTGTCGTTCGAACGCGTCGACGTCGTGCATGACCCAGATGTGTTCAACGCCGTAGTCCTTGGCGACCAGCTTGCGGAGATCGGCCCCGTACTGGTTTCGCATCCATCGGTCGGCGCAGATGAAGCCGACTTTGCCTTCCGGCGACAGCATGCGGAGTGATCGCTCGAAGAAGCCGACGTAGATGTCCCCTCGACCGCGCATGGTCGGCCAGGTACTGCGGTACTGCGCCGCGAGCTGGTCAGGCAGGTCGTCGTAGCGAATGTAGGGAGGGTTCCCGACGACGACGTTCGCTTCTGTGCCGTCCGATTCTGCGAGCAGGAAATCGGAATGAGAGATCCACTCCTCGACAAGGTTCTTTGCCTCCGAGGTGTGGGCTCCCGCGGCGGTCAGGAGGTTCCTGCACAGTTCTCGCGAAGCCTCGACGTGCTCGGGTTGGAGGTCGTACGCGCGGATGGCGCCACCGAGAGATGCGAAGTCGCGGTTGTGGGACTTCGCGCTGGTAAGGAGGCGACTGACGACAGGACCGAGGAAGGCGCCAGAGCCGCACGACGGCTCTACCAGGCGCCGAGCGCCGAGATCGCGGTCGGACGTGTACTCGGTCAGGTCGAGCAGTACCTCGACCACCCAGCGACGGGTGAAGACTTCGCCGTAGTTCTGGTCAGGAGCTGCTCCGAGTGTCACGCGAACAGCTTAAGGAGCAGCCACGCCGATCTGTCACTGGCACGCCTATGAGTGCGAAGTGCCGTGTGCTCTCAACCTTCTGTGTGGAGGTTGTTGCCAGGAGGATCGACCGGAGCTGCGATGCGGCCCCACAGTCAGGTCATCGCTCAACCGTTGAGCGATCGCCATCTTGGTCGACCTCGACGGCGAACCACAACATGCTCAGTTGAGACTCGTCGGCAGGCGTTCGAAGCCGCGCAGGATGCGGGTCGGGCGGCGGCGCGCACCGGGCAGCGGCGCGAGGTCCGGGAACCGTTCGAAGATCGTCCGCAGCCCGATCTCGCCCTCCATCCGCGCGAGCTGCGCCCCCAGGCAGTAGTGCCGGCCGGCGCCGAACGACACGTGGTCGCGCGCGTTCGGGCGGCTCACGTCGAACCGCTCGGGGTGCTCGAAGACGGACGGGTCGCGGTTCGCCCCGGCGAGCACCGTGGTGACGAGCTGGCCGCGCCGCACCTGCACCCCGGCGACCGTCGTGTCCTTCGCGCACATGCGTCCGGTCAGCAGCACGGGCGGGTCGTGCCGCAGCGTCTCGTCCACGGCGTTGCCCCACAGCCCCGGGTCGGCCCGCAGCGCCGCGAGCTGCTCGGGATGCCTGGTGAGCAACGAGATCCCGTTGCCGAGCAGGTTGACGGTCGTCTCGAAGCCCGCCGCCAGCACGAGTCCGGCGGTCGCCTTCAGCTCGCGTTCGGTGAGGCCCACGCCGTCCTCGCGGGCGGTGATCAGGCGGCTCAGCAGGTTGTCGCCGGGGTTCGCGCGCAGGGCGTCGAGGTGGCGGGAGAGCCAGGCGTCGAACGAGCTGAGCGTCGACTCGACGTCGCGGAACACCCGCCACGACAGGCCGAGGTCGAGGCTCGGGGCCGCCGCCGCGCCCAGGGCGAGGACGGTCGACCGTTCCTGCGGGGGCACGCCGAGGATCTCGCTGATCACCGTGACGGGCAGCAGGCCGCAGTACGTCTCGATGAGGTCGACCGGGTTGGCCGGGTCGAGGCCGTCGAGCAGATCGTCGGCGATCTCCTGGGTGCGGACGCGCAGCTGTTCGACGGCGCGGGCGGTGAAGACGCGGGTGACCAGCTTGCGGTAGCGGGTGTGCGCGGGCGGTTCGACGGCCAGCAGCGACGGCGGTTGGACCGGGTGCATGACCTCCGTGGCGGACCACGCGGCGAGCTTGCCGAGGATGCCGGCACCGAAGCGCGGCCGGGCCGTCACGAACGCGTCGTCGGACAGGACCGCCTTCACGATCTCGTGCCGCGTGGTGGTGAACCCGACCTTGGTCGCCGCCAGCGGGCCGCGGCCGCGGATCTCGTCGAACAGGCCGGTCAGGTCGGCGCCGGTGGTGGCCTCGACCGTGATGCGGCCCTGGAGATCGCCGCGGCGGGCCGCGAGGCGCAGGATCGCGCGCGGCAGGGCGTGGCCGATGCTCCAGCGCACCGCCGGTTTGACGTGCTCCTCAGCCAGGCTCGTCACGGTTCGCAGCCTGGCCGGTACGCCGCCGCGAGTCAAGGTCTCGGCCATCCGGGCGAAGGAAGAGTCCACTTCGGACCAACGGGTACCCTGCCGCGCCATGGAGATCCGGGCGCTGATCGACCGCTTGAGCTCAGACCGCTGGAAGTCCGAGATCGAGGACTTCGTGCGCGAGCAGGGGATCACGACGTTCGGCGAGCTGGTGGACCTGATCACCACGTCGGACGACAGCGCGGTCATCCGGCAGGGCTACCGGGTGTTCTCGCTGGTGAACGCCGACGAGCTGTACCCAGGGTTGTTGAAGCACGATCACCACGGCATCCGGCGCGCGGCGGCGAGCCAGCTCCGCGGCGAGGAGGCGTTCCGGCTCGCGGACGACCTGCTGCCGCTGCTCGCCGACGAGGACTTCTACGTGCGGCGGGAAGCGCTGTGGGCGTTCGGCACGATGGGGCCGGACGTGTTGCCGTTGCTCCAGGAGACCCGCCGCACGGCGCGCGGGGCGTTGCGGCGCGGCGCTTTGATCGGCATCGCCGAGGTCGCCGGACCCGACGCGTTCACGCCGGAGGACCGCCGCCTCGTCGACCGGTTCATCCGGTACATGCTGGAGTACGACATGACCAGCACCGACGAGATGCACCTCTGCGGCGGCTGGTACGCGATCAAGACCGACGACCAGGCGGCCGTGCTCGGCGTGTGCGGCCTGGTCGACCCGGTGCCGGTGACCAAGGTGCTGGGCGCCGACGCGTGGAACAACGACCACCACGCGTGGTCGAAGGACGAGGAACACGTCCGTTGCGCGCGCGTCTACGTCACGGGCGCGTGGGACGGCTGGACGCTGGTGTTCGGTGAGCCGTTCGAGCACGGCACCCGCCCGGTGACGGAGATCTGCGCGGTGCTGAGCGCCGTGTTCGGCGAGGCGCACTACTACGGCGAGAGCTGCGGCGACGGCTGGACGTCGTGGTGCATCGCCGAGGGCGGCGAGGTCCTGCGCTACTACGACGCCTTCAAGGAGGACGAGCAGATCGGGTCGCACGAGGTCGAGGAGGGCTGGTGCCTGCCGCACGATCTGAGCGACGAGAACGACGACCTCGAGGACATCTACGCGACCGACGTGGCCGAGGCGTTGTCGGTGAACCCGCGCTACTTCGAGGGTGACGTCGAGAGCCACGGCGTCCTGGCGTTGACGCAGTGCGGCGTGAAGTACGGGTCTCCCAAGGGTTTCCTGCGGATCAGCAGCTGATCACCGGGACTTCCAACGCGCGCACGACGTCGTTGTCGGCGTCGGTGACGACGCCGGCGACCTCGCTGAACGGCAGCACGGTGAACCTCGACGCCGTGCCGATCTTCTCGGAGCTGGCGAGGACGTAGGTGTCCGCTGCCTGATGGGCGAGCGCGCGTTTCATCGCGGCCTCGTCGGCGTCGCCGGTCGTGAGGCCTGCTTCGGGGTGCACGCCCGTGACGCCGAGGAAGAAGAGGTCGGCGTGCACGCCCCGTGCGGCCTCCACGGCTGCGGCACCACACGCGACCATCGAGTGCTTGAAGAGGCGTCCGCCGATCACGTAGACGTCCACGTGGTCGTGTTCCTCCAACGCACTCGCGATCGTCGGACTGTGCGTGACGACCGTTGCGCGCAGGTCCAGCGGTAGCGCGCGCACGACCGCGAGGGTCGTCGTGCCGCCGTCGAGGATCACGGTGCTGCCCGGTTCGACCAACGCTGCCGCCGCGCGTGCGACCCGTTGCTTGCCATCGACCTGCACGGTTTGACGCGTTGCGTAGTCGGCGATAGCGGGGGACACGGGCAGTGCGCCGCCATAGACGCGTTGGCACAGGCCTGCTGCTGCGAGATCACGCAGGTCACGACGGATCGTGTCCTCGGAAATGCCCACTTCGGCGGCGAGGTCCTTGGCGACGATCCGGCCGTCGGTGCGGAGTCGTTCGAGCAGCAGATCACGGCGTTGGGCGGCCAGCATGCACGTTTCTCCTTGTTTTTGCCGAGTCTTGCACATTATGGTCGGACGCATGCTGATTCTGATCGCAGGGCCCTACCGCTCCGGCACCGGGGACGACCCCGAACTGATGGCGCGCAACCTGGCCGCGCTGGAGGAGGCGGCGTGGCCGCTCTTCCGCAGCGGGCACGTGCCGATGATCGGCGAGTGGGTGGCGTTGCCCGTGCTGCGCGGCGCCGGCGGCACCTCGGTGACCGACCCGGTCGCGGCGGAGATCATGTACCCGACCGCCGAACGCCTGCTGCGCCACTGCGAGGCGGTGCTGCGGCTGCCGGGGGAGTCGACCGGCGCGGACGAGGACGTGCGGATCGCCCGCGAGCGCGGCCTGCCGGTCTACGAGCGGGTCGAGGACGTCCCCGGTTACGTCGCGGCCTAGCCGGAGTCCCCTGCAACCGTTGGGGGACGGACTATTCGCGGGCGGCGGCGACGAACGCGCGCATCCGCCCGTGGTCCTTCACCCCGCGGCTCGACTCGATGCCGCTCGACACGTCCACACCCCACGGCCGGGCGACACTGATCGCCCCGGCCACCGTCTCCGGCGACAACCCGCCCGCGAGCAGCCACTCCCCGGTGGGCGGGTTCTCGGCGAGACGCGTGATGTCCCACTGCTCACCCGATCCGGCGACGGGCGAGTCGATCAGCAGCCAGGACTCCCCGAACGCCCCGGTCCGCACGTCCGTCGCGGGCCCGAGCGCCGTCGCCCGCACCAACCCGAACGGCATCCCGGCCAGCTCGTCGAAGGCTTCGCGCGGGTAGTCGCCGTGCAGTTGCAACGCGCGCACGCCCGTCTTCAGCGCCAACTCGCCACCCTCGGCCGCCGTGACGCCCCGCACCACGGCGACGGTGAGAACGCCGGCGGGCACCTGAGCCACGAGTCGGGCGGCCAGGTCGACCTCGATCCGGCGAGGGCTGCTCGTCAGCACGAAACCGACGGCGTCCGCCCCGGCCTCCACGGCGACGGCGACATCGGACTCGGTGCGCAGACCACAAAGCTTCACGAACACACCACCAACCCTACTGGTGTGGCGACGAACGCACTGTCACACAGCTAACAGTCACAAGCTCGGAGGCTGCCCGGTCCTATTTATTGGAAGACACGGGCAACGGAGGCCGCGATGACTGAACATCAGGTAGCCACATCGGTTTTGGTGATCGGCACGGGAGGCGCGGGGTTGCGCGCCGCCATCGAACTCGCCGAACGGGGCGTCGACGTGACGGTCGTCGGCAAGCGCCCCAAGGCGGACGCGCACACCGCTCTCGCCGCGGGCGGCATCAACGCGGCGCTGGCCACGATGGACCCCGCCGACAGCTGGCAGCAGCACGCGGCCGACACCATCAAGGAGAGCTACCTCCTCGCCAACCCCGACATCGTGCGGACCGTGGCCGAGCAGGCGCCGCGCGGCATCGCCGACCTCGAACGCTGGGGCATGCCGTTCGCCCGCGAGGACGACGGCCGCATCTCGCAACGGTTCTTCGGCGCGCACACGTTCCGCCGCACGTCGTTCGCGGGCGACTACACGGGCCTGGAGATCCAGCGCACCCTGGTCAACCGCGCCGCGCAGCTGGAGATCCCGATCCTCGACTCCTGTTACATCACCCGAATCCTGGTGCAGGACAACGTGGTGTTCGGCGCGTACGGCTTCGACCTCGGCACAGGCAGGCGCTACGTCTTCCATGCCGACGTGGTGATCCTCGCCGCCGGCGGCCACACCCGCATCTGGCGCCGCACGTCCAGCCGCCGCGACGAGAACACCGGCGACTCGTTCCGCCTGGCCGTCCTCGCGGGAGGCAGGATCCGCGACCCCGAGCTCGTCCAGTTCCACCCGTCCGGCCTGCTCGAACCGGAGAACGCGGCGGGCACCCTCGTCTCCGAGGCGGCCCGCGGCGAGGGCGGCGTCCTCACCAACGCCCTCGGCGAGCGCTTCATGGCCCGCTACGACCCGCAACGCATGGAACTGTCCACTCGCGACAGAGTCGCGCTCGCCGCGTACACCGAGATCAAGGAGGGCCGCGGCACCCCGAACGGCGGCGTGTGGCTCGACGTCTCGCACCTGCCGCGCGAACAGATCATGCAGCGCCTGCCGAGGGTCTACCAGACCCTGCTGGAACTGCAGATGAAGGACATCACCCAGCAGCCGATGGAGATCGCCCCCACCGCGCACTACTCGATGGGCGGCGTCTGGGTCGCGCCGGACGACCACTCCACCGGCGTCGAGGGCCTCTACGCGATCGGCGAGGCGTCCAGCGGCCTGCACGGCGCCAACCGCCTCGGCGGCAACTCGCTCATCGAGCTCCTCGTCTACGGCCGCATCGTCGGCGAGGCGGCCGCCGAGTACTCCTCCTCACTGACCGCGCAACGCCGTTCGCAGGCCGCCGTGGCCGAGGCGAGGTCCGAAGTGGACTCTCTGCTCGCCGCCGACGGCCAGGAGAACGTCCGCGCCCTGCAACGCTCCCTGCGCGACACCATGACCGAACACGCGGGCGTGGTCCGCGACGAGGCGGGCCTGCGCAAGGGCCTCGCCGAACTCGACGAGCTGGAAGCCCGCATCGCCGACGTCGGCGTCCACCCCGACCTGGCTGGGTTCCAGGACCTCGCGCACGCGTTCGACCTGCTGTCGTCGGCGTTGTCCGCCCGCGCCACGCTGGAGTGCGCCCTCGAACGCCGTGAGACCCGCGGCTGCCACAACAGGTCCGACCACCCGGACATGGACCCGGCGCAGCAGGTCAACCTCGTCTGGTCGGGCCCAGGCCAGGTCGCCCGCGAGGCGATTCCCCCGGTGCCGCAGGAGATCGCGGCGCTGATGAGGGAGGTCGACACGGCCGGCAAGCTGGTCGAGTGACGACGGGGGAGGGGCGGGAGCGATCCCGCCCCTCCTCGCGTCAGCGACGCCGGTGGCCCTCAGGACAGCCGCAACGCCATAACGGTCTGCCGCAACGCCCGCTCGTGTCCACCGTGGACGGTGGCGGCACTGCGCCCGCTCGACGCCGCGCGGGCCAGTTCGACGTGGTCGCGCGCCAACGCCGTCAGCGACGTCTTCACGGCCGCGGCGCCCTGAGGTGCTTGCGCGCCTCCAGTTCGTCCGCCTCCACCACCGTCAGCATCGGCTGACCGGGCGCGCAGAACATCGTGACGACGAACTGCGACTCCTCGTCCGCCAGGTGGTTCCCGTCCTGGTAGTGGATGACGTCGCCGCCCGGCTCCCAGAACGTCCCGCCCGCGCGCACGACCCGGGCCGGTTCGCCTTCCAGTTCGAAGACGATCGCGCCCTTCACCACGTACCCGTACGCGGGACCGGAGTGCCGGTGCGGCGGCGCGCCGGGGCTGGCCGGCGGGAGTGTCACGAGAATCGTCATCGCCTCGGCGCCGTCAGGGATCCGCGGCGCGCCCGGCACGGTGCCGATCACGTCGATGGCGGGCGGCGGCCCGCTCTGGTCGGGGTTGTCCAGGTGGTGTTCGTGGCTCATGCCAAGGAAGACCGGACAGCCCGCCGCGTTGTGACAGGGGACCCCGGATCCCCTGTCACAACGCGCCGGGTCAGGAGGCGAGCCCCATCCCCGCCACGACCTTGGTCGTCACCGACGTCGTGCCGATGACCTGGCCCTGCTTCAACCCCCACGCGTCCTTCGCCAGCACCGTGCGCGACCCGAGGTACTCGCCGGTCGTCTGGTCGATCACGATCTGCTCGGTGGTCTCCTTCTCGGTGACGCCGAGCGCGGTGCCCGTCCTGCCGTCGAGCACGGCCGCCTTCTCGACGACCTCCAGCCCCGGCAGGTAGGTCAGCGCCTGGTAGACCGCGGCCCGCACGTGCGCGGGGTACGCGCCGGTGCCGAGGCCGTCGTTGACCATCTGCAGGAAGGCCAGTCCCTCGTTGCCCTGCGCCTCGTCGCGGAGCTTGCGGTACAGCTCCTTCGGGTCGGCCGGCAGCGTCGTGAGGTACTCGGGGGACGGGTCGCGAAAGCTCACCTTCACCTTGTCGCGCAACGCAGGTCCGCCGTCGGAGCGGTACTCGCTCGCCCCGTCGAACGGCGAGTTCAGGTCCGGCGGGAGGTCCTTCTCGGAGCCGATCAGCCACTGGCGGCCGCTCGCCTGCTCGCGCTTGTAGAGCCACGGGCCGTTGCGGTCGGCCGGGATCCACGTCTGGAGCCTCTGGTCCTGCAGGAACATCCAGTCGTGCTCGTACTCGGTCATCGACCAGCGCGCGTCCTGCTGCACGAGCAGGTACTGGTCCGGCGTCAGCTTCGCGTCGCCGGTGAGGTTCGCGGCCTTGTTCAGCAGGTCGGCCGCGGCCGCGCTGCCCACGCTCGGGCCGTTCACCCGCGACACCAGCGAGGGGGCGAGCAGGGCGGCACCCGCGAGCACCACCATCGCGGCGGCAGCGGCCACCACGGGGATGCGCCGCCTGCGTCGCGGAGCCAGCGGAACCACCTCGCCGGACACAGGTTCAGCGGCGTCGATCCGCGCGAGCAGAGCCGCGCGGCCCCGGTCGAACGCCTCGTCGCTCATCGGGGCGACGTCCGACATCGCCCACTTCACGGTCTCGTCCTCGACCTGCCGGATCTCACGCATCGTCGTCACCCTCCTGTCCGTTGATCTTCGCCCGCAGCTTGGCCCGCGCCCGGAACAGCCTCGTCCGCACGGTCGCCACCGGCGTCTCGGTCACCTCGGCGACCTCGGCCGCGCTCAGGTCGCCCCACGCCACCATCAGCAGCACGTCGCGTTCCTCCGGCCGCAGGTCGGCGAGCACCTCGGCCAGGTCGCTCATCAGCGACTCGGCGTCCACGACGGACGCCGTGCGGTCGTCGACGTGGTCGGCCACCGCGCGCCTGCCGTGGTCACGCGCCCAGGCCCGCAGCCGCCGGCCCTCGGAGCGCACGTGCTGGCGCAGCAGGTTCGTCCCGATCCCGAACAGCCACGCCTTCACGCTCGCGCGGGCCGGGTCGAAGCTCTGACGACGTTCCCAGGCGATGAGGAACGCCTCGGACACCAGGTCGTCCGCGATCGCGGCGTCCACCCGCAGCGCCAGGTAGCGGTGCAGATCGCGGGCGTGCCGGTCGTACAGCTCGACCCACGCGTCCCGGTCCAGAGGCTTCGTCACCCCCGGTCCTCCTGTTCGCGCCGGCGGCGCTGTCTCGGTGCTCACGGAAACTATTGGTCGATGGGCGCGAGAGCATTCCCGCTCAGGAGGTGTGACCTGCTCCACACTGCCACCAGCACGCCCGCCGCGCCTGTGGTCACCTCCCTCGCGCCTGCGCGATTGGCCTCCAGAGCATCGGGCGTTCCCATGAGGACGGTCACATCCCGTTGGCGGAAACGGGAAAGCGCGCAGCGACCAACAACCTTCCGTGAACGAGATGCAGTTGCTGAGCCGGGCCGCCGGCGAGATCCCGCCGATGTCCGCCGACGCCTTCGAGGCCGGCCGGAACAGGCTCCTCACCCGGCACCGCTGGGCCACCGCGCGCAAGGTCGTCCGCGCGATCTGGGTCGTCGTGCTGCTGGTGCTGCCGATCAAGATGGCCGCGATGGGCGCGTACTACCTGGACCTGCAGGTGTACCGGACCGGCGGGCTCGCCTGGCTCCAGGACGTGCCGCTCTACGTCGGCTTCCCGGGCCCGTTGGACGGCCCGAACCTGCCGTTCACCTACCCGCCGATCGCCGCGGTGTTGTTCAGCGGGCTCACGTTCGTGCCGGTGCCGGTGGCGAACGCGCTGGTGGTGGCCCTGAACTTCGTCTGCCTCACGGCCGTGAGCGTGCTGGTCACGAGGACGCTCAGCCGCCGCCCGGACGTGGCCTGGACGGTCGGGCCCGTCGTCGCGATCCTCGGGGTGTCGCTGGAGCCCGTGATCTCGACGTTCCTGTTCGGGCAGATCAACCTCGTGCTGATGGCGATCGTCGTGGTCGACGCGCTGGCGGTGCGCGACCCGAGGTTCCGCGGCCTGCTGATCGGCGTGGCCGCCGCGATCAAGCTGACCCCGCTGATCTTCCTGCTCTACTTCCTGGTGCGCCGCGAGTGGCGGGCCGCGGCGATGGCGCTGGCCGGGTTCGCGGGCATGGCCGTGCTCGGGTTCCTGTTCGCCGCGAAGGACTCCGCCGAGTTCTGGTTCAACGCGATCTTCGACACGAGCCGCGCCGGTGGCCTCGCCTACGCGACCAACCAGTCGGTTCGCGGGTTCCTGCACCGGATCAACCCCGGCGAGCACGCCGAGTCGCTGATCTGGACCGGTCTGTCGCTGATCGTCGTGACGCTCGCGGTCGTCGCCGCCTGGCGCGCCCGCGACGAGGTCGTCGCGCTCACCGCGATCGCGACGGCCGGGCTGCTCGTCTCCCCGGTCTCCTGGTCGCACCACTGGGTCTGGTGCGTGCCCGCGTTCCTCGCGCTGGCGTTCACCCGCCGCACCTGGGCGCGGCCGGTGCTCGGGGTGCTGCTGGTGATCTTCCTCGTGCACCCGTTCGGCTGGCTGCCGAGCACCGGGGACAAGGAGATGCTCTGGAGCTGGCAGGAGCACGTCTACGGCGACGCCTACACGTGGGTCGCGCTCGCCGGCCTGGCGGCGGCCGCCGTGGCCGCCACCAGGCTGACGCTCAGCAGCGCTTCACCCGGACCGCGCCGCGGCTCGACTCCACGATCGCGAAGTTGAGCCGGTCGGGGTCCGCCGAGCCGAGCGCGACGCGGACCTCGGCGTTGATGTTGATGTTGCGCTGCTCCCCGCACGGCACCCACTGGACGTCCGCCGAGTTCGGCCGGTAGTGGGTCTGCCAGGCGTCGCTGAACGGCCCGGTGAACGGCTGGCTCACCGTCGCGGTCGGCGTCGTCCCCTGCACGTAGGTGCTGACGCGACTCAGTCCGGTGGCTCCCGATTGCAAGTGGGTGTAACCGTTGTAAGAGGTTCTAACCAACGCGAAGGTGTATCCGTCGGGGACGTTGACGCGCAGGCTGACCTGGCAGTTCTTGCGCAGGTCGACGGGGGACGAGTCGTTGCCCGCCCTGGCCAGGAACTGGTGGTAGCCGATCGTGAAGGTGCGGTCGTCGGTCTTGACGTCGGCGTCGCCCGCCGCGCACCCCGATCCGTTGACCGTGACGACCTCCAGGACGGGCGCCTGGGCCGCCGGGGTGAGCGCCGTTAAGGCGATGAGTGCTGCCGCTGCCGTGGTGAGCATGAGGAACCTCTCCGAGGGGTCCGTGGCGGCGGCAGCACCAGACGCTATGACGGATCGGGGTGCGTCGGCTGACGGTTGCCTGACGATTCCCGGTCCGGGTCACGGCTTGAACGGCACGAGCTCCTCCTCGACGCCCGTCCGGACGATCACGCACGTCGACTCGGGCACCTCCTGCCAGGCCCCGACCAGGTCGCCCAGCGGTTCGGACACGACCAGCCGCGAGTCGTCGGTGAGGTCGTGCAGCGCCGGGTTGTCCGGGTACTGGCGGCGCAACGTCGTCACGTCGGTGCTGTGGAACAGCGATCGCGACTTGCCGCGGCTCGAGTAGCGGAACGCCCAGGTCGTCGAGCCGTCGGTGACCGCGACCGTCATCTGGATCGGGTACTCGACGCCCGCGCGCCGCCCGACGTCCTCGACGAACTCGACCATGCGCGCCACCGCGGCCGGCGGGTCCTGCTCGAGCCCGAAGCTGATCGCCAGGTAGAACATGATCTCCGAGTCCGTCGACCCCTCGACCAGCGGGAACAGTGCCGGGTCGATCGCCAGCATCAGCTCGCGCCGCACCAGCGGGAACTTGGCGATGAGCCCGTTGTGCATCCACAGCCAGTTCTGGTGGCGGAACGGGTGGCAGTTCGACCGCTGCACCGCGCCGCCCGTGGACGCCCGCACGTGCGCGAAGACCCGGTCGACGGTGATCTGCGCGGACAGCTCCCGCAGGTTGCGGTCGTTCCACGCGGGCTCGGTGCTGAGGAACAGCCCTGGCGTGCTCGTGCTGCCGTACCAGCCGATGCCGAACCCGTCGCCGTTCACCGCCGTGGCCCCCAGCCGGGCGTGCTTCGACTGCATGACGAGCGAGTTCTCCGGTGCGTAGAGCAACTCCTCCAGCAAGACCGGCGAACCGGAGTAAGCGAGCCACCGGCACATCACGAACCTCCTCGAAAACCCAGCGCTACATGGGAACACGTAGCAGACCGGAATGGGAGGTTTGCGGCGACGCGCCTTCCTCGGGCAGCATGGCGGGGGTGACGGTCCCTCCCGGCTTACGGCAGCCGCCCTACGAACCGCCGCGCGCGAACTTCGAGACGATCGAGGTCTACGCGCCGGTCACGCAGGTGGCGCCCCCGGCGGAGCCCGCCGCCCAGGTGCCCGAGGAGCGCTCGGACATCGCCGTCATCGGCCCGATCGCGGCCCTCGTGCTGGCCCTGACGATCTCCACGCTGATCCTCGAACACCCGGCGGCCCGTGCCGTGGCGGCAGGTCTCGCGACCGTGGGCCTGCTCCTCGCCGTGGCGCTCATGCTGATGGGCAAGAAGCCGAAGCCGGGCCGCCACGTGGCACGGCACGCCGTCGCGCCCGAGTCCGTCGATCCCGAACAGACGGTGCGGATCAACCAGGGCTGGAGCACGACCGACCGGCGCCGCTGACCGGGACCCCGGTCACCACAGCACCGCTGAGCGCACGTTCGAGGTCATCGGTTCGCGGTTCGTGTGGATGCATTGGTCAAGAACGTTGTTCAGCCAGCGGTTCGTCAAGTCCGCGGAGATGAGCGACTTCATGGGCGTGCTCAGGAACATTTCGTGGGATTTCAAGTACGCATCGGACGTCGATCAGCACCGCCGCGAGTCGCAAATACGCAGTTCATCGACGTTGTCCGGCCGCCTGACGGCCCTGTTCGCAGCGGAAAACGCCCGCTTCTGCTATCTGACGAGAGAACGCTCCTCCGCCCCGGACGGCCGGCACTGCTGACGGATCGCGGCTGGAGCTCCCTTTCCGGAGTTGCCGAAAGAACGGAAGCCAATGCTCCTCGAGTTCGTCTCGTCCGATTCATGTGGATGCCGTCCGCTCCGTCGCACTGACGGCCTCCAAGCCGCTCACCTCAGGGTGGCCAGGCCGGCCTTCGCGAACTTCTCGTCCAGGTCGCCGCTGGGCGCGCCGCCCACCCCGATGCCCGCCACCGACGTGCCGTCGACCGCCACCGGCACGCCACCCGCCAGGAACAACGTGCCGGGGATGTCGCGCAGGGTGGCGCCCTGGCCGGTGACGCGGCCGGCGAGCTCCGAGGTCGGGGCGTTGAACGACACGGCCGTGAACGCCTTGCGCCGCGCGGACTCCTCGGTCTGCGGGCCGGCGCCGTCCCCGGCGAGCAGCACCACGAGGTCGCCGCTGCGGTCGACGACGGCGACCGTGACGCGCTGGTTCTCCTTCTCGGCGGCGTCGAGGGTGGCCTGCGCGGCCTTGATCGCCGCGTCGATGGTCAGCACCTTCTCCGTGCGGGTGGGGGTGCGCTGGTCGGCCGCCGCGTAGCCGCCGCCGACGCTCAGCACGACCAGGGTGGCGATTGCGATCTTCTTGATGTCCATGGCCCCAACGGTGCCGCGTTCGCGCGCCCGTTCCATGGTGGTGACGGTTGAACCTCGGTTCAACCCATCGGTTGACCCGCCGGGCCGCCGCCCTCGCCTACAGTCGCCGACGTGTGGCTGCACAGGGCGATGCACGCGGGTTTCTACGTGCTGCTGACGGCGTCGGCGGCGCGGTACGTCGCGTACCACGGCGCCGACCTCGTCGTGCTCGGCCTGGCTCTCGCGCTCGGCGTCGCCTATCCCGCCGGCGTGCGCTGGACCAGCGCGTTGCCCGCGGTGCTGGCCGTGTGGCTGGTGCTCGTGTGGCTCGCGCCGAGCTTCGGCTGGTGCGCGATCCCGTTGTTCTTCCAGTGCCTGCGCCAGCTCAGGCCGCGCGTGGCGCTGCCGATCGCGGCCCTGCTGACGTTCGCCGTGGTGCTGGCGCAGATCAGGCTGGCGGCGACGTTCGACTGGTCGCTCGTCCTCGGCCCGGTCGGCGTGGCGGTGCTGACCGCGGCGGTGTTCTTCGACCGCGCCCGCCTCCTGCACGAGGCCGGTGTCCTGGAGGAACGCCAACGCCTCGCGCGCGAGATCCACGACACCCTCGCGCAGGGCTTCTCCAGCATCAACCTGTTGCTGTCACTGGGAGAAACCGACCGCGCGGCCTCCGTCGCCCGCGAGAACCTGACCGAGGCCCGCCGCTTCGTCCGCGACCTCTCACCCCTGCGCGGCACCCTCGTGGACGCCCTCCACCGCCTCTGCCCGCACGTCGAGGTCGACGGCGACCCGTACCCGTTGAGCGTGCAGACCGAGGTGGCCCTCCTCCGCGTGGCCCAGGGAGCCGTCGCCAACGCCTCCGAACACGCGCACGCCTCCCGCGTGGCGATCACGTTGTCCTACCTGGGAGACGCGGTGACACTGGACGTCGTGGACAACGGCCGAGGCTTCGACCCCGCCGCCACCCGCACCACCGAGGGCCGCGGCTACGGCTTGGCCTCGATCCGCGGCCGCATCACCGAACTGGGCGGCACCGTGTCCGTGGAGAGCGCGCCGGGGGAGGGAACCGCCGTGGCCGTGACGGTGCCGACGCCGTGAAGGTCCTCGTCGTCGACGACCACCCGGTGGTCAGGTTCGGCCTCGTGGGCCTGCTGTCCCGGGACTTCGAGGTGATCGAGGCCGCCACGGGCGAGCAGGCGGTCACCCAAGCGTCCACAGTGGACGTCGTTCTGATGGATCTCCAACTGGGCAAGGGAATCGACGGCGTGGAGGCCACCCGCCGCATCCGCGCACTCCCGGACGCCCCGCAGGTCGTGGTGCTCACCACCTACGACTCGGACGCCGACATCGTCCGCGCCGTGGAGGCCGGCGCCATCGGCTACCTGCTGAAGGACTGCGCGCCCGAGGAGCTCGCCAAGGCCGTCCGCACGGCCTCGACCGGCCAGACCGTGCTCTCCCCGGACATCGCGCAACGGCTGCTGCGCCAGGTCCGCGGCCCGGCCCCGAAGCTCAGCAAGCGCGAGGTCCAGATCCTCGAACACCTCGCCCGCGGCCTGTCGAACCGGGAGATCGCGAAGGCGTTGTTCATCAGCGAGGCCACCGTGAAGACGCACCTGGTGCGGATCTTCGCGAAGCTCGGCGTGGAGACGCGCACGGCGGCCGTGACGACCGCCGTGGAACGCAAGCTGATCCGGCTCTAGTCGTCCAGGCTCGGCGGCGTCGTCCTGGTCAGGCGCGGGTCCGGCCGGCTGCCCGACATCGCGAGCATCCCGCGCAGCACCTTCAGCAGCTTCGCGATCCCGCTCGGCTTCTTCCGGTCGATCCCGCCGATCACCTGCTTCAACACGCTCAACTGGTCGAAGTAGATCCGCTCGGTGACGAGGTTCTCGTTCTCGTCGAAGATGAAGTACGCGTTCATCCGCGTGCGGTGCTTGCCGCCGGTGGCCGGGATCTTGCCCAGCGGGCCGAGGTGCGTGCCGAGGAGCCAGAACTCGACGATCACGGCGTCGACGCTGTGCCGGAACGCGATCAGCTCGTGGTGCTGGTCGGGGAACGCCACGCGGGTGTCGGTGTAGTACTGGCGGACCGCGTCGTCGCCGTCGTGGACGACCATCTGCGCGATGATCTCGTAGTGGGGGTGCGGGAACGTCGAGAGCGTGGCGTCCCAGTCGTGGGCCACCTCGTCGCGGAAGTGGTCGAGCACCAGCTTTTCGCGTGCCCGCAGGACTTCTTCCGGTGGCAGGACGAAACGTGACGTCATCGGGACGCTCCTCAGTGGACGATCTGGCCGTGGGTGAAGGTGGGCCTGGTGCCGGGGTTCGTCCAGGCGCCGGTGAGCTCGCTGGACGGGAAGAACTGGAGGAAGCGCGGGTCCGCGGTGCTGCGGTCGGCGATGGTCTTCTCCAGCACGATCGAGTTGTACTGGTCGGCCGTGGTCTCGACGGTGTTGGCGTTGAGCACGACCTCCTGCTGCCACCGCCGTGACCACGAGGACAGCCCCGGCAGCTTCGAATGCTCCGGGGTCAGGGCCTCGGCGGCGATCACGTTCTCGCTGCTCACCCAGATGCCGGTCGAGGTGTTGACGACGAGGCTCTGGTTGCCGAACACGTGGCCCGGCGTCTTGATCACGGCGACGCCGGGGCCGAGCACGACCGAGCCGTCGATCGGCAGGAACGCCTCCGGCGGCACGTCGGCATAGGTCGCGGGCTGGTACCAGGGCTTCTGCAACGGGTGGAGCTCGGCCATCGCCATCAGCTCGTCGCGTTGCACGATCACCTTGGCGTTGGGGAACAGCGCGGGCGTGGTCGACGTGCCGATCCATCGCCGCAGGTCCTGCGTGTGCAGGTGGTCGAACATCAGGTAGTCGACGTCCTCGGGCGCGATGCCGAGCGCCGCCAGGTGGTCGGGCACGGTGCCGTGGACCTTGACCATGCGGCGCTCCACCACGTCCGGCGTGCGTTCGGACAGGTCCTCGAAGTACGGCGTGTAGCGGCCGTGCTCGTGGTCGCTCGGCTCGAACAACAGCACCTTGTCGTCCCAGCGGATCACCAGCATGCGGTTCGTGATCGACAGGAACGGCGCGATCGCCCGCGACGCCCGGAACAGCCCGAACCGCGTCGGGTACGGCAACGTCACCAGGTCGCGCGTCACGATGCTGCCCGGCGTGCCGGTCGTGGCGAACTCGCGCCGGAACGCCAGTCCGCGCTCACGGGCCACCCGCAGCCGCGCGCCTGGGCCGCCCTCGACGTCCATCGCCGCGAGCGTGTCGATCTCGGTGCCGATCGTCGGCAGGTCGGCCGCCGTTCCCCACGGGAAGCGCATCACCCCTCCAATACCCACGGTGTGGGTTAATTGGGAGGTTAAACCCACACCGTGGACATCCGCAAGGCACAATGGCCAGGTGACTGACACGCGCCGCGGCCGTCCGCGCACCCCGCTGCTGTCCCGCGAGTCCATCGTCGCGGCGACGTTGCAGGTCATCGGCGACGAGGGCGTGGCGGCCGTCGGCATGCGGTCGGTCGCGCGCCTGCTCGGCGTGGACGCGAAGAGCCTCTACAACCACGTCGACGGCAAGGACGGCCTGCTCGACGCCGTCGCCGAACAGCTGCTGAGCGGCCTCGCCCTGCCGGCGCCGACCGGGGACGCGCGGCACGACCTGCACGCCATCGCGCACGCCTTCCGCGACCGCGCGCTGGCCCATCCGGGAGCCGCGCCGCTCGTGCTCACCCGGCAGCTGTCGTCATTGGAGGGCCTCCAACCGGTCGACGCCGTGCTGACCGTGCTGCTCGCGGCCGGTGCCGAGCCGGACGAGGCCGTGCACCTGCTGCGGATGCTGCTCGCCACGTTGATCGGCACGCTGCTGCGCGAGGTGTCGGCTGCGCCCACGTTCGGGGGAGACGACGGCGAACGCTTGGAGGCACTCCAAGCCGCCGGGCTGACCGCGATCGCCGCGACGGCGCCGCACCTCGCCGAGTTCGACCGCGCGGCCGAGTTCGAGTACACGGTGGACCTCGCGATCACCGCCGTCTTGGAGCGGGTTCAATGGTCGGGGTCGAGGTCCTCGTAGAGGCCCTGGACGAGGCGCCCGGTCAGTTCCCCGCCGGAGGTCTCGATCAACGCCCAGCCCGGGCCGGGGTCGTCGTCGGCGGGATCGTCCAGGAAGTACAGGGCCGAGTGCAGCGCCTCGTAGGCGACCAGCCGCGCGTAGGCCCGCAGGTCGTCGGGGGAGGCACCGAGGGCTTCGAGGCGTTCGCGGGCGGCGTCCCCGCGCACGTACGTCGGTCCGGGTCCGTGCTGGTCGATGATCTCCCACAGGCCGCGCAGGAACCGCTGCCGCGCGTGCTGCGGGATCCTGCCGCCGTCCTCGAGGTCCATGCGGCACGAGTATGCCCGTTGATCTTCGAACTGCGGGCCGGTCCGAACGGCGGCAGACTCCCGTGGCGTGAACCTTCGACGGTGGCCCGTGGTCGCGGTGGCCGGATTCGTCTTCGCGGCGGTCGTGTACGTCCTCGCCGTGCTGACGAGGGCCGGTCAGACCATCGAGAACGCGGCTCTGCGCGGCGCCGACCAGGACAACGTCGACGAGGCCGACGCCGCCTGGCAGGCGCTCGGCCAGATCACGATCTACTCGCTGGCCGCGGCCGTGGTCGCCGTGGCGCTCGTCGGCGTGCTCCGCAAGCGCTGGGACCTCACCGTCGCGGCCGTCGGCGTGATCGTCGCGGGGCAGGTGGTGGTGCAGGCCCTCAAGCGGTTCATCCTGCCGCGCCCGCACCTGGTCGAGGTCTCCGGCGACTACGCGCACAACAGCCTCCCGAGTGGACACACGACGATCGCGATGACGGTGCTGTTCGCGGCGATCATCGTCGTGCCGTGGAAGTGGCGCGGCGTCATGCTGTTCTTCGTGCTGCCGTGGGCGACGGCGATCGGCCAGTACACGCTGACCGCGAAGTGGCACCGCCTGAGCGACACCCTCGCCGCCGACGGCATCGCGCTCGCGATCGCCGCGCTGGCCGCGTGGTGGTTGCAGCGCAAGGGATCGCTGGAGCCCTACACCGGTCCGCGTCGCGTCGGACGTGTCGTGCTGGTCGTCTTCTGGTCGCTCGCCGCAGCCGCCACCCTCGCGCTCGGCCTGATCCTCTGGGTCTTCCCGCTGGCCCAGGAGGGCCTCAACGCCGACGAGTGGGTGATCTACCTCGGTGCCGGCTCGCTCGCGTCGGCGGGCTCGCTGATCGCCGCGCTCACCTACCTCGCGTGCTGGCGCAGGATCGCATGACAACCAGTTGATCTCCCGCGCGTCCTGTCAACTGGGAGAGGTTTCCGGAGTGAGGGGACAGGACGTTGAGCGTTAACCGACGTGCCGTGCTGACGTGGGGTGCGGGGGCGGCCCTGGCGGTGACGGTGCCCGCCACGGCGCAGGCCTCGACGGTCACCGGCAGGCTGCGCGACCTGGAGAAACAACACAACGCGCGCCTCGGCGTGTTCGCGACCGACACCGGCACCGGCCGCACGGTGCTGCACCGGGCGGACGAACTCTTCCCGCTGTGCTCGACCTTCAAGACCATCGCGGCCGCCGCGATCCTCCGCAAGGACCGCGACGGAACGCTGCTGGGCAAGGTGATCACCTACACCCAGTCCGATGTGGACAAGTCGGGCTACGGCCCGATCACCGGCAAGCCCGAGAACCTGGCGAACGGCATGACCGTCAAGGCCCTCTGCGAGGCCACCATCACCTACAGCGACAACTGCGCGGCCAACCTCCTGCTCAAGGAACTCGGCGGTCCCACGGCCATCAGCCGCTTCAGCCGCTCGATCGGCGACCCGGTCACCCGCCTGGACCGCTGGGAACCAGAACTCAACTCGGCGGAACCGGGCCGCATCACCGACACCACCTCCCCACGAGCCATCGGCCAGAGCAACGCGCGCCTGACCCTCGGCCACGCCCTGAACTCCAACGACTCCGACCAGCTCACCAAGTGGCTGCTGGCCAACACCACAGGCGGCAACCGAATCCGCGCGGGCCTCCCGTCCGCCTGGCGCTGGGGCGACAAGACCGGCACCGGCAGCTACGGCACCACCAACGACGTGGGCATCGCCTTCCCGCCGGGCCGCGCGCCAATCGTGATCGCTGTCCTCTCCACCCGCAAGGACGACCCGACCGGCACGGCAGACGAACCCCTGCTGGCCAAAACCGCAGAACTGGTAGCCGCAACCTTCAGCTGACCGGCACCCACAACTCGACCACCGTGTGCCGCCGGTAGAACTCGACCAGCGGCCGCTCGGAGTCCCACGGCCCCAAGGTCTTCAGCGACTCCATGGCAGGCCCGATCCGCCCGTACAACGCGGGCGGATCACCCTCCAGCACCACCCGCCGATACCGACCACCCGCCAACACCCCGACGGCAAGCCCGAACGAGTCCCCGGGCTTCACCGGCGTGCACACCGTGTAGGTCCCGGCCGTCTCGTCAACGCGGGCGAACATCCTGCGCCCCTTGAGACCCACGAGGTTCTCGAACCAGTCCCACGCCTCGGTCATCGCCGCGAGCTCGTCAGCGACGGTGTGCTCCAACACGGGCACGTCCGGGCGGCTGATCACGTCGTTCCGCACCGCACCGATCGTGGCCGCCGAACCGCCACCGCGCAAGGAGGAGCGGGCCGTTCTGGGCACGGGGGAGGGAAGGGGCGAGGCGGGGCAGGCTCACGCAGGCGTCCCCCTTGCACACAGGTCCCCCGCGACCCAATGTACAGACGAGGTCTGACAGTCCGGTTGGGCCAAGACGGGCTGGGCCAAGACTCAGGTCACCAATGGCTTGAGGTGTCCGCGATGCCGAAGGCGAGCCCGTCTGAGCGTGCGTCCGGCAATGGCGGAGCCGAGCTACCCGACCTCAACGCAATGCCGAAGGCGAGGCGTCCCTCCTGGGCGCACCACGGCAACCGGTAATGACGTGACGTACCGGCTCAACGTGCCCACGCTGCAAAGAGATTGGGGCTTGACTTTGGGTGCGAGGT
>NZ_JBHXLO010000038.1:0-97265 GCF_042721395.1 Lentzea sp. NPDC058450
ACCCAAAGTCAAGCCCCAATCGCCATGCGCGGGTGGAACCGGCTCTGTGGCGGGCATCAGCCCGTTCGGGCTCGCCTTCGGCATCGCGTGCCAGGCCTCGTAGGTGGCTGGCTTGCGTCGACGGCTGCCGGTTGGGAGCGCGCGCCGGGCCAAGACGGTGGTCACCTTGCGTTCGCGACTGCGGTTGCGTGCGTGGCTGCGGTTGCGTGCGTGGCTGCGGTTGCGTGCTTGGCTGCCTCGTTCAGAACGTGCCGGGGTGCGTGCGTCTGCGGCGGGCCGCGTAGACGCCTGCCTCGGTGCGGCGGTCGAAGCCCAGCTTGTGCAGCAGTGAGGAGACGTAGTTCTTCACGGTTTTTTCGGCCAGGAACAGGCGGTTCGCGATCTGGCGGTTGGTCATGCCCTCGGCGATGAGGTCGAGGATGCGGCGTTCTTGTGGGCTCAGGGCGGCGTAGCGCGGGTCTTCTTCGGGGCCGCCTCGGAGGCGTTGCAGGACGGTGGCGGTGACACCGGCGTGGAGAAGTGAGCCGCCTGAGGCGAGAGTGCGGACGGCAGCCACCAGGTCGTTGCCGGAGACCTCTTTCAGCATGTAGCCGGAGGCGCCCGCCATGATCGCGCCGAAGAGCGCCTCGTCGTCGGAGTAGGAGGTGAGCATCAGGCAGGCCGGTGGGGGTTGGACCAGGCTGCGGATCTCCCGGCAGACCGTGACGCCGTCGCCGTCGGGCAGGCGGACGTCGATGATGGCCACGTCGGGTTTCAGGCGTGGTGCTTGGGCGATCGCCGCGGCCGCGCTGTCCGCTTGGCCGACTACCTCTACGTCTTCTGCTTGGGCCAGCAGCTGTACGAGGCCTCGTCTCACGATTTCGTGGTCGTCCACCAAGAGCACCGCTATCGCCATCTCGCCTCCTGCAGCACCAGTGGGACGAACCAGGTGACGCTCACCCCCGCGCCGGGGATCGAGTCCACCGCGCAGTCGCCGTGGTGGCGCCGCGCCCGAGCCGCCATGTTGGCCAAGCCGCCCGCGTGGTGGGGCAGGCCGCCGGAATCGTCAGCCAACGGCAAGCCTCTGCCGTCGTCCTTGACCAACAGCTCGAGACTCGACACGGTGCGGTCGACTGTTACGGCGACGGCTACGTGCTTCGCTCGTGCGTGTCGTACGACGTTCGTCAGCGCCTCGCGCAGGGTGGCGAGAAGGTCTGGTCTGACCTGGTCGGGCACCACCGTGTCGAGTGGGCCCTCCAGGGAGACGTCCGGTTCGAAGCCCAGCAGGCGGGCGGAGTCGTGCACGGCGTTGAGGAGCTGGCCGCGCAGGCTCGTGCTGCCGGACGGGGGTTCCTGCAGGGAGAAGATGGTGCGGCGGATCTCGCGGATCGTGTGGTCGACCTCCTCGACGAAACCGCTGATCCGTTCCATGACCTGAGGTCTGTTGATCATGCCGGTGAGGCCCTGGAGACCGAGGCCCAGGCCGAAGAGTCGTTGGATGACGAGGTCGTGCAGGTCTCGGGCGATGCGGTCGCGGTCCTCGAGGACGGCGAGCCGTTCGGTGTCGCCCCTGGCCCTGGTGAACTCCAGCGCCAGGGAGGCCTGGGCGGCGAACGTCTCGATCAGGTCCGGGTCGTCGAAGCTCGGTTCGTCCGGCAGCCTCGTCACGAGCAGCACGCCGATCGTGCGGTCGCCCACCTTCATCGGCACGACCGCGCACGGGCCTGGCACCTCGGGCAGCGTGCCCTCGTCGTGGCACTCCCCCATGCCCGACTCGTAGACGCGGTAGGTGGAGGTGCCCTCCTTCGGCACGCGCATGCCCTCGGCGTCGTACTCGCCGCCGACGGTCACCTCGATGACGAGGTCGCCGTTGTGGTCGGGCAACACCAACGCCGCGAAGTCCGCGTTGGCCGTGCGGCGTGCTGCGCGCGCCACGCGGTAGAGAGCGTCACGGCCGTTCGTGCCTAACAGAAGGTCAGTGGTGACTTCTGCTGCGGCGCGCAGCCAGACCTCACGCTTGCGCGTCTGGTCGTAGCGGTCGAGGTGACCCACGGCGCTGCCCGCCGCGGTGGCGAGCGCGTGCAGGACGTCGCGGTCCTGGCGGGTGAACTCGGCCTTGCCGCTCAGGAGGAGGTTGCCGAACGTCTCGTCGTGGACCTTGATCGGCGCGCCCAGGAAGTCGGCCGCGCTGATCGAGCGCGGGTCGCCCGAGGTGATCTGGACCTGGCCGTCGTGGCGGGCGGTGAACTCGGTGAGCTCGCGGTGGCCGTCGATCACCGCTAACGCGCCGTAGGGGGCGCCGGTCAGATCGCAGGCGGACTCGACGACGTGGCGGAGGAGTTCGGGGAGCGTGTCGTCTTCGGCGAAGGACAGCACGACGTCCAGAACCCGCTGTTCTGTGCTCACGTTGCCGCCCACGGCTTCACCCCTTGGGGGGATAGAAGTGACACCGCACGAACGACTGAGGGTAACTCCCCTGAGTAGTCAAGGGGGAGACCAACACTGCAAACAGTGAAATTCGGGACTACTGAGAGTAGAGGTGCGTCTCGTTTCGGAACTCTGCGTTCGTCAGTGGAGGCCGACGGTGAAGCCCTCGTCGATGACGCCCCGGTAGATCTGCGGGGCGAACGTCCGCAGCGCCTGGTCGATCGGCGCGATGAACCCGGCCGAGTCCCCCAGCGGCAGCCGGTAGCCGTTCTGCACGCGGTGGAACTCCCACATCGGTTCCATCGTCGGGTGCGCCGGCCGGAACCGCTGCGGGTCGCGCGGGTGCAGGTCGACGCGGACCAGCGTGCGGCGCACCAGGGCGTCCGCGAGCTGCACGGCGCGTTCCTGCGTGCGGGAGATCGAGATCGCGCCCAGGTCCTGCCAGCCGACGGCCCACGGCATGCCCTGCGGGTCGTCCAGCCGGATGCCCTGCTGCTCGATGATCAGCTTGCGCGGGCGGGAGATGGTCTTCCACTTCACCACGGCCATCACGCCGATGAAGGTGAACGCGATGCCGATGACGGCCGCGATGCTGCCGCCGACCGGTTCGCCGTCGAGGAACGCCGTGACGGCGCCCACCAGCGCGAGGATGCCGAGGATTCCGGCGACGGAGCCGCCGATCAGGACTTTGCGGGTGTCGCTCTTGCCGAGGTCGACGACGACGGGTGGAGGCGGTCCCCAAGCGGTCATGGCCGCAGGTTACCGCTGATCAACTGCTCGGCCGCCGCGAACGGGTCGAGTTCACCCGCGACGACGCGCTTCGCGAGCTCGTCGGTTCCGCCGAACCGGGTGCGGACGCGTTCGACCGCGATCGCCTCGATCTCGGCCCCCGCGCGGCGCAGCCGGCGTTCGTGGAGTTCGCCGTGCTCGGCCATCCACGCGTGGTGCTCGCCGATCGCCGCGACGACCTTGTCCAGGCCCTCGTCGCGGGCTGCCACCGTCTTCACCACGGGCGGGCGCCACAACGGGCCGTCGCGGTCGCGCCGGCCCAGGGAGATCATGTACTTGAGGTCGCGGGCGGTCTGGTCGGCGCCGTCGCGGTCGGCCTTGTTGACCACGAACACATCGGCGATCTCCAGGATGCCCGCCTTCGCGGCCTGGATGCCGTCGCCCATGCCCGGCGCGAGCAGCACGATCGTCGTGTCGGCGAGCGCGACGATCTCGACCTCGGACTGACCGACGCCGACGGTTTCCACGAGCACGACGTCGAAGCCCGCCGCGTCCAGGACCCGCAGCGCCTGCGGAGTGGCCCACGAGAGACCGCCGAGGTGCCCGCGGGTGGCCATCGAGCGGATGAACACGCCGGGGTCCGTCGCGTGGTCGCCCATCCGCACGCGGTCGCCCAGCAGCGCACCGCCGGAGAACGGGCTGGACGGGTCGACGGCGATGACCGCGACCTTCTTGCCCTGCTCGCGGAAAGCGCGCACCAGGGCGTTGGTGGAGGTCGACTTGCCGACTCCCGGGGCGCCGGTCAGGCCGACGACCTGAGCGTTGCCGGTGTAGGGCGCGAGGGCGGCGGCCACCTCGGGCAGCGCCTCGCTCGCCTGTTCCACCAGGGAGATCAGCCTGGCGACCGCGCGCGGCTCGCCGTCACGCGCGCGGTCGACCAGTCCTGTTACGTCAACGGCTTTGGCCACAGCCAGGAGGTTAGGCCTTGGCGGGCACGCGGATGATCAGAGCGTCGCCCTGACCACCACCACCGCACAGCGCCGCGGCACCCACGCCGCCGCCCCGCCGCTGCAGCTCGAGAGCGAGGTGCAGGGCGATGCGGGCGCCGGACATGCCGATCGGGTGGCCGAGCGCGATGGCGCCGCCGTTGACGTTGACCTTGTCCTCGGAGATCCCGAGCTTCTTCGTGGAGACGATGCCGACCGCCGCGAACGCCTCGTTGATCTCGATCAGGTCGAGGTCGGCGGGGTCGATGCCCTCCTTGGCGCAGGCGGCCTTGATGGCGTTGGACGGCTGCTCGTGCAGCGAGGCGTCGGGGCCCGCGACGACGCCGTGGGCGCCGATCTCCGCGATCCACTCCAGGCCCAGTTCCTCGGCCTTGGCCTTGCTCATCACGACGACCGCGGCCGCGCCGTCGGAGATCTGCGACGCCGAACCGGCGGTGATCGTGCCGTCCGCGGCGAACGCCGGGCGCAGCTTGCCGAGGGTGTCGGTGGTCGTGTCGCCGCGGACGCCCTCGTCCGTGCTGAACAGGACCGGCTCGCCCTTGCGCTGCGGGATCGCGACGGGCGCGATCTCGGCCTCGAACACGCCGTTCTCGGCGGCCTTCGCGGCGAGCTGGTGCGACCGCGCGGAGAACGCGTCCTGCTCCTCGCGGGTGACGCCGTAGCGCTCGTTGTGCTTCTCCGTCGAGACGCCCATCGCGACCTGGTCGAACGCGCAGAACAGGCCGTCGTGCGCCATGTGGTCGAGCATCGTCACGTCGCCGTACTTGAACCCGCCGCGCGACTTCGGCAGCAGGTGCGGCGCCTGCGTCATCGACTCCTGGCCACCGGCCACGACGACGTCGAACTCGCCGGCGCGGATCAGCTGGTCGGCCAGCGCGATCGCGTCGATGCCGGACAGGCAGACCTTGTTGATGGTCAGCGCCGGCACGTTCATCGGGATGCCCGCGGCCACGGCGGCCTGGCGAGCGGGGATCTGGCCCGCGCCGGCGGTGAGCACCTGACCCATGATCACGTACTGCACCTGCTCGGGGGCGACGCCCGCGCGTTCCAGTGCCGCCTTGATCGCGACGCCACCCAGCTGGGCGCCCGAGAAGTCCTTGAGCGATCCCAGCAGTCGGCCCATCGGGGTGCGCGCCCCGGCGACGATCACGGAACCGGACACAACTGCCTCCATTGGAAGAGCGAACGGTCGTTAACTAGGCACCATACCTGCGCCTACTGGGCGGTAATCGTGTGAGACCCCGCACAGGGGCACCTGCACCGATCAGGTAGATACCCTTCGCCGTTATGAACGCAGACATCGCTCGATTCGTGACCGCGATCGACCACGTGGGCATCGCGGTGCCTGATCTCGACGTGGCCATCGCGTTCTACCGCGACAACTTCGGCCTCGAAGTGGCGCACGAAGAGGTGAACGAGGAGCAGGGCGTGCGCGAGGCGATGCTGCACGCGCCGGGCGACGCCGCCGGGACCGCGATCCAGCTGCTGGCGCCGTTGAACGAGGACTCCACGATCGCCAAGTTCATCGGCCGGTCCGGGCCCGGCCTGCAGCAGCTCGCGTACCGGGTGTCCGATGTGGACGTTGCGGCGGACGCTCTGCGGGCGAAGGGCCTGCGGTTGCTCTACGACGCGGCGCGGCGCGGCACGTCCAACAGCCGGGTGAACTTCGTGCACCCGAAGGACGCCGGCGGGGTGCTCATCGAGCTCGTCGAGCCCGCCGCCGCACAGCACTAGCGCTGGAGCGCGCCGGCCACGAAGTCCAGTTCCCTGTCGATCGGGTCGTCCTCGTCGCTGTGCCGCGCCACCGAGTGCCGGTAGCTGACAGCGAGCGCGAGCAGGGCCGAGGCGGCCTCGACGTCCTTGAGCGCGACGGCCGCCCCGCCCGCGGCGAGGATGACCTGCTTGATCTGCGTGGCGACGTTCGCGTACCGCGCCTGCATGGCGTCGCGGACGGCCTCGTGCGTGTCCGCCTCGCGCCACAGCAGGTGCGAGAGCAGCGGTGAGGCGTTCAAGCGGGCGTCGAGCGCGGCGACCAGTCTTCTGAGCGACTCCGCGACGTCCCCCGCGACAACGACCCCGCGGTGGTCGACCGTGCTGTCCGGCAGCCGGGCGACGAGCGCGGCGAGCAGGTCTTTCTTGCGGTTGAAGTAGTAGTGCACCAGACCCTTGGGGACGCCGGCGCGTTCAGCGATCTTCGACGTCGGGGTGGCGTCGAAACCACCGTCGGCGAAGAGCTCCTCGGCCGCGGTCAGGATGCGCTCCTTGGCCGAATCCTCCACGCTCTCGCCTCCACGACTGTGTGGGCCCAGAACGTTTCCCGGGCCCACAGGTTCACAGGTTGATCAGTGCGGTTGTGCCGCGGCCGAGTGCGCGGCGTTCGCGGACGGCATCGCCAGCGCCCCCGCGGCCACGGTGAGCACGCCACCGACCCAGGAGACCCACGAGGCCGCCATCAGGTCGCTGTAGCTCATCACCCACGGCGAGATGAACAGCAGTGCTCCGAGCACCATCTGCACGTACTCCCCGTAGATCATCGCGGGCACGGCGAGGTCGACGAGTCCGTCGATCGCGATGAGCGCGCCGAGCACGATCATCGTCCACATGGCCGCGTTCGAGGTGTCCACGACGAGCGGAGACAGCAGCACCAGAACACCGATCGCCACCTCGGTCCAGTCCTGCCACCTGGTCCACGCCTTGGTCATCTCCACCACCTCCCTTTCTCGGACACCTTCAATGCTCCTCCTTGGTTGGCCGCCCGGTCAACTCTTCCGAGTGGAATCCCTCACAAGCAGGATTCTGAATCGGTTACTACTGAGTAACCTCCGGCAACCTGCGACTATCCCTCACTAGGGAAGGAATGCCGCCGTGCAGAAGATCCTTGACGCGATCCTGGCCGACGAGCTGGACGCGATCGGTTCGTTGGACGTTCCGGAGAGCTATCGGGGCGTGACCGTGCACGCGGACGAGGCCGAGATGTTCTCAGGCCTTGAGACGAGGGACAAAGACCCTCGCAAGTCGCTGCACGTCGACGAGGTCGCGACGCCCGAGCTCGGGCCGGGCGAGGCGCTGGTCGCGGTGATGGCCTCCGCGATCAACTACAACACCGTCTGGACGTCGATCTTCGAGCCGGTCTCGACGTTCGGGTTCCTGAAGAAGCTGGGCGGGAAGCACCACCTGCCGTACCACGTCGTGGGCTCGGACCTGGCCGGTGTCGTCGTCCGCGTCGGTCCCGGCGTCACCGCGTGGAAGCCGGGCGACCGGGTCGTGGCGCACTGTCTGGACGTGCCGCTGGAGGCGCCGGACGGGCACAACGACACGATGCTCGACCCGCAGCAGCGCATCTGGGGCTTCGAGACGAACTTCGGCGGTCTCGCCGACCTGGCCCTGGTGAAGTCGAACCAGCTGATGCCGATGCCGCGCCACCTCACGTGGGAGGAGGCCGCGTCTCCCGGCCTGGTGAACTCCACGGCGTACCGGCAGCTCGTGTCGACCAACGGCGCGAACATGAAGCAGGGCGACACCGTGCTGATCTGGGGTGCGTCCGGCGGGCTCGGTTCGTACGCCACGCAGTTCGCGCTGAACGGTGGCGCCACGCCCGTTTGTGTCGTCTCGTCGCCGGAGAAGGCCGAGATCGTTCGTTCCATGGGCGCCGAACTGATCATCGATCGTTCGGCGGAGGGCTACAAGTTCTGGAAGAACGAGCACGAGCAGGACCCGCGCGAGTGGAAGCGGTTCGGCGCTCGCATCCGTGAGCTGACCGGCGGCGAGGACCCGGACATCGTCTTCGAGCACCCCGGCCGGGAGACGTTCGGCGCGTCCGTGTTCGTGGCGCGCAAGGGCGGCAAGATCGTGACGTGCGCGTCGACCTCCGGGTACATGCACCAGTACGACAACCGCTACCTCTGGATGAACCTCAAGCACATCCTCTCCTCCCACTTCGCGAACTACCGCGAGGCGTGGGAGGCGAACCGCTTGATCGCCAAGGGAAAGATCCACCCGACTGTGTCCAAGGTGTACTCAATGGACGAAACGGGACAGGCCGCGCACGACGTGCACCGCAACGCACACCAGGGCAAGGTCGGCGTGCTCTGCCTTGCCCCGGAAGAAGGTCTTGGTGTGCTGGATCACGAACTGCGCGCGAAGCACCTCACAGCTATCAATCGATTCCGGGGTGTGTGACCTTCCGGGGTTACCCGAACGGGTAGCGTGAGGGGCATGGGCCTCGCCGACGACCGTGACCTCGTCCCACTGGGATCCGGCTTCGACATCGTCAAGCGCGGTTACGACCGCGCCCAGGTCGAGGATCATCTCGAACGCCTCGACTCGGACCTGCGGCTGCTCGCCGCGGACCGCGATGCCGCCGTGTCCCAGACGTCGGATCTGGCGCGCCAGCTGGAAGCCGCACGCTCGGAGATCACCGAGATGCGCAACCAGGTGGAGCGCCTGTCACTGCCGCCGACGACGCTGGAGGGGCTCTCCGAGCGCCTCCAGCGCATGCTCCGCCTGGCCCAGGACGAGGCCAACGAGATCAAGGCGCGCGCCGAGGCCGAAGGCGGCCACATCCGCGCCAAGGCGGAAGCCGACGCGGGCGTCCTGCGCCAGCGCTACGAAACGCTGATCGCCGAGCTCGACGAACGCCGCACCTCCATGGAGGCCGAGCACAAGGGCGTCCTGGAAACCGCGCGCTCGGAAGCCGAGAAGATCGTCTCCGAGGCCGAGGGCGCCGCCCGCAAGATCGCCGACGAGTCCGAGCAGCGCCGCGTGACCGTCGAAGAGGACTTCGAGATCGCGATGGCCGCCCGCCGCTCCGAGGCCATGGCCACCCTCGCCACCCAGGAGGCCACCTCCAAGGGCGAGGCGGACCGCCGCATGCGCGAGGCAGCCGAAGAGGCGGCCCGAGTGCGCGCTGCCATCGCTCAGGAGCAGACCACCTCGAAGTCCGACGCAGAACGCCGCGTCCGCGAGGCCACCGAAGAGGCCAACCGCCGCCGCCACGACTCGGTAACCGAAGCCACCGCCCGCATCCAGGAGGCCACCGACGAGGCGAACCGCCGAGTCCGCGAGGCCACCGAGGAAGCCAACCGCCGCACGACCGCCGCCACCCAGCGCGTCGACCAGCTCCGCAACCTCCGCAACCGGCTGTCGCACCAGCTCCACAACGTGCGCACGGCCCTGCAGGACGTCGTGCCGCTGCTCGACCCGGTGGAGGAGGAGAAGGCCTCGGCGGCCGTCCCGCCGGCACAGGCCCAGGCCGGTCCGCCGGCAAAGGCACAAGCCGGTCCGGGCACTCCGGCGCAGGTCCCGCAGCCGCCTCAGGCACCGGCCAAGCCCGCGGTTCCGCAGGCCCCGGCTCCCGCGCAGCCCACCCAGGCGGCGCCTCCGCAGGCCGTTCCGGCGCCGCCCGCCACTCCGCAGGCACCGGCACCGAACAAGCCGGCGCAGGCACCGCAGCCGTCTCAGGCGCAGGCGCCTCAGCTGGACGGCCCGACGGCGAAGCTCGCCCGGCCGCAGACGGCCAAGAAGCCCTGACACCCACGCTCACGCAGGGGTCCCCCGCCCAGAGGGACCCCTGTTTTCAATTCTCCCAGACGGCACCGACAGTTTTCGGGCCCTGACCGCGCCTCAGACCGTCACCTCGCAGATCGCGGGCATGGGCATCGCGCGCCACGAGTCGAAGTCCGCGTGCCGCCCCACCGCGATCAGCGCACGCGACACGAACGTCCCGTGCGACCCGACGAGCACGGTCGCGTCCGGGTACTCGATCCCGATGCGCGCCAAGGCCTCCCCCGCGCGCCTGGTCAGCGTGTCCAGGCTCTCCCCCGCCCCGTACACCCACGTCGGGTCGGCCCAGCTGCGCGAGTACAGCGCCTCCCAGTCCGGAGTCGGCAACAGCCCCGGCTCCCACTCCCGCAGCTCGGGCCACGTGATCACCGGGAGTCCCAGCGCGTCAGCCGTGGGCCGCACCGTCTGCACCGCTCGCCACTGCGGGCTGGACAGCACCGCCACCGGCTCGTACGGCACGAGCCGCGTCACCAGCTCGTCTGCTGCTTCCAGTCCGGCGGGTGCCAGGGGCCTGGTGTCGTTGTCGTCCTCGCCGAAGCGCGGCGGGACGGATTGCGCATGACGCACCAATACGATTCGTGTGGGCACAACTCACCATCTTGGGGGAACAGGATGTTCGTGAAGTCGCTGGGCGAGGACGGCGCCGAGCTGCGGCCGTTGGAGCCGTGGCAGGCCGAGGAGTTCTTCGCGCACATGGAGCGCGGGCGGGAGTCCATCGGCGAGCACATCGGGTTCGCCGACGCCGCGAAGGACCTGGAGAGCGCGCGCAGGCTGTTGCAGGGGTACGCGGACAAGGCCGCGGCCGACATCGGGCGGATCTTCGGGATCTGGCTCGGCGACAAGCTCGTCGGTGGGGTGTTGTTCCGCATCA
This sequence comes from Lentzea sp. NPDC058450, assembly GCF_042721395.1. Classification (NCBI taxonomy): domain Bacteria; kingdom Bacillati; phylum Actinomycetota; class Actinomycetes; order Pseudonocardiales; family Pseudonocardiaceae; genus Lentzea; species Lentzea sp. NPDC058450. Next base: position 10,576 of record NZ_JBHXLO010000038.1, read on the forward strand.
TGGACATCCCGCAGGGGCGGGTCGAGGTCGGGTGCTGGCTGGAGCCGTCGGCGACGGGTCGCGGGCTGGTGACGCGGGCGGCGAGCGTGTTGATCGACTGGGCGATTCGCGAGCGTGGCGTGCATCGGGTTGAGTGGATGGTGTCGTCGCGCAACGAGCCGAGCATCGCCGTCGCGCGGCGGCTCGGGATGAGCCGGGACGGAGTGTTGCGCTCGCACCACGAGTACCGCGGGGTCCGGCAGGATCTCGAGGTGTGGTCGGTGCTGGCGTCGGAGTGGGAGAGCCGATGAACGACCTGGTGCTGCTGCACGCCTTTCCGCTCGACGCGCGGATGTGGGACGTGCCGGGCGCGCTCACGCCGTCGTTGCGCGGGCACGGCGAGCCCGACCTCGGGACCGTCGCGGACCAGGTACTGAAGGTGCTCGACGAGCGCGGTCTCGACCAGGTGCTGCTCGGCGGGTGCTCGATGGGCGGCTACGTGGCGATGGCGTTGCTGCGGCGGGCGCCGGAACGGGTCAAGGGCCTGGTCTTCGTCGACACCAAGCACACCGCGGACGCGCCGGAGGCCGTGGCGAACCGGCACGCGATGGCGGACCGCGCCGAACGCGAGGGCGTCGGCGAGTGGCTCGTCGAGGCGATGCTGCCGAACCTGCTCGGGCCGGACGCCTCGGACACGGCGCGCGCGTCGGTGCGCACCATGATTCTCGAGCAGCGGGCCGAGGACGTGGCGTGGTGGCAGCGCGCGATGGCGCGGCGGCCGGACTCGACGGACGTGCTGGAGTCGTTGGCCGTGCCGTCGCTGGTGCTGGTCGGCGAGCACGACAGGATCACGCCACCCGACGTGGCCGCGAAGCTCGCCGTCACGCTGCACCACTCCACCAGCGAACGCATCGAGAACGCCGGGCACCTGCCGCCGGTCGAGCAGCCCGAGGAGTTCCGGGCACGGCTGGAGCGGTGGCGCGAGCAGGTCGGGATCTAGGCGCTACCAGCGGCGCGCGGTCGGGCCACGCCGGCCGCGCGAGTCCCAGCACGCCTGGTGCCAGTGCCTGCGTTCGTCCACCGAGCCGGACTCCTGCGCGGGCCACGCCACGACGTGCGCGACGCCGGGGCGGATCTCGTGGTCACAGCCCGGGCAGCGGTAGGTCTTCTGCGCCTGCGCGCCCGAGATGGCGCGGACCAGCCACTCGCCGTCCGGCCCCGACTCGGCGCGCGCCCAGCCGACACCGCCCCCGAGGGGCCGCGGTTCTTCTGGCTTGGGGCTGTTACGACGAGGCACGGCGACAACGGTAATCGCTCGTAGAATCAGCTCGTGCCGACCTACGAGTTCCGTTGCCGAACCTGCGACGACACCTTCGACGTGCAGCGCCCGATGAGCGAGTCCTCGTCGCCCGCGAACTGCCCGGAGGGCCACCCCGACACGGTGAAGCTGCTGTCCATGGCCGGGATCGGCGGCACCCAGCAGGCCGCGCCCGGTGGTGGCGGCGGCGGTGGCGGGTGCTGCGGTGGGGGTTGCTGCAGCTAGGACCGCGGGTTCAGCGCGTGGTCAGGCCGTCTCGCGTTCGATCATCACTTCGGCGATCTTGCGGCCCTGGTCGCAGACGCCGCCGAACTTGCCGGTCGAGTCGATCACGATGATCCCGAGCCCACCACCGTTGTAGGGCAGCGCGACCACGCAGGACGGTTCGACGTCCTCCTCGCCCGTGCGGTCGAGGTACGAGACCTTGTGGCTGTTGATGTCCCACTCACCGGTGGTGCGCTCGATCGTGATCTGCTTGCCGTCGCGGACGCGCAGGGAGACGCCGACCTCGACGTTGTCGATCTTCGTCGTCCACCGGCACGACTCCTCGAACGTCGAGTCGTAGTTGATCTGGGTGGGCGGCGTCTCGGCCTTGGTGCCGGGGTAGGGCAGGTCCGTCCACTTGAGCTTGGCGCAGGTGGGCGTGATCTCACCGTCGATCGGCGCGTTCTCCGGGTCGTCCGGGTTCACGGACTCGCTCGGGTCGGTGCTCGGGTCCGACTCCTTGTCGAACGGCGAGGCGGCGTCGAGCACCGGTTGCGCAACGGGACTGCCCTCAACGGTCGCCTTGGCACAGCCAGAAGCGAGCACGAGGACAGCCAACAGGAGCACCAGTCGACGCATGGCGCCCACCATGCCAGACGCGACATGGTGCCCCTGTGAGCGACTCACGAGTAGTCGCGGAACCCCTTGCCCGTCTTGCGGCCGAGCCGACCGGCCGTGACCAGGTGTTCCAGCAACGGCGCCGGCGCGAAGCCGGGCTCGCGGAACTCGTTGTAGAGCGTCCGCTGGATCGCCAGCGACACGTCCAGCCCCACGACGTCGAGCAGCGCGAACGGTCCCATCGGCAGTCCGCAGCCGACCTTCATGGCGTTGTCGATGTCGTCGGCCTCGGCGTAGTGGGCCTCCAGCATCCTCACCGCGTCGTTGAGGTACGGGAAGAGCAGCGCGTTCACGATGAACCCGGCCACGTCACCGCAGTGCACGGGGTGCTTGCCGAGGTCGAGGCAGATCTTGCGCGCCGTGGCCACCACGTCGGCGCCGGTGGAGATCGTCTCCACGACCTCGACCAGCTTCATGACCTGCGCGGGGTTGAAGAAGTGCAGGCCGACGACGTCCGCGGGCCTGCTCGTGGCCGCCGCGACCTCGATGACGGGCAGCGAGGACGTGGTCGTCGCGAGCACCGCACCCGGCTTGCACACCTCGTCGAGCGCCGCGAAGACCTCCTTCTTGATCCCGATCTCCTCGGCGACCGCCTCCACGACCAGGTCGCAGTCCGCGAGCTCCACGAACTCCACCGCAGGCGAGATGCGGGCGAGCGTCGCGTCGCGGTCGGCCTCGGACAGCTTGCCCTTGCTGACCGCGCGCTCCAGCGACTTGCGCACCGCGCCGATCGCCTTCTCCGCCTTGTCCAGGCCGCGCGCCCGGAGGACCACGTCGTACCCGCGCTTGGCGAACACCTCGGCGATGCCCGTGGCCATCGTGCCGGTGCCGATGACACCGACCCGCTGGACGTCCCTCGCCTGGACCGCACTGTCCACTTCAGACGGTGTGTGCGCGTCCTTCACGATGGTCGGCGAGTCCGGCCCGTCGTAGGTGTAGAACCCGCGCCCGGTCTTCCTGCCCCTGAGACCCGCCGTGATCATCTGCTTGAGGAGCGGCGCCGGCGAGTGCAGCCGGTTGCGCGACTGGTGGTACATCGTGTCGAGGATCTCGTACGCCGTGTCGAGACCGATGAGGTCCAGCAGCGCCAACGGTCCCATCGGATACCCGCAGCCGTACCGCATGGCCGCGTCGAGGTCCTCACGCGTGGCGTACTTGGACTCCAGCATCTTCACGGCGTGGTTGAGGTACGGGAACAGCAGCGCGTTCGCGATGAACCCGGCCCTGTCGCCGATCACGACCGGCGACTTGCCCAGGCGCTCCGTGAACGCGACCACGTCCGTGATCACGTCCGGCTCGGTGACGACCGTGCGGACGACCTCGACCAGCTTCAGCACCTGCGTGGGGTTGAAGAAGTGCAGGCCGACGACCTTGCCGGGACGCTTCGTCACCACGCCGATCTCGGTGATGCTGAGCGACGAGGTGTTGGACGCGATGATCGCGTCTGGGCCGAGGATCGCGTCCAGTTGCTTGAAGATCAGGGTCTTGAGTTCGACGCTCTCCGGGACGGCCTCGATGACCAGGTCGCAGTCGGCGAGGGTGGAGAGGTCCAGGCTCGTTTCCACTCGGGCGTGGAGAGCCTCTTTTTCTTGGTGTGTGAGCTTTTCGCGCTTCACTGCCCTGGTGGTGGAGTGCTCCAGGTGGTCCTGGCCTCGCTCGATGCCCGCCTCGTCCGCTTCTACCACCTTGACGGTGAGGCCGGTGCGCGCCAGTACCTCCACGATGCCCGCGCCCATGGTTCCGAAGCCGACGACTCCGACGGTCTTGATCTCGCGCGCCACTGGGACCTCCCTGCCGGGGTGCTTACCTCGGGCTTCGGGTGAGCTTTCGGGGGTGAGCTTCTGGTGGGCTACCAAGGAGTAACTTGCGGGCGACTATGCCACTCATGGTGGGTGGTGGGGTCGTGAGCTTCGCCATCAGGATCGAAACAGTTATCGGTTTAGGAAACGGCTAGATCCGGGGTTTCGGCTGTTCAACCCATGTGGGGGAATGGGGTGGTTAGGCCGATTGTGGGGTGGTGCGCGGGTCAGCTTGCGTTGGCCGGCTGCGGTTCCAGCGGGGTGGTCGGCCTGTGCGGTCGAATCACCTTGGGTTGGTGGTCGCCTTGGGTCGTGACGAGCGTGGTTGCGTCATCGCCGCTGGCGCGTCGATAGAGATTGGGGCTTGACTTCGGGGCCCTTGCGAGGTGCTGGTCGGCCGGAAAAGGCCGGGCTGAAAAGCGCCCGGCCGAGCTCTCGAAGCTAGCACCTCGCACCCAAAGTCAAGCCCCAATCTCTTCGAGTGCGTGGTTGCGTTGAGTTGGTACGTCACGTCATTACCGGTTGCCGTGGTGCGCCCAGGATGTACGCCTCGCCTTCGGCATTGCGTTGAGGCAAGGAAGCTCGGCTACGCCATTGCCGTACGCACGCTCAGACGGGCTCGCCTTCGGCATCGCGAACACCTCAAGCCTTTGGTCGACCACATCCGACCTAGATCTCAGGTCACCTCAACGACCGGCCGCGCATTCCGCGCGCCCTACCTCAGCCCTGCCCTGCCTGCGTGCCCGGCCAGGCCCTGCCTGCCTACCTGCCCGGCCCCGCCTGCCTGCCTGCCTGCCTGCGTGCATGCCTGCGTGCATGCCCGGCCTGCCCGGCCCTGCCTGCGTGCCAGGCCTATCCGGCCCCGCCGGTCTATCTTCCCGCCTCGCCTCACCTCACCCTGTCCTCTTGCGCCTCACCGCACCCCTGCCCCACCCCTGCCTCGTGCCGCTTGTCAGCCTCGCCCCTCCGCCTCACCTCGCGTTGCCTCACCCCGTCCTGCCTCACTCGCCGTGCCCTGCCTTGCCCCACCTCGCTTCCGGGTCGCCTCGCCCGGACTGTCTTGCCTTGCCCCGCCTCGCTTTCGGGCCGGGTCGCTTGCGGCTCGTCTTGGGCGGTCAGTCGTCGAAGCCCCTTTCTGCCAGCTCCTCGATTCGGCGCACTGCTTCGGCCGCGTCCTTGCCCGTGGCGATCACTGTGATGGACTTGCCGCCTGGGGCGCTCAGGCCCATCAGGGCCAGGACGCTGGCTGCGTTGGCCTCTTCTGTGCCGTAGCGGATGGTTACTTCGGCGTCCAGTTCTGCCACCGTGCGGGCCAGCAGGGCTGCTGGGCGGGCGTGTAAGCCAACCTCGTTGGTCAGGTGGACTTCTGTTTGTACGGCGCCGTCTTGTACTAGGTGCAGGGCTGGGCGTTGGGTTGTTGTTGTGGTGGTGGTTGGGGATTCGGCTGAGGCGCCTTCTGCTGTTGTGGCCACGTCTTGCAGGGCGGCGCCGCCTTGGGCTGCGACGGCTGCTGCCACTGCGCCTTCGACCAGCGGGGCGTCCACCACTGCGTAGCGGGTGGGGTCGTCTGCCGATTCGACGGCCATTTCTGCTGTCATCTTGGCGCTGCCCAGGTCGTAGAGGACTACGACGCCTGCTCCTGCGTCGGCGTCTGTCAGGGCCTCTACTACTGCGTTGTAGTCGGTGCCTAGGGTTCCTTCTTCTGTGCCGCCCACTGGGATGACTGTGGTGTCCGGGGCCATTTGGGTTGCCAGTTCGGCTACGCCGTTGGCGAGCATGTCGCTGTGGCTCACGACCACCAGGCCCACTCGGGGGTTCGTGGTCATGATTTTGTTGCCGTGTCTGCGAAGGAGCGGAGCAGCAGGGCTGTCGACCTTGCTCCTGGGTCCATGTGGCCCGCGCTTCGGTCGCCCAGGTAGGAGGCTCGGCCTTTGTGGGCGACCATCGGGACTGTCGAGTTGGCTCCTTCCGCCGCCGCGTCTGCTGCTGCGGAGAGGGCTGCGGCGACTGTGCCTTCGGCGCGGAAGGCTGCTGCTACCGCTGGGGTGAGGGCGTCGACCATGGTTTTGTCGCCTACGGCGGCTTTGCCTCTGGCTATTACGCCGTCCAGGGCTGCTTGGAGGGCTTTGGCGACTGTGTCGCAGTCGAGTTCTGGGGTGTCGCCCACGGCTGAGGCCGCTCGGAGGAACGCCGTGCCGTAGAGGGGGCCCGCTGCTCCGCCCACTGTGGAGATCAGGGTGGTGGCCACCAGTTTGAGGACTTTGCCCGGGGTTTCCGGGGGTTCTGCCTCCAGGCGTGCCAGTACCGCGGTGAAGCCTCGTTTCATGTTCTCGCCGTGGTCGGCGTCGCCGATGGCCTGGTCCAGGCGCACCAGTTCGTCGCGGTGGTCCTGGATCACGGCCGCTGCCGCTCGTACGGCCGTGATCACGTCAGTCGCCGTGCAACCCACTTCAGACTCCCCATCGCAGTGCGGGCGTGTGGACGGGCGCGTCCCAGAGTTCGGCCATCTCGTCGTCCAGGCGGAGCAGGGTGAGGCTCATGCCCTGCATCTCCAGGCTGGTGATGTACGGGCCGACCAGCCTGCGTTCGACGGTGATGCCCCGGTCCGCCAGCAGTTGTTCGGCTATGCCGTGGGCCAGGTACAGCTCGATCAGCGGGGTGCCGCCCATGCCGTTGGTGAAGAGCAGGACTCGGTCGTCGGCGGCGAACGGCAGGTCGGACAGGATCGGTTCGAGCAGCGCGGTGACCATTTCGGACGCCGTGCCCGTCGGGACCTTCTGCCTGCCCGGTTCGCCGTGGATGCCGATGCCGATCTCCATCTCGTCGTCGGCCAGCTCGAACGACGGCTCGCCCACGTGCGGCACCGTGCACGCGGTCAGCGCCAGGCCCATCGAGCGGACGTTCGCGATCACCCGCAAGGCCAGCGCCTCGCACGCCGCCAGGTCGTCGCCGCGTTCGGCCGCGGCGCCCACGATCTTCTCCAGCAGGACGGTGCCGCCCACGCCTCGGCGGCCGGCCGTGTAGAGCGAGTCCTTCACCGCCACGTCGTCGTCGATCACGACGGAACGGACCTCGGTCTCGGCCAGCTCGGCGGCCATCTCGAAGTTCAGCACGTCGCCCGTGTAGTTCTTCACGATCAGCAACGCGCCCGCGCCGCCGTCGGTGCGCGCGATCGCGTCGACCACCTGGTCCGACGTCGGTGAGGTGAAGACGGGACCGGGACAGGCGGCGGACAGCATGCCGCGGCCCACGAACCCGCCGTGCAACGGTTCGTGGCCCGAGCCTCCGCCCGAGATGAGCGCGACCTTGCCCTGCGCCGGTCCGTCCGCCCGGACGATGACCGCGGGGTCGTAATGCACGGACAACAGATCGGAATGGGCGGCCTGCATGCCCCGCAGCGCGTCCTGCACCACGGTTTCCGGATCATTGATGATCTTCTTCATCGAACAGCCCCTTCCGATCGCCGGTGACCGTGTTCCTTCTTACTCCGGGGGTCTGACACTCGGAACGGGCAAAGGACACCGTTACCGTTAGGCTGCCCTAACAAATGCTGGTCAACATCACGTTCCGTAGTGGAGGAACAACGTCGTGTCCAAGAGAGCCGCACTGCTCGTGGCAGTCGCCCTGACCCTGACCGCGTGTTCCAGCACGCCGGACAAGCCGACCGTCGCCCAAGGTGGCGAGGACTTCGGCAAGGCGTACGAGCTGAGCAACGGTTTCGGCACGACCTCCAAGCCGGGCGAGTTCCCCCGCACGGTGAAGCACGCGATGGGTGAGACCAAGCTCGAGAAGAAACCCGAACGGGTGGTCGTGCTCGACACCGGCGAGCTCGACAACGTCGTGGCGCTCGGCATCAAGCCCGTCGGCATCGCCTACCCCGACGGCGCCCCCACCATGCCGTCCTACATCGGCGACAAGGGCGGCACGCCGGAGAACGTCGGCAGCACCAACAACCTCAACCTCGAAGCGATCACCAAGCTGAACCCGGACCTCATCCTGGGCTCGCAGCTGCGCGCGGAGGCCCTCTACCCGAAGCTCGCCGCGATCGCCCCCACGGTGTTCAGCGTGCGCCCCGGCTACGTGTGGAAGGAGAACTTCCTCCTCAACGCGGCCGCGCTCGACCGCCAGGCCGACGCCGCGAAGATGCTCGAGGACTACACGAAGAAGGCCACCGAGACCGGTGACGCCGTCGAGAAGAAGCTCGGCGTGCGCCCCACGGTCACGGCGCTGCGCTTCATGCCCGGCCGCATCCGCCTGTACGCCAAGAAGTCGTTCATCGGCACGATCCTGATCGACGCCAAGATCGGCCAGCCGACGCCGTCCCAGGTGGACGACCTGGCCGCCGAGGTCAGCGCCGAGGAGATCGGCAAGGCCGACGGCGACTTCATCCTCTACTCCACCTACGGCGACCCGGCCAAGACCGCGCAGGCGTCGGTCCTCGGCGGTCCGTTGTGGACGAAGCTGAACGCCGTCAGCACGGGCAAGGCCAAGCCGGTGCTCGACGAGACCTACTTCCTCGGTCTCGGCGTGCTCGCCGCGGACGTCGTCCTGGACGACATGAAGAAGCAGCTGGGCGCCTAAAACACCGCAGCGGATGCTCTTCAGCGACCGAAGAGCATCCGCGCCAGGCGCAGCATCTGCCTGCCAGCCATGGACGACCGGTCGAACGTCGCCATGTCGATCAGCGACTTGAACTTCAGCTTCGTCACGGCCTTGGCGTAGGAGAACTCGCGCAGCCCGTCCTCGCCGTGGATGCGCCCGAACCCGGAGTCCCCGACCCCGCCGAACGGCAGCCCGGGGATCGCCGCGTAGGTCAGCACCGAGTTGACCGACACCATCCCGACCCGCAGCTCCGCGGCCAGTTCCTCGCCGCGCGACTTCGAGAACACCGCCGCCCCCAGCCCGTACTTGGACTGGTTCGCGAGCCGCACGCCCTCCAGCGCGTTCGGTACCCGGTTGATCACCACGGTCGGCCCGAAAGTCTCCTCGGTGACCGCCAGCGAGTCCTCCGGCACGTCCGTGAGCACCACCGGCTCGACGTACGGCGGCCTGATCGACTCCGGCCCGCCCACCACGGCCTTGCCACCGCGGTCCAGCGCGTCCTGCACGTGCTCGCGGATGATCTCCACCTGCGACGGCATGGTGATCGGCCCGAGGTTCGCGTTCGGTTCCCCGCCGGGCTTGAGCTTCTTCGCCCGCTTCACCAGCACCTCGATGAACGCGTCCGCGACCTCCTCGGCCACGTAGATCCGCTCCACGCCCGCGCACGTCTGCCCGGCGTTCGACACCGCGCCCCAGATCGCGGCCTCGGCGGCGGCGGTCAGGTCGGCGTCCGAGTCGACGATCAACGCGTCCTTGCCACCGCACTCGACCAGCACCGGCGTCAGCGACGCGGCAGCGGCGGCCATGACCTTCTTGCCGGTCCGGGTGGACCCGGTGAACGCGATCTTGTCGACGCCGGCGGACACCAGCGCCGCGCCCGTCTCACCGAAGCCCGTGACCACCTGGAACACCGGGTACTCGGGCACCGCCTCGGTGAACGTCGACGCGAGGAACGTGCCGACGCCCGGCGTGAACTCCGACGGCTTGAACACCACGGCGTTGCCGGCCGACAGCGCGTACGAGATGGAACCCATCGGCGTGTGCGCGGGATAGTTCCACGGCCCGATGACGCCGATGACGCCCAACGGCCGGTACTCCAGCGACGCGCTGTGGTTGACCATCAGCATGCCCGACGACACACGGCGCTTGCCCAGCACACGACCGGCGTGCCGCGCGGCCCAGTGCAGGTGGTCCATCACCAGCGCGACCTCGACGCGGGAGTCGTCGGCGGGCTTGCCGGTCTCCGCGCTGATCAACGCGATGAACTCGTCCGCGCGCTGCGAGAGGATCTTGCGCCACGCGTCGAGCTTGGTCTTGCGCCCCTCGAACCCGAGCCCCGCCCACCACGCGGCGGCCTCGCGGGCCGACGACACGGCGTCCTCGACCTCGGCGGCCGTGTGGATCGGGTGATGCGCGACGACCTCGCCCGTGCGCGGGTCCAGTGAAGCGAACCGCCGCTGCTCGCCATCGGCCGAAAGTGCGCTGTCCGAAGCGGTCTGCGTCATGGTGCTCCTCCGGTACTCGCCAGTAACCTCGACATTAACGCGTACTCGAGGAACTTTCAGCCCCCGCCTGGCCCCGCAGGGGGACCGTCAGGCCTGGGGCAGCGAGGGAAGAACCGCCTTGGCAAACGCTTGCGACGCCACACAACGGTCAATCCCGTTCTCCTTCGAGGCCGCGACCGTGAACTCCACGATCTCACCCGCGTCGGCCTGGTCCTTGGTCCGGACCACGACGAGCTCGCACGTCGGGAACGGGCCGTCCTTGAACGCCTGGTAGGCCTTCGACCCGCCGAGGTCGACCTCGACCGACCTGGAGTCGAACTTGCCGTCGGACGGGATGCGCGCCGTCTTGAACTCGATCTGCATCTGCGCGCTCTGGCCGGACCACGAGCACTGGTGCAGACCGAACGGCAGCGCCCGCGGCGACGCACCCAGCACGGGCGAGAGCGCCGAACGCTCCACGATCGCGCACGGGTCGACCTCGACCGGCGAGCCCTTCGGCGGGCTGTACTTCTGCGGGTTGCCCTTGAGCTTGCGGACCGCGCCTTCGAGCACCTTGCGGCCGGGTTCGCACGGGTCGTTGCCGTCGTTGCCGGTGCCGATCTGCACCCGCACCGCCTGTGCCGGGTTCTCCATCGTGACGGCCGAGATGAAGCACGCCGAGGCGTTGAGCTTCTGCTCGCCGCTCTTGAGCCCCGCGATCTGCTTGGTCGCGTTCTTGAGCTCCGTGGACGTCAGCGTGTAGCCGATGTCCAGCGTGACGTTGAGCGTCTTGCCCGTCTTGTCCTTCATGTAGTTGGAGCAGCGCGTGTAGGAGCTGCTCGTGTACTTCGACGGCGTGCCGACCGTCTGGAGGACTTCCTTCTCGATCAACGCGCACGGGTTGACCAGCCGCAACCGTTCCGCGGCGAACGCCGGGTCGACCGGCTTGCCCGCCTGCGACGACGGCTTGGTCGACGGATCGGTCGTCGTGGTCGCGTCCGCACCCGCCTGCACGGTGCGACGCGGCGAGTTGGTCTTGGCGAGACCCGGCCCGGTCGCGCAGCCGGCCATCAGCAACGCGGCGGCGGCGACCACAGCGGTGGCACGAAAACGAGGCACGACGTGCACGGTAGTGCCCTTTGCCCGCTTCCGTGGCCGGTACCCCGAGTTCCTCCGTGGCACATGTCACCCACAGCTACGGGAACGATTCAGAAGATCGACGCGATGTACAGGGTGAAGACCCCGACAGAAGGAGAGACGTGTTCAACCGCATTCGCCGCGCAGTCAACTGGCTCGACGCGTGGACGATCGAGGCCTTCAACCCCGTTTACCCCGGTCGTCCCCAGTCATAGCTCCTTGAGCGGCTCTTTGTCCGTGTCCGCGAACTGAGGCCGCAAGGTCGCCCAGGCCGCGAACGCCGCCGACAGCACCACCATGGCGATGCCGGCCCACAGGTTGATGTTGACCCCTTCGGCCTTCTTCAGGTCCGCGTCGGTCGTGAAACCGAGCCCGATGACAACCAGTACGACGCCGTACAGGCCGAAGAGGAAAGCGATGATCAGTCGCAGGTCGAACAACCTCATGGCGGCCTCCCTCAGGCGAAGATGAAGTAGAGAACGGTGGTCAGGGCCAGCACGCCGCCACCGAGCAGCGCGGGCGAGCGGTACCAGCCCGCGTCCTCACCGGTGGTGGAGTGCGCCCTGTCCTCCTTGGGCGTCAGGCTGTAGACCAGCCCGCCGAGCTCGCTGTCCGGCTTCGGCCTCGTGACGAGGCTGACCGCGAAGCTCACCACGATGTCGACCGCGAACGCGAGGCCGGCGCCGAGGAAGCTCGCGCCCTGGCCGGGCAGCTGCAACCACTCGATGCCGAACGACGGCTCCGAGATCGCGTAGACGAAGATCGCGGTGAACGTGCCCGCGAGCAGACCGACCCACCCGGCCGTCGGCGTCATCCGCTTCCAGAACATGCCCAGGATGAACGTCGCGAACAGCGGCGCGTTGAAGAACGAGAACAGCGCCTGGATGTAGTCCATGATGTTGGACCCGCCGAGCGACGCCGCGATGAACGCCGTGCCGATCGCGAGGACGCACGCACCGACCGTGGCGAGGCGTCCGACGCGCAGGTAGTACTCGTCGGGACGGTCCTTCTTCACGTAGTCCTGCCACAGGTCGTACGTGAAGACGGTGTTGAACGAGCTGACGTTCGCCGCCACACCGGCCATGAAGCTGGCCAGCAGACCCGTGATCGCGATGCCGAGGATGCCGTTGGGCAGAAGGTCGCGCATCAGCAGTGGCAGCACGTTGTTGTAGACGACGCCACTGCTCGTGTCACCGGCTTTCAGCTGCGCCATCTCCGGCACGATCACCGCGGCGATGATGCCGGGGATGATGATGATCGCCGGGATCAACGCCTTCGGGTACGCGCCGATGATCGGCGTGCGCTTGGCCGCGGACATCGACTTGGCGCTCATCGCGCGCTGGACCTCGGCGAAGTTCGTCGTCCAGTAACCGAACGACAGCACGAAGCCGAGACCGAACACCAACCCGATGACACTCCACACCGGATGGTCGATGCCGGTGAGTTCCGTCGCGGGCCACGCGGACAACTGCTCCTTGTCCGTCACCTTCTCGACCAGACCCTGCCAGCCGCCGACCTTGATCAGGCCGACGATCGTCAACGGCGCGAGCGCGGCCACGATGACGAAGAACTGCAGCACCTCGTTGTAGATGGCGGCGCTGAGGCCGCCGAGCGTCGTGTACGCGAGCACCACCAGGGCCGCGACGCAGATCGACACCGGCAGCGGCCACCCGAGCAGCGCGTCGATGATCACCGCGAGCGCGAACAGGTTGATGCCCGCGATCAGGATCTGCGCGACGGCGAAGCTGATGGCGTTGACGAGGTGCGCGGGCTTGCCGAACCGGCGCCGCATGAACTCGGGAACGCTGCGCACTTTCGAGCCGTAGTAGAACGGCATCATCACCAGGCCGAGGAACACCATCGCGGGGATGGCGCCGATCCAGTAGTAGTGCACGGTCGCCATGCCGTACTGCGCGCCGTTCGCCGTCATGCCCATCAGTTCGAGGGCACCGAGGTTCGCGGAGATGAACGCGAGGCCCGTGACCCACGCCGGCAACGACCGCCCGGACAGCAGGAAGTCGAGGCTGGAGGAGACGGATCGTCGTGCCATCACGCCGATGCCGAGAACCACCACGAAGTAGATCAACAGCAGCGCGTAGTCGATCGGTCCCGCGTCGAGCCGCAGGTCCGCCTCGGCCAAGATCGACACCGTCCACCTCCCAAGACATCGAACAAAGTCGAACATCAACAACCAGGAGAGGACATTACTCCAGGTGCAGCGGGTCTTACCCCGTGTGGATGATCACCAAACCACGGGGTTTGAAGAGGCGCGCGCTGAAGCCCGCGAGCAGGGAAATCGGGTGCGCGAGGCGGCCCTGTCAGCCGAGACTCAGGGCATGACGGACAGCCACGAGCCGCAGTGCTTCCACTGCGGGACGACGCCTGCGGCCCACCGTGCCGACTACGTTCTCGGCGCGTTGTGCGGCGAGTGCGCCGAGCAGCTCACGTCGTGGATCTGCCCGGACTGCGGCGACATCACGAGTGGCAGCCGCTCGGACGCCGGCGCGCACTGTGCCCGGTGCGTCGCGCAGCGGGCCTGGGCGACGGTCCCCGATCCGGCTCGCGAGGAGGTCGCCCGGCTGCTGGCAGCGGGGAAGACGATCCTGGCGCTCAAGCTGATCAGAGAGGTGACCGGCTGCGGCCTCGCGGAGGCCGTCGCGCTCACCCGTCTCTGACCGCCGTCAGAACAGCCGGAACTCGTCCGGCTCGATGCCGCGCAACGCGTCGTAGTCCAGGACCACGCACCGGATCCCGCGGTCCTCGGCCAGCGTCCGCGCCTGCGGCTTGATCTGCTGCGCGGCGAACACGCCCTGCACCGGCGCGAGCAGCGGGTCGCGGTTCAACAGTTCCAGGTACCGGGTCAGCTGCTCGACGCCGTCGATCTCACCGCGCCGCTTGATCTCCACGGCGACCGAGACGCCCGCGCCGTCGCGGCACATCAGGTCGACCGGGCCGATGGCGGTCGGGAACTCGCGCCGCACCAGCGTCCAGCCGTCGCCCAGGGTCGTGACGTGCTCCGCGAGCAGCTTCTGCAGGTCGGCCTCGACGCCGTCCTTCTGCAGGCCCGGCTCGGGGCCGAGCTCGTGCTTGGAGTCCTGCAGGACCTCTTCGAGGGTGATGATCAGCTTCTCCCCCGCCTTGTTCTGCACCGTCCAGATGTCCGGGTCCTCGATCAGCCAGCAGGGCGGGCTCATCCAGTTCAGCGGCTTGTAGGCGCGGTCGTCCGAGTGGATCGAGACCGAACCGTCGGCCTTGATCAGCAGCAGACGCTGAGCCATGGGCAGATGGGCGGTGAGCCGGCCTACGTAGTCGACCTTGCAGCGAGCGATGACGAGACGCACCGCGACAGGCTACGGGGTGCGTCCAGAATGCGGACGTTAGGTACGGTCCGTGGCGTGGAGAACGTCGGCACCCGAGAGGTGTACGCAAACCCGTGGATGACGGTCCGCGAGGACGAGGTCCGGCGCGCTGACGGCTCGAACGGCATCTACGGCGTGGTCGACAAGCCCGACTTCGCGCTGGTCATCCCGCTCGACGGCGAACGCGTGCGGCTTGTCGAGCAGTTCCGCTACCCGATCGGCCTGCGCCGCTGGGAGTTCCCGCAGGGCACCGCGCCCGACCGCGCCGACTCCGACCCGCTGGAGCTCGCGCGCCGCGAACTGCGCGAGGAGACCGGACTGCGCGCCGGCCGGATGACCGCGCTGGGTCTGCTCGACGTGGCGCCCGGCATGTCGTCGCAACGCGGCCGCGTGTTCCTCGCGACCGAGCTGACCGAGGGCTTCCACGAGCGGGAGCACGAGGAGCAGGACATGCGCTCGGCGTGGTTCCCGCGCGCCGAGTTCGAGTCGATGATCGCGAAGGGCGAGATCACCGACGCCCAGTCGATCGCCGCCTACACGCTTCTCCTGCTGCACGAGCACTCCCAGCCCTAGTTCTGGCAGCCCTGGAACGCCGTCCGGTAGCTCTGCGGTGAGGTGCCGGCGATCCGCTTGAACCTGTCGCGGAACGCCGTCGCCGATCCGAAGCCGACCCTGCTCGCGATCAGCTCCACCGGTTCCTTCGTGGTTTCGAGCAGGTGCTGGGCCTGGCGGACGCGGGCCCGGTGCAGCCACTGCAAGGGCGTGGTGCCGGTCTGCTCGCGGAACCGCCGGTTCAACGTGCGCGTGCTCATGCCGGCCTGCTTCGCCAGGTCCTCCAACGTGAGCTCCGTCGCCGTGTTGGCCTCCATCCACCGCAGCAACGGTTCGAGCTCGACCCCTTGCGGCGCCACGGGTGGTGTGACGATGAACTGCGCCTGCCCGCCTTCTCTCTCGAGTGGCATCACGGCCAGTCGTGCCGCATCGGCCGCCACCGCGGACCCGTGGTCTCGCCGGATCATGTGCAGGCACAGGTCGAGCCCGGCCGCCGCCCCCGCGGACGTGAGGAACTGCCCGTTGTCGACGTAGAGCACGTCCGGGTCGACCTCCAGCGCGGGAAACCGCGCGGCCAGCTCCTCCGCGCCCAGCCAGTGTGTGGTCACCCGCAGCCCGTCGAGCAACCCGGTCGCCGCGAACACGAAGGCACCCGTGCAGATCGACGCGATCCGCGTGCCTCGTGCCGCCGCCTGCCGCAGCGCCTCGACCAACGGCTTCGGCACGACCATTCCCGGGTCGTGGCCGGGCAGCACGATGGTGTCCACTTCGGACAACAACTCCAGGCCGTGCGGCACTTTGATCTCGAAACAGCCCGCGTCCACCGTCCTCTTGGGACCGCAGACGCGCACCCGGTACCGCCCGACCCAGTTGAACGCGTCGACCGGCGTCGCGAAGTCGAACGGGACGACGCTGTCCATCGCTACCACTGCCACCTCGTGCACGTCCACCACCGTAGCTGGCGAGAATCCGTTGGAACATGGCATTCCAGCCAGTTCTCGACGGGTTCCGGCCGTCCTACGGTTTTGATCACCGACGACGAGGGAGTCCGCTGTGAGAGCGCAAGTGGTGTTGTTCGACGGCTTCGACCCGTTGGACGCGATCGGCCCGTACGAGACGTTGACGGCGGGCGGCGTCCAGGCCGAACTGGTGACGGTGGAAGGCCCGCGAGAGGTCCGCGCGGGCATGAACCTGTTGTCGCTCAACGCAACCGCCCGGCTCGACCCCGGCAGCGACCTCATCGTCGTCCCCGGTGCGGCGGCCTTGGCGGAGGACGAGACGTTCGCACTGCTCAGCGCGGCCGCCGCGACGATCGCGCCCGCGCTGACAGGCACCGAAGCGATCATCGCCACCGTCTGCGGAGGCTCGCTGGTGCTGGCCATCGCCGGCCTGATCAAGGGCCGCAACGCCACCACGAACCACCTCGGCCTGCACGCGCTGGAGTCGATGGGGGTCAACGCGATCAAGGCCCGCATCGTCGACGACGGCGACCTCGTCACCGCCGCGGGGGTCACGTCCGGCATCGACCTGGGCCTCTACCTGGTCGAACGTGAGCTCGGGGCCCAGCAGGCACTGGAGGTCGAGGAGCTCTTCGCCCACGAACGGCGCGGCACCGCGTGGAGGGCGGCGTGAGCAAGTTCTTCCTCTCCCTGCACGTCCTGGCGGCGATCATCGCCATCGGCCCGGTCACCGTCGCCGCCAGCATGTTCCCGAAGGCCGTCACCACCCCGGGCAACCCCGAACTGCTGCACCGGATCTGCCGCGTCTACGCCCTCATCGGCATCTCCGTGCCGGTCTTCGGCTTCGCGACGGCCGGCGTGATGGGCGTGACCGGCCACCCCTGGGTGATCGTGTCGATCGCGCTCACCACCGCCGCCGCGTTCGTGCTGGCGTTGAAGATCCTGCCCGGTCAGGAGAAGGCGTTGAAGACCAAGGACGTCAAGCACCTCGCCATGTACACGGGGATCTTCAACCTGTTGTGGGCCACCGTGACCGTGCTGATGATCCTGCGGCCAGGCTCGACCACCGGGGCCTAGAGCTGCTGCACCACCGGGCGCACGATGATCTCGTTGACGTCCACCGACGGGGGCTGCGCGATCGCGTAGGCGATGGCGTCACCGATGACCGACGCCGGCAGCGCGATCTTGACCAGGTCCTCCATCGCGCCGGCCGCGACGTCGTCGGTGATGGAGTTCGCCAGCTCGGACTCCATGGCGCCAGGGCTGATCACGGTGACGCGCAGGGCGGAGCTCTCCTGGCGCAGCCCTTCGGACAACGCCCGCACCGCGTACTTCGTGGCGCAGTAGACGGCGGCGGTCGGCATGACCGTGTGCGCGGCCACCGAGGCGACGTTCACGACGTGGCCGCCGTCGGCGAACCTCGGCAGCACCGCCGCGATGCCGTTCAGCACGCCCTTGATGTTCACGTCCACCATGCGGTCCCACTCGTCCACCTTGAGGGAGCTCATGAGGGACAACGGCATCACGCCCGCGTTGTTCACCAACACGTCGATCCGCCCGTACCGCTCCACCGCCGCGTCCACAAAGGACTGGAACGACTCGCGCGACGTCACGTCGAGCGGCGCGTACGAGCCGCCGATCTCCGCCGCCAACGCCGCCAGCCGGTCCTCACGCCGTGCCCCGAGGAACACCTGATGTCCTGCCGCGGCCAGCACTCGGGCCGTCGCCTCGCCGATGCCGCTGGACGCTCCACTGATCAACACGACTTTGCTCATGGCCACCACCCTCCGGCCGCCGCAGGCCCGCTACCAGGACACCTTCTCCCTAGGTGCGTCACACCCAGGCAGAACCAGAGCAACCCGAATAGCCTCGGTGACGTGCTCGGCGACTTCCTGAAGGCCCACCGCGCCCGCGTCAGTCCCGAGGACGCGGGCCTCCCGTCGCACACCCAGCGCAAGGTGAAGGGCCTGCGCCGCGAGGAGGTCGCCGTCCTGGCCGGGGTGAGCGCGGACTACTACGCCCGGCTGGAGCAGGGCCGCGAGACCAACCCGTCGGCGCAGGTCCTGGACGCCCTGAGCCGCGCGCTGCGACTCGACACGGACGCGCGGGCCCACCTGCACCGCCTCGCCGGCGTCGCGGCCGAGGAGGGCTACGCGCCCGACGTCGTCAGCCCGGAACTGCGTCGCCTCATCAGCGGCATGCCCGACATGCCCGCGTTCGTGATGAACTCGGTCCTCGACATCCTCGCCACGAACGCGCTGGCCGACGCCCTGTACGAACCGTTCACGCCAGCCGACAACGCGGTGCGCATGGCCTTCCTCGACCCCGCCGCGCAGAGCTTCTACCCGCGCTGGCACTGGATCGCCCAGACCACCGTGGCGCACCTGCGGCAGACCGCCGACCCGAACTCCCCGCGGCTGCGCAGGATGGTCGAGGAGCTCAGCCGGAACACGGTCTTCAAGCAGCTCTGGGAACAGCACGAGGTGCGCGGCAAGACCCAGGACGCCAAGGAGTTCGTGCACCCGGCCGTCGGCCCGATCGAGCTGAACTACCACTCGTTCGACGTGCGCGACGCCCCCGGCCAGTTCCTGGTGATCTACCAGGCCGAGCCGGGCCCGAACGCCGACGCCCTGAAACTTCTCGCGACTAGTCGGGCCACACGGGCGGCCGCTTCTCCAGGAACGACGCACGTCCCTCTTTGGCTGACGGCGACTGCGACGTCTCGGCCATGACGTTGAGCGCGACCTCGTACCCGTCGCTCTCGGGCCGGTCGAGCTGCGCGTAGATCGTCCGCTTGCCGATCGCCTTCGACGCGCGACTCCCCCGCGTGGCGCGCGCCAGCAGGTCGTCCGTGGAGGCGTCCAACTCGTCTAGCGGCACCGCCCGGTTGATCAGCCCCCACTCGACCGCCGTGGCCGCGTCGATCACGTCCCCGGTCAGCACCATCTCCATCAACCGCTTGCGCCCCACCGACCGCGCCACCGGCACCGCGGGCGTGTGGCAGAACCACCCGGCCTTGCCGCCGGGCAACGAGAACCCGGCCGTGTCCGCCGCGACCGCGAGATCGCAGGAGGCCACCAGCTGACACCCGGCCGCCGTCGCCAACCCCTGCACGCGCGCGATCACGACCTGCGGCGCGGACTGGATGGTCTTCATCAACACCGTGCACAACTCCAGCAGGAGCCGCACGCCCTCCTCGTCCCGCGCGTGCACGTCCGCGAAGTCGTGCCCGGCCGAGAACACCGGCCCCTCGGCGGCCAGCACGATCCCGGCCGCGTCGGACGTCCGCACCTCCCGGAACGCGTCCAGCAGCTCGGTGAGGTGTTCCGCGGACAGCGCGTTGCGCTTGGCCGCGCGGTTCATCGTGATCCGGACGACGGACCCGTCCCGCGAAACGTCAACCATTCCGCGACACTAAGGCCCTACGCCAGCTCACGCACCTCCCGGATCACCGTGACGATCTCGTCCATGATCTCGGTCAGCTCGTAGTCCTTGGGCGTGAACACCCGTGCCACACCACGTTCGCGCAGCTTGGCGGCGTCGTCCGGCGGGATGATGCCGCCGACGATCACCGGGATGTCCCCGGCGCCGGCCGCCCGCAAGCCGTCGACCACCGCGGGTACGACCTCCAGGTGCGAACCGGACAGGATCGAGAGACCCACGACGTGCACGTCCTCCTGCACGGCGGCCGCGACGATCTGCGACGGCGTGAGGCGGATGCCCTGGTAGACGACCTCGAAGCCGACGTCGCGGGCGCGCACGGCGACCTGCTCGGCGCCGTTGGAGTGGCCGTCGAGGCCGGGCTTGCCGACGAGCATGCGCAGGCGTTCGCCCAGGTCCTCGCCGGTCGCGCGGACGCGGTCGCGCACGCGGGCGATCTCGGAGCCAGCCTCACCGGACGCCGAAGCACCGGAAACGCCTGTGGGGGCGCGGTATTCACCGAAAGTCTCACGCAACGCCTGGGACCATTCGCCGGTCGTCACACCCGCGCGGGCGCACGCGAGCGTCACCTCCACGAGGTTCTGGTCGGTCTTCGCGGCCGCACGCAGAGCGTCCAAAGACGCTTCCGCCGCAACGTTGTCGCGCGCCGAACGCCACTGCTGGATCGCCTCGACGGCGTGCAGCTCGACGATCGGGTCGATGGTCTCGATGGCGTTCGCGCCCTCGGCCTGCAACGGCGACGGCTCGGTCGTGTCGAACTTGTTGACGCCGACGACGATGTCCTCGCCCGCCTCGACGCGGCGACGGCGATCCGCCAGCGAGGACACCAGGTTCGACTTCATGTAGCCGGACTCGACGGCCGCGACGGCACCGCCCATCGCCTGCACGCGGTCGATCTCCTCGCGCGCACCGGCGAGGATCTCGTTGACCTTCGCCTCGATGACGGGCGAGCCGTCGAAGATGTCGTCGTACTCCAGCAGGTCCGTCTCGAACGCGAGCACCTGCTGCATGCGCAACGCCCACTGCTGGTCCCACGGCCGTGGCAGACCCAGCGCCTCGTTCCACGCCGGCAGCTGGATCGCGCGCGCACGGGCGTTGCGGGACAACGACACCGCGAGCATCTCCAGCACGATGCGCTGAACGTTGTTCTCCGGCTGCGCTTCCGTGAGGCCGAGCGAGTTGACCTGCACGCCGTAGCGGAACCGGCGGTGCTTCGGGTTCTCGACGCCGTAGCGTTCCAGCGTGATCTCGTCCCACAGCTGGGCGAACGCGCGCATCTTGCACATCTCCTCGATGAACCGCACACCGGCGTTCACGAAGAAGGAGATGCGGGCGACGACCTCACCGAACTTCTCCTGCGGCACCTGACCGGAGTCGCGCACGGAGTCCAGCACCGCGATCGCCGTGCACATCGCGTACGCGACCTCCTGCGCCGGCGTCGCGCCGACCTCCTGGAGGTGGTAGCTGCAGATGTTGATCGGGTTCCACTTGGGGACGTTGGAGACGGTCCACGCCACCATGTCGGTGATCAGCCGCAGCGACGGCCCCGGCGGGAACACGTACGTGCCGCGGGACAGGTACTCCTTGATGATGTCGTTCTGCGTCGTGCCGGCGAGTGCCGACGGGTCCGCGCCCTGTTCCTCGGCCACGGTGACGTAGAGGGCGAGCAGCCACATGGCCGTCGCGTTGATCGTCATCGACGTGTTGGCGCCGCCGAGCGGGATCTCGTCGAAGAGCTGCCGCATGTCGCCGAGGTGGCTGATGGGCACGCCGACCTTGCCGACCTCACCCTTGGCGAGCTCGTCGTCCGGGTCGTAGCCGGTCTGCGTGGGCAGGTCGAACGCCACGGACAGACCCGTCTGCCCCTTGGCGAGGTTCCGCCGGTAGAGAGCGTTGGACGCGGCGGCCGAGGAGTGGCCCGCGTACGTGCGCATCACCCAGGGGCGGTCGCGTTCACGGTCAGCCGGGTACGGCACAGCAACCTCCCACAACGTCGTTCATCGGAGCGTACTGGCCGGTAACCAAGGCTGCGCGTGCGCTTGCTCACTGAATCGAGACCACTGAGAGCATCATGGGGAGGTGACGGGGATTTACCAGACTGTGGTCGTGTTCGCGGTGCTCGGCCTGCTGGCGTTGACGTTGAGGTACTTCGCGGGCAACGACAAGCGGCCCGTGCCGGATCTGGACGGCACGGACTTCGGCCTGCTCAGCGAGGTCGCGGTCGTGCCCACGGAAGAGGCGGCGAACGTCCTCGTGCAGAAGCTCAAGCGGAACGGCGTGCGCGCCACGCGTTCGAGGAACGCGCCCTACCAGGTGATGGTGTTCCCGGCGGACGTCCCGAACGCGCGGCTGGTGCTCAAGAGCTGACGCGCTCGACGTCGGCCCCGAGCTTGCGGAGGTTTTCCACGAACCCAGGGTAACCGCGCTCGATGTGGAAGATCTCGTAGACCTCGGTCGCCCCGTCCGCGCACAGACCGGCGAGCACGAGCCCCGCACCAGCACGGATGTCCGAAGCCCACACCGGCGCGCTGGACAGCTTCTCGATGCCGCGGATCACGGCGTGGTGACCGTCCGTGCGCGCATCGGCCCCGAGCCGGATCATCTCGTCGATGAAGCGGAACCGGGACTCGAACAGGTTCTCCGTGATCATCGACGTGCCCTCGGACACCGTCGACAGCGCGATCGCGAACGGCTGGTTGTCCGTGGCGAAGCCGGGGTACGGCAGCGTCACGAAGTCGACGGCCTTGGGCCGCCCCTCCATGACCACGCGGAACCCCTCGTCCTCACCCTCGTAGACGGTGACCTCGGCCCCCGCCATCCGCAGCTTCTCCAGCACGAGGTCCAGGTGGTGCGGGTTCACACCACGCACACGCACGTCGCCACGCGTCATCGCGGCGGCGAAACCCCAGGTGGCGCCCACGATCCGGTCACCGATGACCCGGTGCTCGGTCGGCTTCAGCTCCGTGACGCCGTGCACGGTGAGCGTGGACGTCCCAGCGCCCTCGACCTTCGCGCCCATCTGCGTGAGCATCAGGCAGAGGTCGACGATCTCCGGCTCGCGCGCCGCGTTGTCGATGACGGTCGTGCCGTTGGCCAGCACCGCCGCCATCAGGATGTTCTCGGTGGCCCCCATGCTGGGGAAGTCCAACCAGATCTGCGTGCCGTGCAGCCCCTCGGCCTCGGCGACGATGCACCCGTGCTCGATCCACGTGGTCGCGCCGAGCTTCTCGAGCCCGCTCTGGTGCATGTCCAGCGGCCGCGACCCGATGGCGTCACCACCCGGCAGCGCCACGACGGCCCGCTTGCACCGCCCGACCAGCGGCCCGAGCACGCAGATGCTGGCCCGCAGCTTGCCCATGGCCTCGGAGTCGGCCCGATGGCTGAGCTGCGCGGGCGTCGTGATCCTGGCCACGTCACCCTCGAGCTCGACCTCGCACCCGAGGCTGCGCAGCGCGTCAGCCATCAAGGGCACGTCGAGGATGTCCGGGCAGTTCGTGATGGTCGTAGTGCCCTCAGCCAACAGAGCAGCGGCCATCAACTTGAGCACGCTGTTCTTGGCGCCGACGACCTCGACCTCGCCGACCAACCGTGCGCCACCGTGTACCCGGAAATGCTCACTCACACGGCAATCCTACGTACGGCCATAGAGTGGCGAACATGGCGGTACACCTCACCAAGATCTACACGCGCGTGGGCGACGACGGCACCACAGGCCTGGGCGACTTCTCGCGTGTCCCGAAGACGGATCCGCGCATCGAGGCCTACGCGGACGTGGACGAGACCAACGCCTCCCTGGGCGTGGCGCTGGCGCTGGGCAACCTGGCCGAAGACGTCCACGAGGTGGTCCGCAAGGTCCAGAACGACCTCTTCGACGTGGGCGCGGACCTCTGCACCCCCATCGTCCCGGACCCGAAGTACCCACCGCTGCGCGTGACCCAGGCCTACGTGGACCGCCTGGAGGGCTACTGCGACGAGTTCAACGAACGCCTGGGCAAGCTCGACTCGTTCATCCTGAACGGAGGCACCCCGGGAGCAGCCCTGCTGCACCAGGCCCGCACCATCGCCCGCCGAGCGGAACGCCGCGCCTGGTCGCTGTTGGAAGTGGCCCCGGACGAGACCAACGTCCTCACGGCGAAGTACCTGAACCGCCTGTCCGACCTGCTGTTCATCCTGGCGAGGGTGGCGAACCCGGACGGCGACGTCCTGTGGCAACCGGGCGGCAACGCCTAGCAGGGCACCAAACGCAAAACGACCCGCCGGAAACTCCGGCGGGTCGAACCGCAAGAAATCAGGAAGCCCAGGGAATGGAACGCCCTGGAGGCGAGGACTCCAACCAGGACAAGAACCCGGTCAGGGCATCCGGCCCCATGGCGATCTCGACCTCACCGGAAGCGGATCGGCACCGCAGCACCGTGGCCCCCACCGGCATCGCGTAGGCCTCAGGCCCGGTCGGCTCCCGCCGGGCGTCGATCTCCAGCCCGTCCCGCGAGATCAGCTCGTTCGGCCCGGACCCGAGAGACAAGACCCGGAACCAAGCGAACGAATCACCCCGGTAGTGCCCCACGCCGAGATGCCACCCACGCCCGCGGTCATCGAACGAGCTGCGCAGGGCGACGTGCACGCCGCCCTCCCGCAACAAGCGAATCCGGCGCCAGGCGAAGTAGGCGATGACGATCGCCACCCCAAGAAGGATCAGGCCGGCAATCTCGGTGATCCCCACGGCTGCGGCCTCGTGCCCGGTCTCAGGCCGACTGTTCCACGGCCCGCACGCGCGCTGCCGCACGTGCGCGCTCTGCGTCGTCCGCGTCCTGCAGTGCGGTCCGCGCCGCGTCCACGTCGATCTCGCCCGCGAGCTCGGCGTCCTCGGCGAGAATCGAAACGCCGGTGCCGGTCACGGAGAGGAAGCCACCGTGCACCGCCGCGGTGACCAGGCCACCGTCGGTCGTGCGCACGCGCACCACGCCACCCTCGACCAGCTGGCCGAGCACGGGCTCGTGACCGGGCAGGATGCCGATCTCGCCCTCGGTGGTCTGCGCCGAAACAGAGGTGGCCTTACCGGACCACAAACGGCGTTCAACGGCGACCAGTTCAACGGTCATCTCGGCCACGCGTATCTCCCTCGTCGTCTGGAGTCGAACTGAGTCTAAACGGTCGCCTGACAACCTTGCCGCCCCGCCCGGTGTCAGTACGTTCGACGACCGCCGGGGAGGGGGGACATGCAGGACTTCGAAGACTTCGTGGCGTTGCGCTCGCAGGCTCTGTTGCGCACCGCCTACCTGCTCTGCGGCGGCGACAAAGGTGCCGCCGAGGACATTCTGCAGGACGTCCTCATGGGCATGTACGGCAAGTGGCGCCGCATCAGGACCTCTCCGGAGGCGTACGCGCGCGCCGCGCTGGCCAACTCGGCCGCGAACCGGTGGCGACGGCGTTCCCGCAGGCCGGAGGCACCGCTGGAACTGGGGGCGGTGCCTCCGGCCCGGGGACACGAGCAGCAGGTGGTGGACGCGGACAGCGTGGTGCGCGCGTTGGCGCAGTTGCCCAGCAGGATGCGCGCGGTGCTGGTGTTGCGGTTCTTCGAGGACCTGAGCGAGGCCGAGACGGCACGCCTGCTCGGGTGCGGTGTCGGCACGGTGAAGAGCCAGACCTCGCGGGGCCTCTCCCGCCTGCGCGAACTGATGGGTGAGCAGGTGCTGACGTGGAGCTGAAGCAGGCGATGGAGGCGGCGACGGCGGAGCTGGACGTGCGGCCGGGATTCGTGGGGGACGTGATGGCCGGGGGACGGCGCAGGCACACGCGCAAGCTCGTGACGGTCACCGCGGTGGTGGCGCTGCTCGCGGGCGCGACGGCCGGGGTGGTGGTGACGCGCACGACAGAAGCAGGACCGGCGGACTCGCGGGTGACGGCGGCGCCGACCGGTCCGTTCGCGGGCGACGCCGGGTTCCTCGCGTCGTCGCTGCACCTGTGGACCGAGGCGCAGAAGCAGCCGTGGAAACCCACCGAACCCGTGGCTGAAGTCACATCGCCGCCGAACGTGTTCTGGACGGGGCAGGCGACGTCGGGACGGGTGGCCCTGGTCGCGCAGGAGGTCCGGGTGACCAACTCGAAGCACCCGGCGACGCTCGTCGGTCTCGTGGCCGACGGCACCGTGGTGAGCCGCGAGATCGTCATGGAGGAGTCCAAGGGCCACGAGGCGGGGCTCTACCGGTTCGGCCCCGCGGGCGACCAGTACGTGGTGCTGACGCTCGGCAAGACCATCTCCTGGTCGTCGAAGGCGGAGCGGGGCACCGACCACAGGCTCAGCCGCGTCTGGGCATCGGCCCCGCACGACGGCGACGGCGCGGTCTACACGGTCGTCGCGCTGTCCGACCGGCCCGTGTTCGTGCGCGGCGAGTCGGTGCCGAAGTCCGACGACTTCGCCCAGCAGGCGATCCTGGGCTCCGGTTACTACCCGCAGGGCCCGTTCATGCCCCATCCCGGCATCGGCTGGAACGGGCAGCAGTGCGCGACGGACGGACCCCCGCAGCCGGCCGGCTGGCCGGGCATGAACGTGCCGACGGCACAACAGGAACTGCAGAAGCGCGCGTTGCTCGACTACCTGGTCAGCTGGGACTCCGCCGGCACCTGGAGCGTCTGCGCGTGGTTGCCGGACGGCCGTTACGCGCTCATGTTCGAGGCGTACGGCGACCTGTACGGCGCGCTGTACCGGCCCGACGGCACGTTCAGCGCACCCGCGTTCGGCGGCAAGGCCGTCAAGGGGCAGCCGGCCGTGCTGCCGCTCCCCGACGGCCAGGGCACGATCGTCGCCGACTTCAACGGCTACCTCGGCCCCCAGGGACGCGAGCACGCCTGGCTGGCCCCCAGCGGCACCAGGGAGGTCACCGTGGTGCAGCAGGGGGTGTCCCGCGTGCTTCAGCTGCCGTAGAGGCAACCAGCCGTCGCTAGCCGTGCCAGGAACGCCAGAGCGTCGCGTACGTGCCGTCCCTGGCCACCAGGTCGTCGTGGGATCCCAACTCCACGACACGACCCGCGTCGACGACCGCGATCCGGTCGGCGTCCCGCGCGGTCTGCAGCCGGTGCGCGATCGCGATCACCGTGCGTCTCTCCCGCACGGCCGCGATCGCGCGCTCGGCGTGTCGAGCCGTCGCCGGGTCGAGCGACGACGTCGCCTCGTCCAGCACCAGCGTGTGCGGGTCGGCGACCTCGACGCGGGCCAGCGCGAGTTGCTGCGCCTGTGCGGGATCCAGTTCCACGCCGCCCGCACCGAGCCGCGTGTCGAGCCCCTCGGGCAACTCGTCGAACCAGCGCGCGCCGACCAGGTGCAACGCTCCGAGCAGCTTCTCGTCCGGAGCGTCCGGCGCCGCCATCGCCAGGTTCTCCCGGACCGTGCCGATGAACACGTGATGTTCCTGCGTCACGAGGACGATCCGCTGCTCGCCGGCGGCGGCGAGGTCCGCGACCGGCACTCCGCCGACGAGCACCGTGCCCTCCGACGGCCTGTCGACGCCC
This sequence comes from Lentzea sp. NPDC058450, assembly GCF_042721395.1. Taxonomy (NCBI): domain Bacteria; kingdom Bacillati; phylum Actinomycetota; class Actinomycetes; order Pseudonocardiales; family Pseudonocardiaceae; genus Lentzea; species Lentzea sp. NPDC058450. Next base: position 37,594 of record NZ_JBHXLO010000038.1, read on the forward strand.
GCGATCAGCCTGCCCAGCGTCGACTTGCCCGCGCCTGAGACGCCGACGATCGCCAGCCGTTCTCCCTGCTGCACCACGAGGTCGACGCCGTGCAGCACCTCGTGTCCGTCCACATAGGAGTACCGGACGCCCCGCACCTCGATGAGGTCGTCGGCGGGTTCACGCACCTCGGGCGAGGCCTCGCCGTGCACCCCGATCCCCTCTATCCGCGCGAACGACGCTCCGGCGCGCTGCAGGAACTCGATCCAGAACATGATGCGGTCCATCGGTTCGACCAGCCGCCACACCCAGAGCACCGCCGTGACGACGACCTCGAGCCGCACCCCGTCCTGCGCGTAGAAGAAGCCGCCGACGAGCAGCACCAGGACGGCCGGCACGACGTTGAGGAACGTCGTGGCGGGGAACAGCACGTTCCGCAGCCGCAGCGTGCGCATCCGCGCGCGGAACGCCCGCGCGATGGCACCGTCCGCCGCCGAGACCATCCGGTCCCGCAGCCCGTACGTCTCGATCGTCCGGCTGCCCTCGCCGACCGCGGCGGAGATCTCGGCGACGTCGCCGTTGGCCTCGCTCTCGACGAGGTACGCCTCGCGCGCACGGGTGAGGTACCAGCGCGTCGCCCACACCACGAACGGCATCCCGGCCAGCGACACGAGGCCCAGCACCGGATCCAGCCAGAACACGGCCACGAACACCACGACGAGGTGCACGGCGCCCGTGAGCACCTCGGGCACGCCGTCCCGCAGCGCCTGACCGACCACGCCGACGTCGCTCGTCACGCGGGTGAGCAGGTCGCCGGTGCTCAGCCTGTCGACCACCCGCGCGGGCAACGCCAGCGTGCGCGTGACCGCCTGCTCCCGCAACGACGCGAGGAACCGTTCGCCGAGCCGCGCCGTCAGCAAAGCGCTGTACCGCACCAGCACCAGGTGTGCCACGGCGGCGCCGAGCACACCGAGCGCAAGCGCGTCCACAGTGGACAGCGTCAGCGTGCCCGCCTCCACCCCGCCGACGATCTTGCCGAGCAGGTAGGGCCCGCCGAGCGCCGACACCGCCGAGAGCGCCGTCATCAGCAGCACCACGGCCAGCGCCGGCCGTTCGCCCCGCAACAGCCGCACCGCCGCCTGCCGCACCTCACGCCGGTCCGCGACCGGCAGCCTGGTGATCATCGGCTCTCCTCCAGCCGCACGACCTGGTCCGCCTGGCCCGCCCACAACGGCGACGACGACACCACGACCGTGGTGCGCCCGGCCCGCCGTTCCCTCACCCGCTTCGCCACGGCGGCCTCGGTGACGGCGTCCAGCGCCGACGTGGGCTCCACCAGCACCAGCAGTTCGGGTTCGCTCAGCAGGGCGCGCACGAGCCGCAGCCGTTGCCGCTGACCGCCGGACACGTTGCGCCCCTGCGACTCCAGGTGCGAGTCGAGCCCGTCCGGCAACGCCTCCACGACGTCCACCGCGGCCGCCGCGTAGAGCGCCTCGTCCAGTTCGCGGTCGAGGTGCTCCCCCACCGACACCGCCTCGCGCACGGTGCCGGGGAAGAGGTAGTCGTCGTTGTCCGCCACCACCCCGGGCAGCCGGTCGACCGCGTCCCTGGCCACCGTCGCGTTGGCCGACACGACCACCGTCAGCGCGCCGGTCTTCACGTCCAGAGGCCCGGGATCGTCGCTCTTCTCGTCCGGCTGCAACCTCAGCACGTCGATCACCCGCCGCGCCGACACCAGCGCGCGTGGGATCGCGTCCGCGCCCTCCATGAAGAACGCCACGGGCACCGTCAACGTGGTGACGTAGAGGTAGACGGCGAGCATCTCCTCGATCGTGATCGCGCCGGACACCACCATCCGCGCCACGATCCACGTGACGACGGCGAGGAACAGCGCGGGCAACCCCCACGTCACCGCCTGGACCCAGCTGAGCCAGGCCGACACCCGGTACCCGTCCCGCAACACCTCGCGCGACATCCCGCGAAACCGCGCCTCGAACGCCGGCTTCCCGCCGATGCCGGACAACACCCGCAGCCCGCCGACGATGTCCCCGGCCCGCGAGCTCAGCTCCCCCTGCCGTTCGCGATAGGCGCCTTCCACCGCGTGCAACCGCTTCAGCACCGGCCCGGTCACCAGCGCGAGCACCGGCACCCCGAGCAACACCACCACAGCGACCAACGGCGAGATCCGCACCAGCAACACCGCCGTCGCCGCGTACGCGACCACCGCCCCGACCCCGGGCCCGGTGCTAGTCAACGCGTGCGCGAGCCGAGCCGTGTCACCGTTCTGCAGGTACGTGAGCTCCCCAGTGGACAGCTTGCGCCGCACCACACCACCCAACCGGGTGACGTGCCGCACCACGACCTGCGCCGTCCGCAACGCGGCGTCAGTGCGCACCAACGTCATCGTCCGATGGCGGGCGATGAACACCAGCGCCAGCCCGACCCCCACGAGCACAAGCGCCCCGCACCACCACAACAACGCTCTGCGGTCGCCACCCCGCAACCCGTCCTCGACGGCCCGCGAGATCAGGTACGGCGGCACCATGAGCCCGCACATGGACAACGAGCCCCACCACGCCCCGGCGAGCACCCGCCCGCGCTGCATGCGCACGAGCCACCACAGGTACCGCCAGGGCGAGCGCAGATCCGGAACCCCGGGATCGTCGTGAGGAACATGTCGGGCCATCCCCCGACCTTGCCATCACTCAGCCGCCCCCACGACCGATTTCGCCGTCAGCCCAATCGCACCAACGGCCGTAGCACCCAACGCCGCAATGACCGCAAACGCATAGAAGCCCCACGGGTGCGCCAGTCCAGCCGTGAGCAACGCACCTCCGAGGAGCGGCCCACTAATGGCACCCAACCGCCCCACCCCAGCGGCCCACCCGATGCCAGTGGCCCGGTTCTCCTCGTAAACCCGCCCCGCATAGGCATAAACGAGCACCTGCGCACTGAACACAAAGCACCCGGCCAACAACACGGCGACGTACACACCCACACCAGGCAACTTGATGCTCAACAACGCCAGGAACACCACAGCACCAACAAACCACCCAATGGCCGCGGGCCTGATACCGATCTTGTCGGCAACCGCCCCAGCGATCAGAAGCCCGACCACAGCACCGATGTTGAGCGTCAGCAACAACGCCAACGCCGTCCCCAACTCGTACCCGGCACTACGCATGATCTGCGGCAACCAGGTGTTCAACCCGTACACCAACAACAACCCCATGAACGAGGCGACCCAAAAGGCCACAGTGGCCTTCCGCAACCCAGGCCGGAACAACGACCCGACGGCCTCCAACGCAGGCGCCTTCCGCACCGCGGTCTCCGGCAAGTGCTTGACCATCAAGGGAATCAGCACCAACGCGGGCAACGCCCCCACCACGAACAGCGCCCGCCACCCCAACTCGGGAATCAACACGATCCCCAGCAACGCCGTGATGACAGCACCCACGTGATACCCGGTCATGATGAGCGTGGTGGCCCGCCCACCCTGCCGAGGCCGAGCCTCGTTGACCAACGCGATCGCCGTGGGCAAACACCCACCAAGCCCAAGCCCGGCGAGGAACCTGAGCACCCCGAACGTGGTGGCGTCCGGCGCGAACGCACACGCCAACGTGAACACCGAGAACCCGGCCACCGCAACAATCATGACCTTGCGCCGCCCGATGACGTCCGTGATCGTCCCGATGACCAACGCACCGATCATCATCCCGACCAACCCGGCCGTGGACACGGCACTGGCGGAGGCAGTGGTGAGCAGCTTCTCCTGCAACAGCACGGGAATCACCGTGCCGAGCACCACGAGATCAAAGCCGTCCAACAGAACCGCAGTCCAGCAGAGCGGCAACACCCACTTGTTCACGCGCACTCTCCTCGTCGAGGTGATGCCACGCATCGTGGGCCTCAGGGCTACGAGATCGGGAGTGCGGTTTCCACTCACCGGAAAGCTGTCGGCCGCCGACAGCAGACGAGTGAGGACAAGACAAGCGGAGCGGGCAGGGCAGAGAGAGGCGAGGTGGGCTGTGGCGGAGCAGAGCGATCGAGAGGGGGCGGCCTGGGTACCGCGAAGCCGAAGGCGAGCCCGTATGAGCGCGCGCACCGTGAAAGCGGTTCGGTGACGTGCCCACCCAACTCAGCCACGCACAAACGAGATTGGGGCTTGACTTTGGGTGCGAGGTGCTACCTTCGCGGATCGGCCGGGCGCTTTTCAGCCCGGCTTTTACAGGCCGATGAGCGCCTCGCAAGGGCCCCGAAGTCAAGCCCCAATCTCTATCGACGCGAAGCGGCGATGACTCGACCACGCTCGTCTGCGGTTGTCTTTGCACCCCAACGCAACCACCGCACTGGCGACCCGATCACAACACCAAAGGGCCGCCCCTCCAAAGTGGAGAGACGGCCCTCTGAACGGCTAAACCAGACTCAGTTGCCGGCCAGCTTCTTGGCGTTGGCCTCGACGTCGTCCAACCCGCCGCAGGAGAAGAACGCCTGCTCCGGGAAGTGGTCGAACTCGCCCTTGCAGACCCGGTCGAACGCCTCGACCGTGTCCTTGATCGGCACGAACGACCCGACCTGCCCGGTGAACTTCTCCGCGACGAAGAAGTTCTGGCCGAGGAAGCGCTCGAGACGACGCGCGCGACCGACGAGGACCTTGTCCTCCTCGGAGAGCTCGTCCATACCGAGGATGGCGATGATGTCCTGCAGCTCCTTGTACTTCTGCAGGATTCGCTTCACCTCCTGGGCGACCCGGTAGTGCTCCTCGCCGACGATCGACGGCTCGAGGATTCGAGACGACGACGACAGCGGGTCGACGGCCGGGTAGATGCCCTTCTGGGAGATCGGACGGGAGAGCTCCGTCGTCGCGTCCAGGTGGGCGAAGGTGGTCGCCGGGGCGGGGTCGGTGTAGTCGTCGGCAGGGACGTAAATCGCCTGCAGCGAGGTGATCGACTTACCGCGCGTCGAGGTGATGCGCTCCTGGAGCTCACCCATCTCGTCGGCCAGCGTCGGCTGGTAACCCACGGCGGAAGGCATGCGGCCCAGCAGGGTCGACACCTCGGAACCGGCCTGGGTGAAGCGGAAGATGTTGTCGATGAAGAGCAGCACGTCCTGGTTCTGCACGTCGCGGAAGTACTCCGCCATCGTGAGAGCGGACAGCGCGACGCGCATACGCGTGCCGGGCGGCTCGTCCATCTGACCGAAGACGAGGGCGGTGTCCTGGAGGACCTCCATCTCCTCCATCTCCAGGAGGAGGTCGGTGCCCTCACGGGTGCGCTCACCGACGCCGGCGAAGACCGAGGTGCCGGAGAACTCACGCGCGATACGCGTGATCATCTCCTGGATCAGCACGGTCTTGCCGACACCCGCGCCGCCGAACAGGCCGATCTTGCCGCCCTTGACGTACGGGGTGAGGAGGTCGATGACCTTGACGCCCGTTTCCAGGATCTCGGTCTTGCCCTCGAGCTGGTCGAACGACGGCGCCTTGCGGTGGATGCCCCACTGCTCGCCGTCGCGGCCGAGGCCGGGCTGGTCGAGGCAGTCGCCGAGGGCGTTGAACACGTGGCCCTTGACGATGTCGCCGACGGGCACCGAGATCGCGGCGCCGGTGTCGGTGACGACAGCACCGCGGACCAGGCCGTCGGTCGGCTGCATCGAGATGGTGCGGACGAGGTTGTCGCCGAGGTGCTGCGCGACCTCGAGGGTCAGCGTCTTGGCGACGGCCTCGAACGTGATCTCCACGTTCAGGGCGTTGAACAGCTCGGGCACGGCGTCGCGCGGGAACTCCACGTCGACGACCGCACCGATCACCCGGACCACACGGCCGGTGCGGGTGGTGGTGGCAGTAGCACTCATGTCACTCATCACTTCCTGCGCCACCGGTAAGCGCGGCAGCGCCACCGACGATCTCGCTGATCTCCTGGGTGATCTGGGCCTGACGGGCCGAGTTCGCCGCCCGGCTGAGGTTCCGGACCAGCTCCGTCGCGTTGTCCGTCGCGGCCTTCATGGCCGTACGACGGGCAGCCGACTCCGAAGCCGCCGCCTCCAGCATGGCGGAGAACAGGCGAGTCTTCACGTACTTGGGCAGCATCGCACCGAGCAGCGCCTCGGCGCTGGGCTCGAAGTCGTACACCGCGCGCGGACCCTTGGGGGTCTCACCGGTGTACTCGACCTCCATCGGAGCGATCCGGCGGGCGGCCGGCGTCTGGACCAGCATGGACTTGAACTCGGTGTACACGATGTGGATCTCGTCCACACCCTGCGCGCCGTTCTCCGTGCCCTCCTGGAACGCCTCCACCAGCGCGTCACCGGCCTCGACGGCGTTGACGTAGTGCGGGGTCTGCGAGAACCCGCTCCACGAACCGGTGACCTCGCGGCGACGGAACTGGTAGTAGCCCTGGCCCTTGCGGCCGGTCACGTACAGCACCGGCTCCTTGCCCTCGGACCGGAGCAGCTGCAGCAGCTGCTCCGCGGCCTTGAGCACGTTGGCGTTGTAGCCACCGCACATGCCCTTGTCACTGGTCACGACCAGGACAGCGGCGCGCTTCGGGTTCGCGCGCTCGGTGAGCAGCGGGTGGTCGAGGTTCGCCGAGGCCTCGGCCAACGCGGAGAGCACGTTAGTGATCTCGTCCGCGTACGGCCGGGAGGCCGCGACCCTGGTCTGCGCCTTCGCGAGGCGAGACGTCGCGATGAGCTCGTAGGCCTTCGTGATCTTCTTGGTCGAGTTGACCGTTCGGATCCGCTGGCGGAGCTCCCGAATCTGTGCGCCCATGGCTCAGATCACTTCTTGGTCGGCTCGGGCTTGTTGACCTTCACCGACTCCTGGCCGACCTTGTCGGCGTCGAACGCCTTCGCGGGGGCCTCGTTGACGATGGTCGAGCCGTCGGAAGCGGTGAACTGCTTCTTGAACTCCTTGACCGCGTCGACAACGCGCTTCTGGGCGTCGTCACCGAACTGCTTGGTCTCGACGATCGAGCCCAGGAGGTCGGCGTGGTTGCGGCGCAGCGAGTCCTTGAAGTCGGCCACGAAGCGACGGATGTCGGCGACGGGGACGTCGTCCAGGTGGCCCTTGGTCGCGGCGAAGATCTCGACGACCTGCTCCTCGACGGGGACCGGCGAGTACTGGCCCTGCTTGAGCAGCTCGACCAGACGGGCACCGCGGTCCAGCTGGGCGCGCGACGCGGCGTCGAGGTCGGACGCGAACGCGGAGAAGGCCTCCAGCTCGCGGAACTGCGACAGGTCGAGACGCAGCGAGCCCGCGACCGACTTCATCGCCTTGATCTGCGCGGCACCACCGACGCGGGAGACCGAGATACCCACGTTGACGGCCGGGCGGACACCGGCGTTGAACAGGTCGGACTCGAGGAAGCACTGACCGTCGGTGATCGAGATGACGTTGGTCGGGATGTACGCCGACACGTCGTTCGCCTTGGTCTCGATGATCGGGAGACCCGTCATCGAACCGCCGCCGAGCTCGTCCGACAGCTTCGCGCAACGCTCGAGGAGACGCGAGTGCAAGTAGAAGACGTCGCCGGGGTAGGCCTCGCGGCCCGGCGGGCGACGCAGCAGCAGCGAGATGGCGCGGTACGCCTCGGCCTGCTTGGTCAGGTCGTCGAAGATGATGAGGACGTGCTTGCCCTCGAACATCCAGTGCTGGCCGATGGCGGAGCCGGTGTACGGCGCCAGCCACTTGAAGCCGGCGGAGTCAGAGGCCGGGGCGGCGATGATCGTGGTGTACTCGAGCGCGCCCGCCTCCTCCAGCGCGGTCTTGACGCCCGCGATGGTGGAGCCCTTCTGGCCGATGGCGACGTACACGCAGCGGACCTGCTGCTTGGGGTCGCCCGACTCCCAGGCCTTCTTCTGGTTGATGATCGTGTCGATGCAGACCGCGGTCTTGCCGGTCTTGCGGTCACCGATGATCAGCTGGCGCTGGCCGCGGCCGATCGGCGTCATGGCGTCGATGGCCTTGATGCCGGTCTGCATCGGCTCGGACACCGGCTGGCGCTGCAGCACGGTGGCGGCCTGCAGCTCCAGGGCGCGGTTGTCGTCGGCGACGATGTCACCGAGGCCGTCGATCGGCTGGCCCAGCGGGTTGACGACGCGGCCGAGGAAGCCGTCGCCGACCGGAACCGAGAGGACCTTGCCGGTCCGGCGGACTTCCTGGCCCTCTTCGATCTTGTCGAAGTCACCGAGGATGACCGCACCGATGTTGCGGACCTCGAGGTTCAGGGCGACGCCGAGGACGCCGCCGGGGAACTCGAGCAGCTCGTTGGTCATCGTGCCCGGAAGGCCTTCGACGATGGCGATGCCGTCGTAGGTCTCGGAGACGGTACCGACCTCTTCCCGGCTGACCTCCGGGGAGTAGCTCGAGACGTACTTCTCGATCGCACTGCGGATCTCGTCCGACGAGATCGTCAGCTCCGCCATGTCGTTCCTGCTCTCACTTCTTCGTTCTTGGGAAAGGGCTCGGGGGCTAGCTGGCGAGATTGCGGCGCAGTGCCGCCAACCGGCCGGCGATGCTTCCGTCGATGATCTCGTCGCCGATCTTGATCGAGAGGCCGCCGCCCAGCGAGGGGTCGACCTCCACGTGCAGCGCGATCGGGCGCGAGTAGATCGTGGTCAGCGTCGCGGTCAAGCGGTCGACCTGCTCGGCCGTCAGCTCCACAGCGGACTTCACGTGCGCGACGGAACGCTGACGGCGCTTGGCCGCCAGGTCGGCGAGCTCGGAGAGCCCGTCCGCCACGCGCACTCCGCGCGGGTTGCTGACCAGCTGGTCCACCAGGGTCTTGGTGACCGGGCTGACCTTCCCCTGGATCAGGGAGTCGACCAGGGCGACCTTGCCGGCGGTGTCGCCGGCGGGGTCCGCCAGCAGCAGTTCGAGCTCGTGCGAGCCGGCAACGATGCGGCCGAGCCGGAACAGCTCGTCCTCGGTCGAGTCCAGCTGACCGTCGCGCTCCGCGCGCACCAGCAGCGTGGTGCGGGCGAGCGACTCGACACCGTCGACGAGCTCGCGCGGGCTGGACCAGCGCGCGGTCACGACGGCTGCCAGGATCTGCAGGGTCGCATCGCTCACCTTGCCCGCGAACAGGCCGCGAGCCAGCTGCTCACGACCGGCGGCCTCGGACGAGGCGTCGGCGAGCGCGCCGCGCAGCGTCCGCTGCTCGATCAGCAGGCCGAGCACGGCGAAGAGCTCCTCGCCGAGCTTGGCGAGGTCGTCCGTCGACGTGGTGGCGTCGGCCAGCTCCAGCAGCCGCAGTTCCGCGGCTGCCAGAGCTTCACGACTTGCGGCATGCAACGTCATCGGCAGCCTCTACTTGCTCGCCGGCGCCGCGACGGCGTCCAGCTCGTTGAGGAAGCGGTCGACGGTGCCACGGCGGCGGGAGTCGTCCTCGAGGGACTCGCCCACGACCTTGCTCGCCAGTTCGACGGCGGTGCGGCCGAGGTCGGCACGCAGCTCCGCGACGATCTGGGCGCGCTGAGCGTCCAGCTGGTGCTGGCCCTGCGCGACGATGCGCGCGGACTCGGCCTGCGCCTGCTCACGCAGCTCCTCGACGATCTGCAGGCCCTCGGCCCGAGCGTCGTCGCGGATGCGCGCGGCCTCGGCGCGAGCCTCGGCCAGCTGCTCCTTGTACTGCTCGAGAGCGCGCTGAGCTTCGGCCTGAGCCTGCTCCGCCTTCTCGATGCCACCTTCGATCTTGGCCGTCCGCTCCTCGTACAGCGCCTCGAAGCGCGGCGAGACGAACTTCTTGACGACGAAGAGGAGGAGCAGGAAGGCGACGAGCCCGAGGATGATCTCCGCGGTGTGCGGAACGACCGGGTTGACCTTCGCAGGGTCCTCCGCGGCCAAGATCAAAGCGTGGAACACGACGTCTCCTAACGCGTTGAAGGGTTAGGTCAGGCGCCAGTCGCGGCGGTCGCGATGAAGTACACGACGAAGCCGATCAGCGCGAGGACCTCGACGATGGCGAAGGTGGTCCACGCGAGGCCGAGCAGCACGCCGCGGGCCTCAGGCTGGCGGGCGGTGCCGCTGATGACCGAGGAGAAGATCAGACCGACACCGATGCCGGGGCCGATCGCGGCGAGGCCGTAGCCGATCGCAGCAAGACCCGGGTTGATGTCGCCGGCCTGGGCAAGAACGACGGAAGCGCTCACTGTTGCTGTTCCCTTTCACTTCGGTCCGCCGGGAGTTGGCGGATCGGAGGCTTTGTGTTTCTCAGTGCTCTTCTGCCAGCGCCATGCCGATGTAGCTGGCAGACAACAGCGCGAAGATGTAGGCCTGGAGGCACATGATCAGCGCTTCCAGGAAGGTCAGCGCGATGGCGAAGGCGAAGGACACCGGCGCCACGATGACGGTCAGTCCACCGTTCAGCAGCAAGAACTCACCGGCCAGGGTGAACACCAGCAGCAGGAGGTGCCCCGCGAACATGGCAGCGAAAACTCGGATCGCCAGCGTGAGCGGGTTCAGGATGAACTTCTGGAAGAACTCGATCGGGATCAGCAACGGGAGCACGAACCACGGTGCGCCCGGCGGAACCGTCTGGTGCTTCAAGTAGCCCATGAAGCCGTGCCGCTTGAACCCGACGAAGTGGTACACCGGGTAAACGACGAGCAGCGAAACGGCGAGCGGGAAGCCGATGTGCGACATCGTCGGGAACTGCACGATCGGGATGAGCCCGAACAGGTTGTTCACCAGGATGAAGCAGAAGATGGTGAGGATCAGCGGGACGAACGGCTTGTAGTCCTTCGCGCCGATCTGCTCCCGGGCGATGTTGTTGCGCCCGAAGTCGTAAAGCGACTCGGCGGCGAACTGGAACTTGCCGGGAACGACCTTGAGGTTGCGGGTCGCCGCAATGAAGAAGACGGCGATGATCACGATCGACAGCACCAGCAGGACCATCGGCTTCGTGACCGAGCCGAAGATCGGCGGGAGGAAGAAGTCCTTCACACCGGGAGCGACGAACTCACTCCCCGAAGCCAGCAACTTGGTCACTGTGTTCCTTCCGGTTCTCCCGGCCGGCGTTCACTCCGCCGGGGGAATCGTCACGATCTGGACTTAACGTACCTTACGGTTCGCAAGCGACTACCAGAGGCACCCCTTCTATCGGGTGTCCCTGGTCACGCGGACCATATCAGCAGGTCTAGGCGCCTTCGGAGGCGGGGACCACCATCTGACTACGGCTCCGCTTGGAGGCTCTGGCCTCCAGGAACGACGTCACGAGCACCGTCGCCACCAGGGTGATTCCGAGTGCCTTGGGTTCGAGCCACGGCTGGTTGCGCAGCAAGATCACCGCGAGCAGCAGGATGATCAACTTGCCCATGAATCCGCCGAGTGCGGCGACCATCACGAACATGGGATCGAGTGCGGCGGTCTTACGCATCAACAACAGCGTCAGAAGACTCGAACCGATGGCGATCGCACCACCGATCAATGACCCGAAGAGACCAGCGGTCCCCCAGATCACAGTTGACACGACGACGCCGAGGACAAACGTGCCGAGCGCGGCCCACGCGGCCTCGCGGAACATTTCCCCGGCGAGTCGCTGGACGGTCAGCTCGTGCGTGACGGCCTTGTCCGCGTCGCTCATGTCCCGAAGTGTAGGAACTCCGATATGAGACGTTGCGGGCAGCCCCTGATTAACGCCGGTTAAGCGGCCCCAAACAAGATGGAGCGCCCATTTCCCGGCCGCACAAGATCTGCTCGTGGAGCTCCCCCAGCCGTCGCCCGGGCCGAACTCCCAGCTCGTCGGCGAACATCCGGTGAACAACCCGGTAGATCTCCAGGGCGTCCGCCGAGCGCCCGCCGCGGTGCAGAGCCAGCATCAGGAACTCCGCGAACCGTTCGCGCAGCGGGTACTGCCTCGTCAACGCCCGGAGTTCGGGCACCAGCTCGCGGTGCGCGCCCAGTCCGATCTCCAGCTCGATCCTGCGCTCGACGGCGACGAGTCGTTCTTCGTCCAAGCGGTCGGCCTCGAACCGCATGGCCTCCGACGTCATGTCGGCGAGCGCCTGGCCGCGCCACAACGCCAGCGCCTCGCGCAGGTCGCCGAGCTCGGTGCGGGCATCGGTGTCGTGGCGCGCGACCAGGCCGCGGAACCTGTGCAGGTCCACCTGCTCGGCGTCCACCTCGAGGCGGTAGCCCGTGGTGCTGCGCACGACCGCCGGGCCATGGGCGCCAAGCGCGTTCCTGAGCCGTGCGACGTAGACCTGAAGTGTGGAGCCGGCCCGCACCGGCGGCTCGTCCCACACGTGGTCCACGAGGTCGTTCTGCGACACCGGCTTTCCCGCGTGCAGCAGAAGTGCGGCGAGCAGGCAACGCAGCTTGGCGGCCTTGAGCGAGATGGCGCCGTCGTTGATCGACAGTTCTCCGAGCAGACCGAACCTGCAGCTCTCCATGGTTGTCATTCCCCCCAGGCAGTCCAACCAGGACGGACGCTACTCCATTCGCCTACACCTCATGTAGGTGAATTGGCGCAACGCATCGTTAGCGTCGATCCCGTTGGCAACCACTCTTTGGGGGATCCGATGAGCAAAGTTCGAACGGCCGCGATCGCACTGACCGCCGCCACGGCAGCACTTCTCATGACGACGCCTGCGCATGCGGACGAGAGCGGCGTGAACGGCAGCATCTCGGTGAGGGTGGTGGGCAACGGTGGCCACGTGCACCAGGTGCAGGGCAAGGTCACGTCGATCGGCCCGTACCTGGCGTTCGACGGCTTCTTCCGGTTGTTCGGCCCGGACTACAACGTGACCTCGGAGACGCGCAGGTGGGGCCAGGGCAGCGTCTACTACCACACCGTCGACCGCAGTTACGCCGACGGACAGAAGCACTGCGCAGAGGGCTGGATGAAGAAGGACGACGGCACGTTCGAGCTGATCGGGCGCCCCTGCGTGGAGAACCCGGTCTGAGGTCTCGTCAGGACTTTCGGGCGTCCCGCAGCCTGGGAATCACCGAGACCACGAACGTCACGATGAGGCCGATGACGAAGCACGTGGCGACGATGATCGGGTCGAACAGCGTGAGCGCGACGGCGCCGAACGCGAGGACGCCCGCCCACAAGTAGATGAGCAGCACGGCACGGCGTTGCGAGTGCCCGATCTCCAGCAACCGGTGGTGCAGGTGCATCTTGTCCGGGGAGAACGGGCTCTCGCCGCGCCTGGTGCGGCGGATGATGGCCATCAGCAGGTCGAGCAGCGGCACGAACAGCACGGCGGCGACCACGATCAGCGGCGAGAGCAGACCGAGCAGGTCGGCGGCGCTGCCGGTGGCCTGGTTGATCTTGCCGGACGCGCTGGTGGTGGCGGCGGCGAGCATGAGGCCGATGAGCATGGAGCCCGAGTCGCCCATGAAGATGCGCGCCGGGTTGAAGTTGTGCGGCAGGAAGCCGAGGCAGGCGCCCGCGAGCACGGCGGCGATCAGCGCGGGCGGGTAGGCCTCGACGGCGCCCTGACGTTCGACGAGCAGGCCGATCGAGAAGACGGCCGTCGCGGCGGCGGCGATGAGGCCGATGCCGGCGGCGAGCCCGTCGAGGCCGTCGACGAAGTTCATCGCGTTGATCATGGTGACCGCGAGCAGCACGGTCAGCAGCGCGCCCTGGTTCTGGTCGAGCGAGATGGTCGCGCCGCCGTCCCACGGCACCCACGCGATCATCCACTGCAGGCCGAACAGCACGAGGATGCCCGCGGCCGTGACCTGGCCGGCGAGCTTGGTGAGCGAGTCGAGCTCGAACCTGTCGTCGATCGCGCCCACGAGCACGATGACGCCGCCCGCGACGATGACACCCCACGGGTCGTTGGAGAAGTCGAACGCCGCCCGCAGCACCGGCAACTGGTGTGCCACGAACATGCCGCACAGCACGCCGCCGTAGATGGCGACACCACCCATGCGCGGCATGGGCTGCACGTGCACGTCCCGTTGCCGCGGGTAGGCCACCGCCCCGAGCCGGAACGCCAGGGCGCGCACCAGACCCACGAGCAGGAACGTCACGACGGCAGCGATCAACGCGACGAGCAGGTACTCGCGCACGGGGAGGACGAACGAGGATGCGGGCCCCACGGGCCTACCAATCAATCGGGAATGTTCGGGGTGGCCGCCACGGTACCCGCGGCGACCATGATCAATTCTGGCAGCCGCCCGCTACCGCGCGATCTCGACCTCGACGCCGAGCACCTCGTCGACCTGTGCCTTGCTCACGGCGCCCTCGCGCAGGATCAGCGCGTCCGGCCCGGTGAGGTCGACGATGGTCGAGGCGATGTTCTCGCCGCTGAGGCCACCGTCGAGGTACACGGGAACGGCGTCGCCGAGCTGGTCACGTGCCTCCTGCGCACTGGACGCGGGCGCGTGCCCGGTCCGGTTCGCGCTGGACACGGCCATCGGACCGACGTCGCGCAGGAGTTCCAACGCCACCGGGTGCAACGGCATGCGCAACATGACCGTGCCGCGCGTCTGCCCCAGATCCCACGCCAGGCTCGGCGCGTGCGGCAGCACGATGCTCAACCCACCGGGCCAGAACGCCTCGATGAGAGCCCGCGCCTGCCGGGGCACGCTCAGCACCAGCCCGTCGATCGTGGTCCAGGACCCGACCAGCACGGGCACGGGCATGTCGGGCCCGCGTCCCTTGGCGTCGAGAAGACTCCGGACGGCTTCCGCGTCGAACGCGTCGCAGCCGATCCCGTAGACGGTGTCGGTGGGCAGGACGACGAGGCGTCCGCTCCGCACCGCACCAGCGGCGGCGGCGAGTCCCGCCGCGCGGTTGCCCGGTTCGCTGCAGTCGTAGACCGTGCTCACCTCGGTGAGCCTAGCCAGCCACCCCGACCGGGTGACGCAAGGCCCGCCCTAACCGCGCCTGCGCTGCCCGACCTGTGCCTCGATTCTCACTTTGCGCAGTTGGGGCCTGCCTGACCAGGCAAGGTTCCGGCCCGAACGTTGTAAGTAGTTCAACGCATCCCCCAAACGGGCGCACAACTGTAAGGTCATGGGTCGACCACAGAGCGCAATGGGGGAGGGTCGAGCTTCTGTGTCTGAAGAAGTGGTGACGAGCGGCAAAGTAGGCGGTTTCGCGGCGGGGACGTGGGACGGCATCTTCGGCACCGGCGTGAGCGCCATTATGGACGCCGGCAGGGCGGTGGCGGCAGCGGTGGAGACCCAGCAGCTGTCGGTTGACCCCAACCTGGTCGACGCCATGATCAAGAAGCTGAACGAGATGAAGGACGCCATCGACGAGGTCTCGCAGAGGGGTGCGGATCTCAGCGCGGACACCAAGCTCGGCGGTGGCTACGCCGAGGCGATCAGCCAGAACAACAGGACTTTCGGCCAAGGCGCCCAGACGACGCTCATCGACCTCGGCAAGGCGATCGACGCGCTCAAGGTTCAGATTGAGAAGAGTCGCGCCTCGTACAAGAACGTCGACCAGGCGGGCGTCGACTCAATGAAGAAAATCGACGGGAAGTCATGAAGCGCATCCTCATCGCCACGACGATCGGCCTCGCTGTCCTCACGGCGGGATGTACGGGCACCACGGGCAACGCGAACCCGACGACGACGAGCGGAGGCGCAACCCCGACCAGCGGATCCGGCACCGCGTCAGGCCTCGAGTCGGTCAAGCCGTGCGACCTGCTCACCGAAGCCGAGGTCACGAGCCTGGGCCTCACCTATCCCGGCAAGGCCGCGCAGGTCGGCACCTCGGATGGTTGTGGCTGGAACGTGAGCGGCAACGGAGGCCTCCGTGCGGGCATCCGCACGAGTTCAGGTGTCAAGGACCTGAACCTGCAGGGCGACAAGATCTCTCAGATCAAGGTCGGCAAGTACGACGCCACGAAGGTTGAAGCGCAGGACAACGCCAAACACCTCTGCACGATCGCGATCTCGGTCAGCGAGTCGTCGTCGGTGACCGTGATCGGAAATCTGACCGTCACGTCTGAGGACACCGCCGCGGCCTGCGAGCGCGCCACCAAGGGCGCCGAGCTCATCGCATCGAAGTTGCCGTAACGCCACCTGAGGGGGAAATCCGATGGCGCCCGTCAAGCCCGCCGTTCCGCACCCGAACGCGAACTACCCAGGCCAGCCGCACGAAGAGATGAAGAAGCTGGTCACCGACAAGTACAGCCCCGACGCGGCGAACCAGGTGATCGACGCCTGGGGTGAGATCGGCGGCCGGTTCAAGGAGCTGGCGACCGACTTCACCATCCTCGTCAACGGCTCGCAGTCGGCGTGGACCGGCAGGGCCGCCGAGGGGGTGCGGGCCGCGCTGGGCAAGGTCGGGACGTTCGCGGACACCACGGGCGACGGGTTCGTGCGCACGTCCACCGCCATCGCGCAGCAGCGGGACGCGGCGGTGCAGGCGAACAAGGCCATGCCCGAGCCGGTCAAGTTCGACCCGCTGTCGATCGCCGGCGACTGGCTCACGAACAAGGGCGGGTTCATCAGCCCGGTCATGATGGTGGGCGCGCCCGTCGAGATGATCTCGACGTACAACAAGCAGCAGGGCGCCAAAGAAGAGGCCGTGCAGGTCATGCAGACGCGTGACAACACGATGATGTCGGCCGCGATGTCCATGCCCACCATGGACTCCCTGCCTCAGGTGACGCAGGACCAGGGCGTCACGCAGACCAGCAGTTCGACGAGCACGAGCAGCCTCAGCAGCACCAGCAACGGCTGGCGGCCGCCGTCCAGCACGGGCATGCCGGGCATCCCGAACCAGAGCAGCGGCAACAACACGACCAACCCCGCGTGGGTCGCGCCGGGCCTCAAGGATCCGGGTCTCAACAACCCCAGCAACCCGAACAACCCGCCCGGCGGAAACCGGCCTCCCGTCGGACCGCCGATCGGACCGCCCGGAGCGTTCCCTCCCGGCATGCGGCCGCCTGGAGGCGGCCAGAACGGCAGGCCCGGCGGTGGCGGTCCCGGCATGGGACGTGGTGGGCCAGGTGGCGGCGGTGCCGGTGGGCGCGGCATGGGTCCTGGCGGCATGGCGGGTGTGGGCGGCAGCGGGCGCGGTATGGGCAGCTTCGGGCCCGCGACTCCTGGCGGTAGCGCCGGTGTCGCAGGCGGCGCGGCCGGTCTCGCTGGAGCCGGCGCGGGTGCGGCTGGTGCAGGGCGAGGTGGTGCTGCTGGTGCCGGCGGGATGGGGGCCGGTGGCGGCGCTGGGGGCGGCAAGGGGGGCGAGGAGGACAAGGAGCACAAGTCCAACTACCTCGTGCCCACTGACGAGTTCTTCGACGACGACCGGATGGTCGCGCCGCCGGTGATCGGCGGATGAAGCGGATCGCCCAGCTCTCGTTGCCCGCGTTCGAGGTTCTCTGGGAAGGGTTGCGGGTCGGGGGGATTCCGTATCCGTTCGACATCGGGCAGCACGGGGAGACGCTGGACGAGCGCGCTCGGGTCAAGGCCGAGGTGTTCGCGGATCTCGAGCGGCGGAACCTCGCGCGGCGGGGCAGGCCCGAGCCGGATCTGGAGGACGCGCTGACCCTGTTGGCGCGTCCCGAGCTTCGCGTCATCGCCTTCGCCATTCCGGACATGAGTCAGGAACGGCTGGTGCGGGCGACCGTGGTGGCGCGGGGCGGGTACGCGGTGCTCGTGACGCAGGAGGACGCGAGCGTCACGGTGAACCTGGTGCAGGCCAACGAGATCGCCACGAGCATCGCCAACGCCATGCCGCCGGGACGGCCCGGGCCGGGCAAGCCGGTGACGGTGCCTGCTCAGGCGTTCGAAGCGCCGCAACAGCAGCAGGAAGGGTTCCGGCAGGCGGTCAGGTCCACCGAGAACGAGGACGTGCGGCTCGCCAAGCAGATGCTGACCGGGCCCGCCATCGGCAACGGGCACTTCCTCGTGCAGATGAACCAAGGACGGGCGAAGCGGGACTTCCCGCCTGTCACGTGGATCGACACCAAGGCGGGCCGGTACGCCAACGTGCCCGCGCGGGCCGGCTGGTTCACGATCGGGCCCGCCGACAACACCGGACTGGCGCGGCACCTCGGTCAGGTGCTGGCGATGACCAGCGAGCGGTAAGGCGCACACGCGGTCACGCGCGAGGCGGCGGATCCTCATAGCGCGTGACCGCGTGCCCTCCCCGCGGAGAACATACGTCCGTTCGGCCTCACGGCGAACAAACGTCGCGTTATTGGCCAGGTTTTGGCCACCCACGCACGTCTGCGCAGGCAACCGATCATCGGGCGCGTCCGAGAAGCGCGTCGGTTGCCCTCTTTCGGCGCATTGACAATTTACTTTCAGGCGACCCGCGCCCAATTCGGATCCAAAGCGACTATCGTCTCCGCAGCACACTGAATTTGCCCGTTGTTCGTTGTCTCACCATGTCCCTGACCAGCACAAACACAGAGTGCTCGATTCAATGACAGAAAGTGGACAGGACAATGCCAACAGCTGCGACGACGAAGGGAAACGATTCTCCGAAGTTACGCGACGACACGACCCGCTTCCTCTGCGGAGCCGCTCACCGCGACGAGGAGTTCGCGGACTCCGCCATTCGCGAGTACCTCGTCGAGTCCACTCGGTCGATTCCACGTTCACCCGGCGTCAACTCGGGCGCGGTGTTGCGGGAGGCGGTGGCGGCGCGGACGCGGCGCAAGGTGCGCGACAGCGTGCTGCTGGTGCTGGCGGTGGTGGTGCTGTTCGCCGCGAGCGGGATGCTGCTCGGCGCGTGGCTGCTGGTCGCCTCGGTCGTGGCGCTCGGCACGGGAGCGCGGCTGGCGTTCCCGAGACAGCAACAACGGCCAAGAACGCCGCGCGTGCCGGTCGTGCTCGGCTCGATCGCCAGCGTGATCGCGCTCTTCTTCGTGCTGTACAAGCTCATGGCCGAGATCGAAGACGCCGACGTCTACTGCAGTCCCAGGTACAGGAACTGCGTGGAGGAGAGCGACGACGCCGGGCTCGTGATCTCGATCTTCGCGATCGTGCTGCTCTTCGCGGTGCTGCTGACGGATCGGGTCGTGACGTGGCTGCTGGTCACGAAGAGCTTCCGGCGCGCCGGGTTCCGCACCAGCAAACCCGAAGAGGAGCTGTGGCGAAACGAGTGGAACATCCGGTCGCTTGGGCACTCCAGCTACGCCGAAGCGCTCGCGCGCTACCCCACCGAGGAGGACGACGAGCCTGACGCCGGCGAGGCTCAGGTGATCGTCTACCACGACTACCGGCCGTTCGTCGGCTCCGGCGTGATGTTCGAACCGTGGTCCATGGCGCTGCCCCTCAAGCCCGCCAAGGGCGAGGACACGACGCTGCCCGGCTTCGCCCTGCCTGAGCTCTACGACCGCATCACGAGCGAACTGGTCAAGACGGGCCGCTCGGCGTCGCTGTCTCCCGGACACCGATTACGAGGCCTCAAGACCGGCGACCGCGTCGTCATCTCGTCGGTCGAGCTGATCGACCACATCGACGACGCCGAGGCGCGGATCGTGTTGCCGGACAAGGACCACTCCCCGGAGAAGGGCGTCGGCCAGTCCGTTGTGGACGAACTGATCGCCAGGCCGATGGAGTGGATGCGCTACTTCCGCTCGTTCCAGGTGGAGACGTGGGACCGCGACGTCGTCGTCTCCGCGTACCTCACGTTCGGGCTCGACGACGAGATGCTCTACGTCGAGTGGACGCCGTGCATCCTGCACCCCATCCACGCCCACCACCGGCAGATCGACGTGCTGCCGGAGCAGTCGATGCGCCCGTTCCTCGAAGCGGTCGTCGACCTGCTGAAGTTCCCGACGTCGTTGCCCAAGCGGTTCGCGACGGCCGTCGGCTGGATGAACCCGATCCACCAGGCGGAAGGCACGTTCGTCGCGCAGCGCTACGGCGCCAGCAACAGCCTGCGCGAGCTCGCGAGCAGGAGCCAGGTCGACAACTACTTCCAGCTCACCGACGTCGAGCGCTACGTCAAGGTCCTGGAGTCACGGCTGCTGCGCACGCTGGGCGAGTTCCTGGAGAGCAAAGGCATCTCCGTCACCGAGTTCATGGAACAGGCCATGCAGGTGACGAGCAACAACGTCCACATCACCGGCCCGGTGATCTCCAGCAACATCGGCACGACCGGCAAGGCCCGCACCGGCAGCGCGAACGTCACCAAGGGAACCTCATGAACGAACGGAACTTCGAGATCACCGGACCGGTGATCGGGAGCAATGTCGGAACGAGCGGACGTGCCAGAACCGGCGACGTCCACATCGGACACATCAAGGACGTGAGCGCCGTGCTGCGGCTGCTCGACGAGCTGCGCGAGGACCTGAACGAGGCCCAGGCGCCCACGTCCACCATCGAGGCCGTGGACGACCTGCGCGCGGAGGCCCGCAAACCCAAGCCCAGCAGGGAGGTCGCGGACCACCTGATGGACAAGCTGTCCGATCGCGGCCTGGGTGAGCAGGTCCGGGACCTGTCGAAGGCCTTCGACGCGTTGTTCTAGGACACCCTGCGGGCGGTCGCGAACCGGGGCCGCCCCGCCAGGTCGAGGTGATCGGCCACGTCCGTGAGCGAGCGGCGCGCGCTCAGCAGCGCCGGCACGGACTCCCCCTGCGTGTCGTCGTGCTCGATGCCGACGAACCCGCCGGGCTTGAGCCACCGCGCGGCCGCCCACACGACGTGCCTGATCACGTCCAGCCCGTCCGCCCCGGAGAACACGGCGTGGTGCGGGTCGTGCTCACCCACCTCGGGCTGCACGTACGTTCCCTCGGGCACGTAGGGCGGGTTGCAGACGACGAGGTCGACCAGACCGTCCAGATCGGACAGCAGCGACGGGTCGGTGGCGTCACCGGAGTGCAGCCGGATCGGCGTGTCCCCCGCGGCCACCCGCGCGTCGGCGTTGCGCCGCGTCCACGCAAGCGCTTGCGGGTCGATCTCCACCGCGTGCACCACCGCGTCCGGGCGGGCGGCGGCGATCGACAATGCCAGCGCGCCGGTGCCCGTGCAGAGGTCCACGACGACCGGGGAGGTCACGCCGACCAGGGCTTTCAGGCCCCACTCCATCAGCAGCTCGGTCTCCGGCCGCGGCACGAACACGCCCGACCCGACCTCGACGGAGATCATCCCCATCGGAGCCCAGCCGAGGATGTGCTGCAACGGGATGCGCGACGCGCGCACCCGCACGAGCTTGTGCAGCTGGTCGATCACCGACGGATCGACCAGCGGGATGAGCGGCAACCGCCCGCGCTCGACCCCGAGCACGTGCGCGGCCAGGTACTCCGCGTCGACGCGCGGACTGTCCACACCCGCCTCGGCGAGGATCTTGGCCGCCTCGGAGATCGCGAGGCGGAGCGGCTGCCGGTTCATCATCGTGGAGAAAGCTATCTCAGAAGTTGATCATGTGCCCGGCCAGGCCGTGCACAGCTTCCTTGACGGCCTCGGACAGCGTCGGGTGCGCGTGGACGTTGCGCGCGACCTCGTGGACGGTGAGGTCCCACTGCTGCGCCAGCGTGAGCTCGGGCAGCAGCTCGGTCGCCTCGGGGCCGATGATGTGGCCGCCGAGCAGCTCGCCGTGCTTGCCGTCGCTGATCAGCTTCACGAAGCCGCCCGGGTCGGCCAGGCCGTGCGCCTTGCCGTTCGCGGTGAACGGGAACTTCGCGACCTGGACGTCGTAGCCCTTCTCGCGGGCCTGCTTCTCGGTGTAGCCGAACGAGGCGATCTGCGGCTGGCAGAACGTCGCGCGCGGGATCATCACGTAGTCGAGCTCCATCGTCTCGGCGCCCGCGATGGTCTCCGAGGCGATGACGCCCATGGACTCGGCGGTGTGCGCGAGCATGAGCTTCGCGGTGACGTCACCGATCGCGAAGATGTGCGGCACGGACGTGCGGCCACGGCCGTCGATGTCGATGGCACCGCGGTCGGTCAGCTTCACGCCGGTGTTCTCCAGGCCGTAGCCCTCGACGCGCGGCACGAAACCGATGGCCTGCATGACCTTGTCGGCTTCGAGGACCTCTTCCGCGCCGTTCTTCGACACGGTGACGCGGACCTTCGGGCCCGACTCGTCGATCGACTCGACGCGCGTGCCGATGCGGACGTCGACGCCCAGCTTCTTGTAGCGCTTGAGCAGCTCGGCGGAGACCTCTTCGTCCTCCAGCGGCACCATGCGGTCGAGGAACTCGACGATGGTGACCTTCACGCCGTAGTTGTGCATGACGTAGGCGAACTCGACGCCGATCGCGCCCGCGCCGGCGATGATGATCGACTCGGGCAGGTCCTCGGTCATGATCTGCTCTTCGTAGGTCACCACGCGGTCGGACTTCTGCGTGCCCGGCAGCATCCGGGTCGTGGCGCCCACGGCGATGATCGCGTGGCCGAAGGTGATGACCTCGCCGTTGACCGTCAGCGAGTGGTCGTCGGTGAAGTTGGCCCACCCGTTGTACTCGGTGATGCCGTTCTTCTTCATCAGGAAGTGCACGCCCTTGACGCGCCCGTCCGCGACCTTGCGGCTGCGCTGCCAGGCAGCGCTGTAGTCGAAGCTGACGTTGCCGTCGACCTTGATGCCGAACGTCTTCTGCTCGTGCGTGAAGATGTGCGCCAGCTCGGCGTTGCGCAGCAGCGCCTTCGAGGGGATGCAGCCGACGTTGAGGCAGACGCCGCCCCAGTACTTCTCCTCGACGATGGCGGTCTTCAGCCCGAGCTGAGCCGCACGGATCGCGGCGACGTACCCGCCGGGACCCGCACCCACGACGACGACATCAAAGTGTGCGCTCATAAGCACACAACCTAGCTCCCGAGCTGCTCCCGCAAGAACTCAACCGTCCGTTTCCAGGCATCTGCCCGTGCGTGCGCCGTGGCTTTCGGAACACCACCACCCGAGAAGGTGACACCGGGCCCCGGATAGGTCACGTCGGTGGCCGGCCGGTGCGGCGGGCCCGCGATCAGGTGTCCTGCCTCGGGATACACGACGTGCTCGTGCGGGAACGGGTGCTCGTGGTCCTTGAGGCGCCGCATCGCGACGTCGCTCAGCTCGGTGCTGGGCCAGCTGTCGTCGTGCCCGGACGAGATGAGCAACACACCCCCGTTGATGCGTTCGACGGGGATCTCGGTGTCCTCGGGGATGCCGTCCTCGGTGCTGAAGGCGAGCTTCAACGGCACGGGTTCGTCGTTGACGATCCTGGCGCGGAGCTCGTCGCCGACGTCGTAGGGCAGGTACGGGAGCGGCTGGCCCTTGAGGGTCCAGGAGGCGGTCTCGTACGAGAGCTTCTGCAGCAGGTTGGCGCCGGGGCCGATGCCCTGGGTGACGACGCCGCTGCCGACGACGCTCACCACAGCTTTGACCTGCGGGAACGTGGCCGCGATCAGGAGCGCCAGCTCGCCGCCCCGCGATCCGCCGGTGACGCCGATGGCGCCGGCCCGTTCCCCGAGGTAGGCGATGGCCTTGCCGAAGTACTCGAGCGGGATGTCGGTGAGGTGGTCCGGCAGACCCTTGAGACCGAAGTAGCCGAGGGCGAACGTGACGAAGCCGTGCGCGGCCAGCAGAGCGGCGTCGGTCTCGTGGAGGCCGCCTTCGGACCCGGCGAGCACGATCACGCCGGGGAGCTCGCCTCCGTCGTCCTCAGGGGCGAACAGGGTGCCCACGAGTCCGTCCTCGCGGACCTCCAGGCGTTCGACGCCCTGCGGGGTGGAGTGGCGCTCCAGCACTCGGTCGCCGACGCCTTCGACGGAGAGGACCGGCTGGCTCGCCTTGCCGCCCGTGCGTTCGAGGGACCAGAACAAGCCCATCGGGTCCACGCCCGTGTAGCTGCCGTCTTGTGGTGCGTGCCTTGTGAGGTCCACGACACCACGGTCGTCCGCCTCGAACACGGCGTGAGAAGCGCGCTCGCCCGTGGAGAGCTGCACGGTGATCTCTTGGCCGGGTTTGAGGCCGGCGACGACCACTTCGACCTCTTGGTCGAGGGGCGCTGACTGCGGATTCACCAGGATCTCGGCCACAACGCGCCCCTTCTCACGTCGGATTACCCGCCTGCGAGCCGTTCCGCCCTGTCTGCGGCGGCGAGTGCGTCCACCACCGCGTCCAGGTCTCCGTCGAGGACCTGGTCAAGGTTATGCGCTTTGTACCCAACCCGGTGGTCGGAGATGCGTGATTCGGGGAAGTTGTAGGTCCTCACCCGTTCACTGCGGTCAACGGTGCGGATCTGGGTGCGCCGGGCGTCCGACTGCTCCTGCGCCTTCTGCTCCTCGGCGAGGGCGATCAGGCGGCTTTGGAGGACCTGCATGGCGCGGGCCTTGTTCTGGAGCTGGCTGCGCTCGTTCTGGCAGGACGTGACGATGCCGGTCGGCAGGTGCGTGATGCGGACCGCGGAGTCCGTGGTGTTGACCGACTGACCGCCCTTGCCGCTCGACCGGTAGACGTCGATGCGGAGGTCCTTCTCGTCGATCTCGATCGCGGTGGTCTCCTCGGTCTCCGGGAAGACGAGGACGCCGGCGGCCGACGTGTGGATGCGGCCCTGGCTCTCGGTGACCGGCACGCGCTGCACCCGGTGCACGCCGCCCTCCCACTTGAGCCGGCTCCACACCCCGTCGGGCGTGGCCGACTTGGTCTTGATGGCGACGGTGACGTCCTTGAAGCCGCCGAGGTCGGAGTCGGTGCCGTCGAGCATCTCGACCTTCCACCCCTGCCGCTCCGCATACCGCGTGTACATGCGCAGCAGGTCCCCCGCGAACAGCGCGGACTCCTCGCCGCCCTCGCCGGACTTGATCTCCAGCAGCACGTCGTCCCCGTCGTGCGGGTCGCGCGGCAGCAGCAGCTCGGTGAGGCGCTCCTCCAGCTTGGGGAGCCGCTCCTCGATGTCGTCGACCTCGCTCTGGAACGACCGGTCCTCGGCCGCGAGCTCCTTGGCCGCCTCCAGGTCGTCGCGGGCCTGCTCGATCTCCCTGGCCGTCTTCACGATCGGCCCGAGCTCGGCGTACCGCTTGCCGAGCTTGCGCGCACCCGCCTGGTCAGCGTGCACGGAGG
This sequence comes from Lentzea sp. NPDC058450, assembly GCF_042721395.1. Lineage (NCBI taxonomy): Bacteria > Bacillati > Actinomycetota > Actinomycetes > Pseudonocardiales > Pseudonocardiaceae > Lentzea > Lentzea sp. NPDC058450. The sequence continues at coordinate 62,478 of NZ_JBHXLO010000038.1, forward strand.
GGTCCGCGAGCTTCTTCTCCAGCTCGTCGTACTCGGCGAGCAAGCTGTCCAGCGACTGCGACACTTCTCCTGCTTTCTTGGGGTTTGCCCTGGAAACGGCGACGGCGCCCGCCCCGGCCGTGATGGCCGAGGTCAGGCGCCGTGAAAGCAGCTACTTGTTGCGCTTGCCGTAACGCGCCTCGAAGCGCGCCACGCGACCGCCGGTGTCCAGGATGCGCTGCTTGCCCGTGTAGAACGGGTGGCAGTTCGAGCACATCTCGACGCGAACCTCAGACGCCGAAGTGGTGCTGCGCGTCGTGAAGCTGTTGCCGCAGCTGCACGTCACTTCGGTGGCGGTGTACTCGGGGTGAATTCCACTCTTCAAGATCTTGTCCCTTTCAAGGATGGCCGCCGGGTCCCTGTTGGTGAACGGGTGAACCGGAGCCGGACTCGACCGTTTAGTTTGCCAGACCGTTCAACACGGGCAAAAACGTGGTTGTTCCCGAGGTGGGGGTGTGGGCTGGGTCATGCCCGCGGCTGCCGTGTTCGGACTTGGGTGGCGGGCTTGGCCGGGCGTCATCTAGGCAGGTCGCGGGCTGGTCGGGCTGGTTCGGCATGCGACTTGGGCCTGGTCAGGGTGGTGCGGTGCGGCTTGGGCCGGCTGACCTGGCATGCCCACCGTGCGTGGTTCAAGTCACAACCGCTCGGCGTTCCCGGTACGCCGTTCGGCGCAAGGTGTTGCCGTTCGACTGGATACGGCTCTGTGTTGTTGGTGGGCGTACACCAGACTGTGCGGCGTGTTCTGCACCGCTGAGCGGCCCATGGGTCAGCACTTGTGGCTGGCGTTGCCGTTCCTGTTCTCCGCTGCCGTGTTCGGCCTGATGGGGTCGGCAGGGCTGCTCACTGCTTCCTGGAGCACGGTGCCGTTGTCCCCTGTGGTTTCCGGGGCCGGGGTGGCGGTGGCGGCTGCTGTTTCCGGTGGGGTTCGGTGGCGGCGCGGGTGGCAGCGGGTGTGGCTCCGGTGGCCTTATCTGGTCGCGGTGCTCGGGGGTGGGGTCGTGGTCGGGGCGGTGGAGGTTCCCGCTGTGGCTGCGACCGTGGTGGGGGTGCCGGTTTTGCTGGGGCTCGTGTTGCAGTGCGTGATGCAGAGTGACGAGAGCCGGCAGGCTGCCGACTGTCGTTGAGTTCGCCGGGTGCCGGTTTCGTCGGCCGGTTCCTGTGCCAGCGGGGTTGGTTGCGTTCCGTTGGTTGGGCTGCGGTTGCGAGGGTTGGTCGCGCGGGTCTCGACGAAAGACCTGGGGTGTGCGATTGGGGCTTGACTTCGGGGCCCTTGCGAGGCGCTCATCGGCCGGAAAAGGCCGGGCTGAAAAGCGCCCGGCCGAGCTCGAGAAGCTAGCACCTCGCACCCAAAGTCAAGCCCCAATCGCCATGCGCGGGTGGAACCGGCTCCCAGTCCTGCATCAGCCCGTTCGGGCTCGCCTTCGGCATTGCGTGCCAGGCCTCGTAGGTGGTTGGGGTGCGTTGACGGCTGTCCGGTTGAGAGCGCGCGCCGGGCTAAGACGGTGGTCGCCTTGCGTTGACGACTGCGGTTGGGTGCTCGCGCCTGGCCAAGACGGTGGTCACCTTGCGTTCGCGGCTGCGGTTGGCACGGTCGCCCACGCGCCTCCGACCCCTCGGCATTCGAGTGACGGGCATGAAAAAGCCCCCGCTGACCTGCAGCGGGGGCAATTTCACGTGAAACTTACGCGGGTCAGTCCTGCTCGGCGCCCGGGGTGGTCTTGGCCACCTGCATCAGGAACTCGATGTTGGTGCGGGACTTGCGCAGCCGGTCCAGCAGGAGGTCGATCGCCTGCTGGCCGTCGAGGGCGTGGAGCACTCGGCGGAGCTTGTGCGTCACGGCCATCTCGTCCGGCGAGAGCAGGAGCTCTTCCTTGCGGGTGCCGGAGCTGTCGACGTCGACGGCCGGGAAGGTGCGCTTGTCGGCGATCTTGCGGTCGAGCTTGAGCTCGGCGTTGCCGGTGCCCTTGAACTCTTCGAAGATGACCGAGTCGCCGGCCGAGCCGGTCTCCACCAGTGCCGTCGCGATCACCGTGAGGGAGCCGCCGCCTTCGATGTTGCGGGCGGCACCCAGGAAGCGCTTGGGCGGGTAGAGGGCCGTCGAGTCGACACCACCGGACAGGATTCGGCCGGAGGCCGGGGCTGCCAGGTTGTAGGCGCGGCCCAGGCGGGTGATCGAGTCGAGGAGCACGACGACGTCGTGGCCCATTTCGACGAGGCGCTTGGCGCGCTCGATCGCCAGCTCGGAGATGGTGGTGTGGTCCGACGGCGGACGGTCGAAGGTCGAGGCGATGACCTCGCCCTTCACCGAGCGCTGCATGTCGGTGACCTCTTCCGGACGCTCGTCGACCAGGACGACCATCAGGTGGCACTCGGGGTTGTTCTTCGTGATCGCGTTCGCGATCGACTGGAGCACCGAGGTCTTGCCGGCCTTCGGCGGGGAGACGATCAGGGCGCGCTGGCCCTTGCCGATCGGCATCACCAGGTCGATGACACGGGTGGTGAGGATGTGCGGCTCGGTCTCGAGGCGCAGGCGCTCGTTCGGGTAGAGCGGCGTCAGCTTGGTGAAGTCGGGGCGGTTGCGCGCCTCTTCCGGGTCCAGGCCGTTGATCTTGTCGACGCGGACCAGCGGGTTGAACTTCTGCCGCTGCTGCTCACCGTCGCGCGGCTGGCGGACGGCGCCGGTGAGGGCGTCGCCACGGCGCAGGCCGTACTTGCGGACGAGCGAGAGCGAGACGTAGACGTCGTTCGAGCCCGCGAGGTAGCCGGACGTGCGGACGAACGCGTAGTTCTCCAGCACGTCCAGGATGCCCGCGACGGGGAGCAGGACGTCGTCGTCGCGCACCTCGGTCTCGCGGTCGCCACGGCCACCGCCGCCACCCTGGTCGTCGCCACGGCCACCGCGCCTGCGACGGTCGCGGAAGCGGCCGCGACGGCCGCCCTCGTCGTCGTCACCCGGCTGGTTGCCGCCCTGACGGTCGCCACCGCGGTCGCCGCGGTCGGAACGCTCGCCGCGGTCGCGGTTGCGGTCACGGCCGCCGCGCTCGTTGCGGTCGCCACGGTCACCGCGGTCCTGACGCTCGCCGCGGTCGGAACGCTCGGAGCGCTCGCCGCGGTCCGAACGGTCGCCGCGGTCCTGGCGCTCGCCGCGCTCGGGGCGCTCAGCGCGCTCCTGACGGTCGGCGCGCTCGGGACGCTGCTGCTGCTCGGACTGCTGCTGGCCCTCGCCCTCGGCGTTGCCGCCGCCACGGCCGGAACGGCGGCGACGGTTGCCCCGGCGCCCCCCGTCCTCGGTCGAACGGGCGTCGTCACCAGCGGAAACCTCGGCGGCGGCGGGCTTCTCCGCTACCTCGAGCTGCTGCTGAACAGGCTTCTCGACGACCTTTTCGGCCTTCGGCGCCGGCTTCTCAGCGGCGGCAGGGGCCTCGGCCTTGGCGGAGACCTTGTCGGCTTTCGCCGGCTTCTCGGCCTTGGCGGCAGGGGCGGAACCCTGCTTCTCCTTGATGGCCGCGATCAGGTCGCCCTTGCGCAGGCCGGCGGTTCCGGTGATGCCCATTTGGCCGGCAAGCTCGCGCAACTCAGCGAGCACCATGCCGGACAGACCCGCGCGGCGGCGCGGCGTCGTGCCGTTCGATGGGGTGGACAGAGCGTTCTCCTCGGCTCCAGAACCAGCGGCAGCTGCGACGTCGCTGCTCAGCAAATCGGTGTTGGTCACACAAGTCCTTCCTGACCAGGCCCCGCCTCCTACGCGGCCCAGCGGACCCGCCTTCCCACTTCAGCGGGGAACGGCGGTCAAGTCCGATGAAGACGGAAGCACGACGGCTACCGGCAAGCACGGGACTTTTCTCAGATCACGGCGATCGGGTGCCTCTTTGCGTCCGCCCCGCCCGCACGGCACAGAGCCGGAACACAAAAGGATTGCGACCCGGAACGAATGTCCGGGCGCGACACCGGCGCCCGTGCGCGCAGTGACTGATCGCCCCCGAGGGTAGACGCCGCTCCCCCGGCATGCAACAACCGGGGTCGGGCGTGTCAGTCCAATGGCCGAACGCGCACGCCAGAGGCGTCGACGTCGAGTCTGCGCACGTCGAAGCCGGTCGTGTCGACCTCGTCCGGAAGATCACCGAAGGCGATCACGGTGGGTCCCGCTCCGCTCACGCAGGCGGGAACTCCCAGCTTGCGAAGATCGTTGATCACCCGAACGGTGTCGGGCCAAGCGGGTTCCCGGTAGTTCTGGTGGAGTCGATCCTCAGTCGCGGCAAGGAGAACGGACGGGTCGGACGTCAGCGCGTGCACCGCGAGGGCGGCCCGTCCGGCGGCGTGCGCGGCGTCGGCGTGCGGCACCTCAGCCGGCAGCAGACCACGCGTCGTCTTCGTGGACGACTCCACAGCCGGGATCAGCACGACCGGGCGCACGCGTGCGTCCGCGTCCATCCGGACCGCGCGGTACCGCTCTCCTTCGGACCACGCAACGACAACTCCGCCGAACAGGGACGCCGCCGCGTTGTCCGCATGACCCTCGAACTCGGCGGCGATTTGCAACGCGTCCGTGTCCAACTCGCGACCCAACAGGGTGAATCCGGCTACGACACCCGCCACGATCGCGGCGGCCGACGAGCCCAGCCCGCGTGCGTGCGGAATGGTGTTGCGGCACCTCAGTGCCAGTCCGCCGGTGTAGCCGGTGGCGCGGACGGCCCGCACGACGAGATGGGTCTCGTCGAGCGGGACGTCACCGGATCCGGCACCGTCGACGGTGATCGTGAGACCGTCGACGCCCTCGCCGCCGGTCACCTCGACGTCGTCGTACATGCCGAGCGCCATGCCCAGCGCGTCGAACCCCGAACCGAGGTTCGCGGTCGACGCGGGGACGGAGACGAGGAACTTCACGAAAGCTCCAGCGCGTGCGCGACGGCGCCGGGGTCGACCGGAACCGGCTCGACCTCGGTGGTGCCGAGCAACGCCGTGTCGGGGTCCTTCAAACCGTGACCAGTGACGGTGCACACAACCGTCGAGCCCTTGGGCAGGCGCCCGTCCTCGGCGGTCTTGAGCAGACCGGCGATGGACGCGGCCGACGCCGGCTCCACGAAGATGCCCTCGGACGACGCCAGCAGGCGGTACGCGGCGAGGATCTGCTCGTCGGTGACGGCGTCGATCAGGCCACCCGACTCGTCACGGGCGTTCACGGCACCCGTCCACGACGCCGGCGATCCGATCCGGATCGCGGTCGCGATGGTCTCGGGGTTCGGCACCGGCGCACCGGACACCAGCGGCGCGGCACCGGCGGCCTGGAACCCGAACATCTTCGGCAGGCCCTGGTCGTACGACGTGTAGCCCTTCCAGTACGCGGTGATGTTGCCCGCGTTGCCGACCGGCAGGCAGTGCACGTCCGGCGCCTGGCCGAGCACGTCGCAGACCTCCCACGCGGCGGTCTGCTGACCGACGAGCCGCACCGGGTTGACCGAGTTCACCAGCGTGACGGGGTACTCGGCGGCGGTCTTGGACGCGAGCTCCAGGCAGTCGTCGAAGTTGCCGTCGATCTGCAGGATCTTCGCGCCGTGCATCACGGCCTGCGCGAGCTTGCCCATCGCGATCTTGCCGCTGGGCACCAGCACGGCCGCCGTCAGCCCCGCCTTGGCCGCGTAGGCCGCCGCGGACGCCGAGGTGTTGCCGGTCGAGGCGCAGATGACGGCCTTCAGGCCGGACGCCAGCGCGTACGTCATGGCCACGGTCATGCCGCGGTCCTTGAACGACCCGGTGGGGTTCGCGCCCTCGACCTTCACCCACACGTCCGAACCGGTGAGCGCGGAGAGGCGGCGGGCGTGCACCAGCGGCGTGCCGCCCTCGTGCAGCGTCACGACCTCGGCGCCCTCGGGGATCTCGATGCGGTCCCGGTAGGCGTTGATGAGACCGGGCCAGCCTGCTCTGGACGCACTCATTCTTCGCCCTCCACCCTCATGACGCTGACGACGTCCCGCACCACGGGGAGGCCACCGATTTTGTCCACAGTGGACCGCAGCGCGGCGTCGGTCGCCGCGTGCGTGACGATCACCAGGCTGGCGTCCTCGACCCGGCCTTCCTGACGGACAGCGGCGATGCTGACGTCGTGCTCCGCGAACACGGCGGCGACCTGCGAGAGGACACCGGCCTTGTCCGCGACGTCGAGGCTGATGTGGTAGCGGGTGGGCGTGTTGCCCATGGGCTGCACGGGAAGCGCCGCGTAGGCCGACTCGCGCGGGCCGTGCCCGCTCGCGACCATGTTGCGCGCCACGGCGACCAGGTCGCCGACGACCGCGCTCGCCGTCGGGGCGCCGCCGGCGCCCTGCCCGTAGAACATCATCTCCCCCGCCGCGTCGGCCTCGACGAACACCGCGTTGAACGCGCCGTTGACCGAGGCCAGCGGGTGCGTCCTGGGGATCATGGCCGGGTGCACTCGAACGGCGACTGACTCCTGGCCGGACGGGCTGACCACGCGTTCGCAGATGGCGAGCAGCTTCACCGTGCGGCCGAGGCCCTTGGCCGCCGCGATGTCCGCCGCCGAGACCGCGCGGATGCCCTCGCGGTACACGTCCGACGCCGTCACGCGCGTGTGGAACGCAAGGGACGCAAGGATCGCGGCCTTCGACGCGGCGTCGAACCCGTCGACGTCCGCGGTCGGGTCGGCCTCGGCGTAACCGAGGCGCGAGGCCTCCTCGAGCGTCTCGCCGTAGCCCGCGCCCGTGGCGTCCATCGCGGACAGGATGAAGTTCGTCGTGCCGTTCACGATGCCCATGACGCGCGTGATCCGGTCTCCCGCAAGGGATTCCCGCAACGGGCGCAGCAACGGGATCGCGCCGGCGACGGCGGCCTCGAAGTAGAGGTCGGCACCGGACGCGTCGGCGGCCTCGAACAGGTCGGGGCCGTGCTCGGCGAGCAGCGCCTTGTTCGCCGTCACGACGGACTTGCCGCCCCGCAACGCCTCCAGCAGCAGCCCCCGCGTGGGGTCGATGCCGCCGATGACCTCGACGATGACGTCCACGTCGGGCGACTTCACGAGCGCCTCGGCGTCCGTGGTGAGCAGGTGCTCCGGTACTTCACGGTGCTTGTTCGGCCTGCGCACGGCGATGCCGGCGAGCTCCACCGGCGCGCCGATGCGCTGGGTGAGGTCGTCGGCCTGGTCCGTCAGCAGCCGGACTACCTCCGTGCCCACCGTGCCACAGCCGAGCAAGGCGACCCGAATCGGTTTCACGGCTTTCATACCTCCAGACGGAACAGGTCGTCCTCGGTCTCGCGACGCAGCAGCAGCCGCGCCTCCCCATCGGTCACCGCGGCGAGCGCGGGCCGTGGAAGTCGGTTGTACCCGCTCGCCATCGAGTAGCAGTAGGCCCCTGTGGCGGCGATCGCAACCAAGTCTCCCGGTGCGAGGTCATCGGGCAGCCAGCAGTCGCGAACCACGATGTCACCGGACTCGCAGTGCTTGCCCACGACACGACACAGCACGGCCCTCGACTCGGGCTCGGACGCGCGTGAGACGAGCTTGCAGTCGTAGACCGCGTCGTAGAGCGCCGTGCGGATGTTGTCGCTCATGCCGCCGTCGACGCTGACGTACCGGCGGCGCGCGCCACCGTCCAGCTCGATGTCCTTGATGGTGCCGACCTCGTACACGGTGACCGTGCCGGGGCCGACGATCGCGCGGCCGGGCTCGACCGCGATGCGAGGCATCTCCAGGCCGTTGTGCTCGCACTCCTTCTGCACGATGTTGTGCAGCTGGCGGGCGAGCTCTGCGGGCGGGGGCGGGTCGTCGTCCGGCGTGTAGGCGATGCCGAGACCGCCGCCGAGGTCGACGACGTTCAACGACGGGACGTCGCCGTGCTCGGCGCGGATGTCGGCGAGCAGGCCGATCACGCGGCGGGCGGCGACCTCGAAGCCGGACGCGTCGAAGATCTGCGAGCCGATGTGGCTGTGCAGGCCGACGAGCTTGAGGCCACTGGCCTTGAGCACGCGCCGCACGGCCTCGGCCGCGTCACCGGACGACAGCGAGAAGCCGAACTTCTGGTCCTCGTGCGCGGTCGCGATGAACTCGTGCGTGTGCGCCTCGACGCCGACCGTCACGCGGATCAGCACCGGCTGCACCACACCGCGTTCGCGCGCGATCTGGTCCAGGCGCGCGATCTCGTGGTAGCTGTCGAGCACGATCCCGCCGACGCCCGCCTCGACGGCCGCGATCAGCTCGGGAACGCTCTTGTTGTTGCCGTGCAAGGCGATTCGCTCGGCCGGGAACTCGGCGCGCAACGCGATGGCGAGCTCGCCGCCGCTGCACACGTCGATGGAGAGGCCCTCTTCGGCCACCCACTTCGCGACCTGGACGCTCAGGAACGCCTTGGACGCGTAGTGCACGAGCGTCGGGTCGCCGAACGCCTCGGCGTGCTCGCGGCACCGCGCGCGGAAGTCCTGCTCGTCCATGACGAACAGCGGGGTGCCGTACTGCTCGGCCAGCTCGCGCACGTCCACGCCCGCGAGCTCCAGCACGCCCGCGTCGGTGCGCTTGGCGTTGCGGGGCCACACCGTCGGGTGCAGGAAGTCGAGCTGGTCGGTGGAGGAGGGACGGTCTCCGGCGGTGTTGCCGGGCGCCGTGACATCGGCGTGCCGAGGTCCGGCGGGGTGTGCTCGCATTACATTCGCTCCGGTGCGGTGACGCCGAGCAGGCCGAGGCCCGCTCCGAAAACATGCCTGGTGGCGGCGCAGAGGGTGAGCCTCGCCTGGTGCAGCGGGGTGGTCTCCTCGTCGCCCTGGGGAAGGACGCGGACGCCGTTCGTCCGGTCGTAGAAGCGGTGGAAGGTGCCGGCGAGCTCTTCGAGGTAGCGCGCCACCCGGTGGGGTTCGCGCAGGTCGGCCGCGGTGGCCACGACCCTGGGGAACTCGCCGATCGTGCGGATCAGGTCGCCTTCGCGCTCGTGCACCAGCAGCGAGAGGTCGTCCCCCTGCGTGACTCCGAGGTCGGCGGCGTTGCGCAGCACGCCGGAGATGCGGGCGTGCGCGTACTGGACGTAGTAGACCGGGTTCTCGTTGTTGTGCTTGCGCAGCAGGTCGAGGTCGATGTCGAGGCCGGAGTCGACGCTCGACCGGATCATGGCGTAGCGGGCGGCGTCCACCCCGACCGCGTCGACCAGGTCCTCCATCGTGATGACCGTGCCCGCGCGTTTGCTCATCCGGACGGGCTGGCCGTCGCTGACGAGGTTCACGAGCTGGCCGATCAGCACCTCGACGCTGTCCGGGTCGTCGCCGAGCGCCGCCGCCGCTGCTTTGAGGCGGGCGATGTAGCCGTGGTGGTCCGCGCCGAGCATGTAGATGCACAGGTCGAAGCCGCGGCCGCGCTTGTCGACCAGGTACGCGATGTCGCCCGCGATGTACGCCGGGTTGCCGTCGCTCTTGATGACGACCCGGTCCTTGTCGTCACCGAAGTCCGTCGACCGCAGCCACCAGGCGCCGTCCTTCTCGTACAGCGAGCCGTTGGCCTTGAGCCTGGCCACGGCCTCGTCCACGCGGCCGCTCTGGTGCAGCGCGTCCTCGTGGAAGTAGACGTCGAAGTCGGTGCCGAACTCGTGCAGGCTCCGCTTGATCTCCTCGAACATGAGCCCGACGCCGACCCTGCGGACGGTCTCGGGGTCGCCGAGCGCCCCCGGTTCGCGGCGCAGGACCTCGGCAGCGATGTCGCTCACGTACGTGCCCGCGTAGCCGTCCTCGGGGGCCGGCTCGCCCTTGGCGGCGGCGATCAGCGACCGGACGAACCGGTCGATCTGCGCGCCGGCGTCGTTGAAGTAGTACTCGCGGGTGACGTCCGCGCCGCGCGCCTGGAGCACCTTGCCCAGCGCGTCGCCCACGGCCGCCCAGCGCGCGCCACCGAGGTGGATCGGGCCGGTCGGGTTCGCGGAGACGAACTCCAGGTTGATGCGCTTGCCCACCAGCTCGTTGCCGGTGCCGTAGAAGTCCTGCAGCGCCGCACGAACGATCGCTCCCTGGGCCTCGGTGGCGATCGTGAGGTTCAGGAAGCCGGGCCCGGCCACGTCCGCCTTCGCGATGGCCGGCTGGTCGAGCAGCGCCTCGGCGAGCCACGTCGCCAGGTCGCGCGGAGGCACACCGGCCTTCTTGGCGAGCTGCAACGCGACGTTGGTGGCGTAGTCCCCGTGCTCGGGGTTCCTGGGTCGCTCGACCGTCACCTGCTCGGGCAGAGAGGTGGCGTCCAGGCCTCGGTCTGTCAGCAACTGGGCAACCGTGGTCCGGACCAGATCGGCGAGCACTTCAGGGGTCACGCCAGAAGAGTTTAGAGAAGCGTTGTCGCAGGTCTCGACCGGGTTACCGGGTCTCGGAGGGTGAGACGGCAAGTGTTAACGCGCACGTGGTAATGCCCTGCGCTGACAGTGATCAGACACGATGTCCCTACACTGGCGCCGGTTGACCAGGACGACATCTGAGGCGGACATGACCAGCGGCAAGAAGACGAAGGCCACACGCAACAGCGTGGCCGCAGCCCGTTCCTCGGTGGTGGCGAGCAAGCCGAAGCCGTGGGGCACGATCATCGCGGTTGTGGCAGTGCTGGCCCTCGCGGGCGGTGTTTTCGGATATGCGTACATGCAGATCCACGAGAACAACGTCAAGGAGGCCGCCCTGGCCAAGTGGAAGCCCTCCGACACGAACAAGGACCCGTCGCTGCAGCTCGCGGGCATCGTGTCCAAGGAGTACAAGGGCTCCCGCCACGTCACCGCCGACCAGCGCGTCGCGTACGACCAGACCCCGGCCTTCGGCGGCCCGCACGACGCCACGTGGGCCGACTGCACCGGCGTCGTCTACGACAAGGCCGTGCGCACGGAGAACATGGTCCACGGCCTGGAGCACGGCGCCGTGTGGATCGCGTACAACCCCGACCAGGTCAAGGACGACGCGCTCAACAAGCTGAAGGTCAAGGTCGAGGGCATCCCGTACATGGCGCTGTCGCCGTTCCCGGGCCTCGACAAGCCGATCTCGCTGCAGTCCTGGGGCCACCAGCTGAAGGTGGACACCGCCGACGACGAGCGCATCGACCAGTTCATCTCGTCGCTGCTGCGCAACCCGAACACCTACCCCGAGGTCGGCGCGTCCTGCGAGAACTCGGCGTTCCTCGCCAACCCGGCCCCGTTCGTGGCCGAGAAGCCGGGCGCCGACGCCGTGCCGATGGACGGCGGCAAGGACGAGTCCCTGACCGAGGGCCAGCAGCAGACCCCGCCCGCGTCGAGCTCCGTCTCGACGCCCCCGTCGAGCTGATGACCGCTCCGACCGACGACGACGTCGCCGAGGACGAGGTCTCGGCCGCACCTTCGGGTGTGGCCAGGACCCTCGTCATCGGCGCGGCGGTCCTGGCCGTGCTCCTGCTGGGCGCGGCCGTGGGACTCCTCGTGAAGCTCCCCGGCTCGTCCACGTCCTCCGCGGTCCCGGCCTCGGGCTCCGTGGACGTGGGCTTCTGCCAGGACATGTCCATGCACCACCTGCAGGGCATCCAGATGGCGAACATCGCCCGCGACCGCTCCACAGACCCGGAAATCCGCCAGCTCGCCTTCGACATCTCCTCCACCCAGCTCGAACAGGTGGGCAGGATGAAGGGCTGGCTGATGATGTGGAACGAGCACGAGCAGAACATCAGCGGCGTCTACATGAAGTGGATGGACGCGGCCGGAATCCACGGCCACGGCGCCACCACGCCGGAAGCCGGCAAGCCGATCATGCCCGGCATGGCCACCACCGAAGAGCTCACCAAGCTCCGCACCATCCCCGCGGGCACCGAGTTCGACGTGTACTGGCTCCAGCTGATGCTCCGCCACCACATGGGCGGCGCGCCGATGGCCGAGTACGCCTCGACCGCGGCGGGCCAGTCGTTCGTGCGAACGCTGTCCGACAACATGCTGAAGTCGCAGGCTGCCGAGACCGAGCTGATGAAGGACTACCTGGCGAAGCGCGGAGCCGCCCCGCTGCCGTAGCCACCCGACATCACCGCTGGTTCGTGAGGGCCGCTCCCAGAGCTGTGGGGGCGGCCCTTTCGCGTACCGAGGGCGAGGCGGGGCGAAGCGGGTAGGTGAGAGGCGCGGCAGGCAGGCAGGCAGGCAGGCAGGCAGCACGCCGCCAGTGCCGCGAAGCCGAAGGCGAGCCCGAATGAGCGCGCGAATCGTCAAAGCGGTGTGGTGACGTGCCTGCACAAACTCAGCCACGCACGCTGGAGATTGGGGCTTGACTTTGGGTGCGAGGTGCTAGCTTCTCGAGCTCGGCCGGGCGCTTTTCAGCCCGGCCTTTTCCGGCCGATGAGCGCCTCGCAAGGGCCCCGAAGTCAAGCCCCAATCTCTATCGACGCGTCAGCGGCGATGACTGAACCACGCTCGTCCGCAGTTGTCTTTGCCCCGAACGCAACCACCGCACCGGGCGACCCGACCCCCCAAACCGGCCATGGACAACCGCCTACCTCCGAGTAACGTAGGTCACACCTACTGGGAGGTAACCCATGACCGTCGACGAGCGCGCGGCCAGGCAGGTCGCCGAACAAGCACGGGAAACCCGCTGGCAGCGGCCAAGCTTCGGCAAGGAACTCTTCCTGGGCCACCTCAGAATCGACCTGATCCACCCCCACCCCACCGGCTCCCAGGAAGACCGCGACCGAGGCGAAGCCTTCCTGGCCAAGCTCCGCACCTTCACCGAGCAGCACATCGACAACACCGTCATCGAACGTGACGCCCAGATCCCGGACGAAGTCCTCAAGGGCCTGAAGACCCTCGGCGCGTTCGGCATGAAGATCAAGCCGGAGTACGGCGGCATAGGCCTGACCCAGGTCTACTACAACAAGGCCCTGATGCTCGTCGGCTCAGCCAGCCCGGCCATCGGCGCGATGCTCTCAGCGCACCAGTCCATCGGCGTCCCCCAGCCGATCGCCATGTTCGGCAACGAGGAGCAGAAGCAGGAGTTCCTCCCCAGGTGCGCCAAGGGCGAGATCACCGCCTTCCTCCTCACCGAACCGGACGTGGGCAGCGACCCGGCCAGGCTCGGCACCACCGCCACCGAGGACGGCGACGACTACGTCCTCAACGGCGTGAAGCTCTGGACCACCAACGGCGTGGTGGCCGACCTCCTCGTGGTGATGGCCCAAACCACCAAGGGCATCACGGCGTTCGTCGTGGAGGCCGACGCGGAAGGCATCACCGTCGAGAACCGCAACGCCTTCATGGGCCTGCGAGGCCTGGAGAACGGCGTCACCAGGTTCCACAACGTCAAGGTCCCCAAGAAGAACGTGATCGGCAAGGAAGGCGCCGGCCTCAAGATCGCCCTCGCCACCCTCAACACCGGCCGGCTGAGCCTCCCCGCCCTCTGCGCCGGCAGTGCCAAGTGGTGCCTCAAGATCGCCCGTGAGTGGTCGACGGAACGCATCCAGTGGGGCTTGCCGGTGGGCAAGCACGAGGCCATCGCGGGCAAGATCGCCTACATCGCCGGCACGGCGTACGCGCTGGAGGCCGTCCTGGACCTGAGCTCGGAACTGGCCGACGCCGGCAGCCACGACATCCGCATCGAGGCGGCCCTGGCCAAGCTCTACGCGTCCGAGAAGGCCTGGCTGGTGGCGGACGAACTGGTCCAGATCCGCGGCGGCCGGGGCTACGAGACGGCGGAAAGCCAGGCTGCGCGCGGAGAACGCGGCATCGCGGCCGAGCAGGTTCTGCGGGACCTCAGGATCAACCGCATCTTCGAAGGCTCCACCGAGATCATGCACCTGCTGATCGCGCGGGAGGCGGTGGACGCCCACCTCAGCGTCGCCGGCGACATCATCGACCCCGACGCCGACCGCAACGCCAAGATGAAGGCGGCGGCGAAAGCAGGTGCCTTCTACGCCAAATGGCTCCCCACTCTCGCGGTGGGCAAGGGCCAGACTCCGGTCGGCTACACGGAGTTCGGGCCGCTCGCCAAGCACCTGCGGTTCACCGAGCGGTCCGCGCGCAAGCTGGCGCGGCAGACGTTCTACGCCATGTCGCGGTGGCAGGGGAAGATGGAGCGCAAGCAGCGGTTCCTCAGCCGGATCGTGGACATCGGCGCCGAACTGTTCGCGATCTCCGCCGCGTGCGTACGCGCTCAGCAGGACAAGAACCCCAACGCACTGGCGCTCGCCGACGCGTTCGCCAAGCAGGCGCGGATCCGGGTGGACGAGCTGTTCGAGAAGCTGTGGAAGAACACCGACGACAGCGACCAGGCGCTCGCCTCCCAGGTGCTCAAGGGCGACTACACCTGGCTGGAACAGGGCGTGCTCGACACGTCCATCCCCGGCAGCTGGATCGCCGACTCCACCCACCGCGAGTCGACGGCGGCGAACGTCCACCGGCCGACTCCGCGTTAGCCCCGTTGCGCACTGGGCAGGCTGATGGTGGTGCGGGCGCGGCACCTGCCCAGTGCACGGCCGGTAGGGGGCTACGTCCCCCGCATCCCCCTACCGACTCCCCTTGCAACGGAAGGACACAACCCTCCAGGTGGAGGTGCCGGTAACGCTAAGCCACAAAACGCCGTTAACAGTTACGACAATTGAGTGAACTACCAGGTGAGGGGTGCTCAACTACTCTCAGAGAGTAACTTCGAAGACCAATTCACGTGCGGCCTCCAGGCCCATCGCGATGGCCCCGGAGAGCACCGCGCCGTCACCCAGCGACCCCGCCACGATCCGCGGCGCCAACGGCGTCATCGTGCGCAACGCGGCCTCCATCGGCTCCAGCAGCAGGTCGACGTTCGAGCCGACGCCGCCACCCAGCACCACCAGCTCCGGGTCGATCACCGCGGTCACGGCGGCCACCAGGAACGCGATCCGCTCCGCCTCCAGCCGCACGACCTCCAGCGCCACCGCATCACCGGACCGCGCCTGCGAGAACACCTCACGGGCCGTGCGCGCGGTCAGCCCGCGCTCCCGTGCCGCCGCCACAACGGAACCGGCCGAAGTCGCGCCCTCGAACTGTCCACGTCGGACGTCCGAACCGGACTGTCCGAACGGCAGGAAGCCGACCTCGCCCGCCGCCCCGTGCGCGCCGCGGAACAGCACGCCGTCCACCACGATCCCCATGCCGACGCCGGTCCCGACCGTCGCGCACACGAACACCCGCGCGTCGCGGGCGGCGCCGTACACGTGCTCCCCCAACGCGGCTAGGTTCGCGTCGTTCTCCACGAGCATCACCGGCCCGAGTGAAGCCTCCAGCCCGTCCAGCACGCCGGCGGACTCCCAGCCGGGCAGCTGCGGCGCGTGCCGCACGGCGCGCGTCCGCCGGTCGATCACGCCGGGGCTGCCGATCACCTTCACCACGGCGTCCGTGAGAGCGATCCCAGCGTCGGCCGCGGTGCGTGTCGCGAGGTCCGTGACGGTCCGCACGAGGGCAGCGGCCGAGCGGCTGCGGTTGCGTTCGTCCACGCGCGCCACGACGGACCCGCCCAGGTCGGCCAGCGCCGCCCGGATCCGTTCGCGGCCGATGTCGACGCCCAGCACGTACCCGGCCGTGGGGTTGGGCTCGTAGACCATCGCCGACCTGCCAGGACCCGCCGTCGTGCGGCCGATCGGGCGCACCAGTCCGTGCCGTTCGAGATCGACCAGAGCCTGGCCGACGGTCGGTTTGGACAGGCCCGTGTCCTTGGCGATCTGCGGGCGGGTGGCGGCACCCAGACGGCGCAACAGGTCGAGCACAGCGCGTTGGTTGAGCACGCGCATGCCCGCTGGTGTACCCACCTCTGGCGGCTTGCGGTCGCTCACCGGCCGATTCTAGATCTTGATCGCCCCGCAATACCCGCAACTGTGGAGAGGACAGGTTGCACGACAATTCCCGTCTTGTCCCTTGACAACGATGTCACGTGCAGAAACGCTCCCTGGCACATGGGGCAGGCGGGCGGAAGGGTTGCAATGAGGCACCTGCGCAAGAGACGAACTACAACCCTGTTGAGCGTTGCGATTACTGCGACACTGGTGAGCGGCGTCACCAACGGCTATGCGGCCGCCGCACCAGAGGAGCCAGGAGTGGGTTTTTCGTCGTCCTTTGAGGACGGTCAGCCACAGCCTTCGTGGTCGAACACCGTCGAGACCGACGCGTCCGGCAACCCGAAGGCCTCGGGTGTGATCGGATCGGACGGCTCGGGCATCCCCGGCAACGTCTCGGACAAGGTCGTCGAGGTCAAGGCCAACGGCGAGTACGCGGAGTCGGGCGAGGTGAAGGAGAACCTCGTCGACGGCAGCGTCAACACCAAGTGGCTCGTCTTCGCCACCACCGGCTGGGCGACGTTCAGGTTCGGCGAGGCCCGCACGATCAAGAAGTACGCGCTCTCGTCGGCCAACGACTCCCCCGAGCGCGACCCGAAGAACTGGACCCTGCAGGGCTCGGCCAACGGAACCGACTGGACGGTGCTCGACACCCGCGCCGGTGAGACGTTCCCCGAGCGCTTCCAGACCAAGACCTACGAGATCGCGGCGCCGCAGTCGTTCCAGCACTACAAGCTGGACGTCACGCTGAACAACGGCTCCACGAACATCGTGCAGCTCGCCGAGGTGCAGCTGTCCGACGGCTCCACCAACCCGCCGGCACCCAACATGCGCAGCGTCGTCGGCAACGGCCCCACGGGCGGTTACACGGCCAAGTCGCGGGCCGGGTGGACGGGCGTCAAGGCGTTCCGCACCCAGGGCAGGCACACGGTCGAGGGCCGGGCGTACAGCTACAACAAGGTCTTCGACGTCGACGTGCCCGTCAGCGCCAAGACCGAGCTGTCGTACATGATCTTCCCGGAGTTCATCACCGACAACCTGAACTACCCGAGCACGTACTCGTCGGTGGACCTCGCGTTCTCCGACGGCACGTACCTGAGCGACCTCAAGGCCGTCGACCAGCACGGCGCGACGCTGTCGCCGCAGGGTCAGGGCGCCGGCAAGTTCCTCTACACCAACCAGTGGAACAAGGTCGCGTCCACGATCGGCGCGGTCGCCGCCGGCAAGACGATCAAGCGGATCCTGGTCGCCTACGACGGCCCGAAGGGTCCGACGGACGTCGCCGCCTGGTACGACGACATCCGCATCGGCGACGTCGTCGTGAAGCAGTACGCGAAGCCTTCCGACTACGTGCTGACCACGCGTGGCACGAACTCGAACGGTTCCTTCTCGCGGGGCAACAACTTCCCGGCGACGGCGGTGCCGCACGGCTTCAACTTCTGGACCCCGATGACCAACGCGGGTTCGCAGAGCTGGCTGTACGAGTACGCGCAGCGCAACAACGCGCAGAACCTGCCGACGTTGCAGGCGTTCACGACCTCGCACGAGCCCAGCCCGTGGATGGGTGACCGGCAGACGTTCCAGGTCATGCCGTCGGACAAGGCGCCGACGCAGGACCGCGCGCTGCGGGCGTTGCCGTTCAAGCACGACAACGAGGTCGCGAAGGCGCACTACTACGGCGTGACCTTCGAGAACGGCATGAAGACCGAGATCGCGCCGACGGACCACGCGGCGGTCTTCCGGTTCACGTTCAACGACGGGGCCCAGAAGAACCTCGTGTTCGACAACGTGAACAACAACGGCGGGGTCACCCTCGACGCCGCCAACGGTGTCGTGACGGGCTACTCGGACGTCAAGAGCGGCCTCTCCACCGGCGCGACCCGCCTGTTCGTCTACGGCAAGGTCGACAAGGCGGTCACGGCGAGCGGCCGGCTCACCGGCGCGGGCCGCGACAACGTGGGTGGCTACTTCTCGTTCGGCGACAAGACCGTCGAGCTGCGGATCGCCACCTCGCTGATCTCCGTCGACCAGGCGAAGTCGAACCTGGAGCAGGAGGTCTCCGGCTCGGACACGTTCGACTCGGTGCGCGACAAGGCGCAGGCCGCGTGGGACAAGGTCCTCGGCATCATCTCGGTCGAGGGCGCGTCGGAGGACCAGCTGATCACGCTGTACTCCAACCTGTACCGCCTCTACCTGTACCCGAACTCGGGCTACGAGAACGTCGGCGGCAAGATCCAGTACGCGTCCCCGGTGGCGCCCCCGGTCGGCCAGGACACGCCCACGAAGACGGGCGCGAAGATCGTCGACGGCAAGGTCTACGTCAACAACGGGTTCTGGGACACCTACCGCACGACCTGGCCCGCCTACTCGTTGTTCACGCCCACCAAGGCGGGCGAGATGGCCGAGGGCTTCGTCCAGCAGTACAAGGACGGCGGCTGGATCTCGCGCTGGTCCTCTCCCGGTTACGCGGACCTGATGACCGGCACGAGCTCCGACGTGGCGTTCGCTGACGCTTACCTGAAGGGCGTCTCGAACTTCGACATCAAGGCTGCGTACGACGCCGCGGTGAAGAACGCGTCCGTCGTGCCGCCGAGCAACAACGTCGGCCGCAAGGGCATGGACCGGTCGGTCTTCCTCGGCTGGACCGCCAACGACCAGCTGCACGAGGCGTGGTCGTGGGCGATCGAGGGCTACCTCAACGACTTCGGCATCGCGTCGATGGCGAAGGCCCTGCACGAGAAGACGGGCGAGAAGCGGTACGCCGACGAGTACGAGTACTTCATCAACCGCGCCCAGAACTACGTGCTGACGTTCGACAAGCGGATCGACTTCTTCCAGGGCCGCAACACCGACGGTTCGTGGCGCGTCGAGGACCCGACGAAGTACAACCCGCAGGACTGGCGGTACGACTACACCGAGACCAACGGCTGGAACATGGCGTTCACGGTGCCGCACGACGGACAGGGTCTCGCGAACCTGTACGGCGGACGGGACAAGCTCGCCCAGAA
This sequence comes from Lentzea sp. NPDC058450, assembly GCF_042721395.1. Lineage (NCBI taxonomy): Bacteria > Bacillati > Actinomycetota > Actinomycetes > Pseudonocardiales > Pseudonocardiaceae > Lentzea > Lentzea sp. NPDC058450. The sequence continues at coordinate 81,282 of NZ_JBHXLO010000038.1, forward strand.
GCTGGACTCGTTCTTCACCCTGCCCGAGACCGCGAAGTTCCCCGGCGGCTACGGCGGCGTGATCCACGAGATGGTCGAGGCGCGGGACGTGCGGATGGGCCAGTACGGCCACTCCAACCAGCCGTCGCACCACATCGCCTACATGTACAACTACGCGGGCAAGCCCTCGGGCACCCAGGAGAAGGTGCGCGAGATCCTGTCGCGCCTGTACGTGGGCTCCCAGGAGGGCCAGGGCTACGCGGGTGACGAGGACAACGGCGAGATGTCGGCCTGGTACCTCTTCTCGGCGCTCGGCTTCTACCCGTTGCAGATGGGCAAGCCGGCCTACGCGATCGGTTCGCCGCTGTTCACCAAGGCGACCGTGAACCTGGAGAACGGCAAGAAGCTCGTCATCAACGCGCCGAAGAACAACGCGAAGAACATCTACGTGCAGGGCGTGAAGGTCAACGGCAAGGCGTGGAACAAGACGTCGCTGCCGCACGACCTGCTCTCGGCCGGTGCGACGATCGACTTCGACATGGGCTCCAAGCCCTCCGCGTGGGGTACGGGCGCCAACGACGTGCCGGACTCGATCACCACCGGCAACGCGGTTCCGACGCCGTTGCGCGACGTCGCTGCCGGCGTGTCCACCGCTGCTCTGGTGGACAACAACTCCGGGACGTCCGCGGTGGTGAAGTCCTTCGACTTCAAGCCTTCGGACGTGAAGGAGAAGGCGGAGTTCTACACGTTGACCAACGGCAAGACGGGCACGTCGCCCTCCGCGTGGGAGCTCAAGGGTTCCTACGACGGCAAGACGTGGTCGACGGTCGACAAGCGGTCCGGTGAGAACTTCCAGTGGCAGCAGTACACGCGCTCGTTCAAGATCGCGTCGCCTGGCCGGTACAACTTCTACCGGCTGGAGTTCTCCGGCGACGTGACGCTGTCCGAGTTCGAGCTGCTGTCGAAGCCGCTGGCGGCCCCCGCCACCACGGTGACCGGCACGGTCAGCGGTCCGCTGCAGGTCAAGGGCGTGACCTATGTGGACGGTGCGACGATCAACGGTCCGGTGACCGTTGCCAGTGGCGCCACGCTCTACGTCTTCGGCGGCGAGATCAAGGGCCCGCTGTCGGCGTCGAGCGCGGCCTCGGTGGTGCTCGTCGGCACGAAGGTCGGCGGTCCGGTGTCGGTCAACGCCTCCGCGACCGAGGTGGCCCTGGAGAACACCACCGTCGGTGGCCCTGTGTCACTGACGGGGAACAAGACCAGGTCAGTCGTGGCGGCCTCGTCGGTCGGCGGACCGTTGTCCTGCACGGGCAACACCCCGGCGCCGTCGAACAACGGCTTCGCGAACGACGTGAAGGGTCCGAAGGCAGGACAGTGCACTGGGCTGTAACGCCCAACTGCTCCTGATGCTCGTTCGGAAGGCCGCGTTCCGTCACGGAACGCGGCCTTTCCCGTTCACCTGAAAGGATCTATCCCTTTCAGACATACTCCGATGAGATCTTGGGAGTTTTGTGCGCGGGGACCGGGGAGGCTGTTGTGGTGCCGTTCGAACGAGGCCGCGCGTGGGTGACCGTGCCGTTGCCCCGCAGCCCGCTCGTTCCGTCACGAACGGGCACGCAGTCCACTAAGGACGGAATCCGCGACCTGCCCGCGTCACCAGCTCAGCTCCCGGCACCGCTGCGCTGACGAGCCGCCCTCCACCTGCAACGTGGCGTGCTCGATGCGGTACTTGGTCGCCAGCAACACCTGAGCGGCCTTCAACACGTTCTCGTGATCGGCGTTCTCCGCCGTGGCGAGGTGCGCCGAGCACACCTCCATGCCACTGGTGAGCGTCCACACGTGCAGGTCGTGCGCCTCGGTGACACCTTCGATCTCCGTCAGCGCGACCTGCATCTCCGTCACGTCCAACCGCTCGGGCGCGTGCTGGAACAGGATGTGCAGAGCGTTCTTCGCGAGCCCGTAGGTCCGCGGCAACACCCAGATGCCGATCAGCACACCCATGATCGGGTCCGCGTACTTCCACCCGGTCGTGATCGTGACGAGGGCCGACAAGAGCACCCCGACCGACCCGATCAGGTCAGCCAGCACCTCGAGATAAGCACCCTTGACGTTGATGCTCTCCTTCGCGCCTTCCCTGAGCACGCTGAAGCTGACGAGGTTCGCCCCGAGCCCCAGCGTCGCCGCGATGAGAACGGGCCACCCGGCCACCGACGGCGGGTCCTGGAACCGCCCGACGGCCTCGTAGATCACGTACCCGGCCACTCCGAAGAGCAACACGGCGTTGGCCAGCGCGGCCAGCACTTCGGCGCGGTAGAACCCGAACGTGCGGTTCTTCCCGGCCTTGGCCCGCCGCGCGACCATGATGGCGGCGAGCGCCATGCCCACCCCGAGCACGTCGGTCAGCATGTGGGCGGCGTCGGAGATCAACGCCAGCGAGGACGTCGCGAACCCCACGACGAACTCCACCACCATGAAGACCGCGCCGATCCCGAACGCGATCCACAACTTGCCGGCGTGCTGACCGCTCGCCGATCCGTGCCCATGCCCGTGGCCGTGACCCATGCCTCGGAACATATAGCGATATGCGCATGAGTGCAATCCGAGGTATTCCCGACCGGGCGGCCACGTGACGGACGCCACGCGCCGGACGCCTGAGGGGGTAGGTGTGAAACGGGGTGGCGGTTGTGCGCTAGGATCTTCCACGTAGCTACGGCCCCCGTAGCTCAGGGGATAGAGCACCGCCCTCCGGAGGCGGGAGCGCAGGTTCGAATCCTGCCGGGGGCACCACGCAGACCTGCTCAATTTGAGCAGAGCGTTGCTTCGGAAGGGCCGCAACCGCCTCGGTTGCGGCCCTTTCTGCTGCTAGGACCGTGTCCCCGGTCAGGGTGATGCGACACACGGCAGTCCTCGTCTCGTAGTCGTAGTGGATCTCTAGCCGAAACGCCTCGAACAGCGGTCGCGACACCTCGTCGGTCAACAGGTCGAGGTCGACCCCCGCGATAGGCAGGAAGTCGAGCAGCTCCGGGTTCACAGCCTCACGAACCTGGACCTCGATGGCTTCCAGCTGCTCCTCCAGCCGGGTCCGTTCGGCCTGGAGTTCGACGCGCCGGTTGTTCACGTCCCGCACGAACTCGTCGGTCACGTCAGCGGCGACCTCCAGGGTGCGAAGCAGGTTGGTCGACCTGCTTCGGTTCTCACGGAGCGCCCGCTCGATCGCCGCAATCCGGTCCGCACGTTCCTTCGTGGCGGTCTGCTCCTGGTCGGCTCGGCCCGCGGCGAACAGGCTGCGGCGGTACGGGCCGAAGACTTCATGCGCCAAGAACTTGTTGACGCCGATCAGCAGCTCGTCCTCACGTACGCGGAACATCGGCGGGTGCCCGTCGGGCCGGTACGCCTTCTTGGGCTGGCAGCCGTAGTAGACGGTCCCGGCGTGGTTGGCGTTGCCGAACAGCCGCCGATGGCAGTGCACGCAGGACGTGTAGCTCCGCAGGCGATAGACCCGCTTCGACTCCGGAGCGGGGTTCAGGCCCGGCTTCGTCCGCGACCGTTCGCGCCGAGCCGACACCTGCTGCGCCTGGACGAACGTCTCCAGGCTGATGAGCGCCTCGTGCGTGGGCTCGACCGACCAGACCCACTCGGAGACCGGGTTGACCTTGTTCTTACCCGCACCCTTGCGCGCCCGGCGGTTCCAGACCATGTGCCCGGTGTACTTCGGGTTCGTCAGGATGTCCCGCACGCTGGAGTACGTCCAGAACCCGACCGCCCGGTCCGGCTCGACCGGAGTCGGCGGCGGGTTGAGCACGAGGTCCTCGTTGAGCCGATCCGCGATGGCCTGGTAACCCAGCCGCTCGGTCGTGCGCCACTGGAACTGCCGCTGGACGCAAGGCCCCTCGATCGGATGCATCAGCAGCCGGGTCTTCTTAATGCCCTTGGCCCGCTTGGCCGGGACCGGGTGGGGCACGGGATCGGCCCGGAAGCCGTAGCAGGCCTTGCCGACGTTGTAGCCCTGCTGGGTGTGGGTCTCGAACCCGTCCCAGCTCTTTTCGAGCATCTCCAGCACGTACCACTCGGTGACGCCCTGCTTGACGCGCCGAGTCAGCACCTGCGTCGCGGTCTTCGCCCGGCGACCGACGTCACCGAGCTGGAACGGTTCGTCGGCCGCGATCAGCCGCACGCCGAGCTGCTCAAGGCGACGCTCGATCTCGTTGGAGATGTACGCCCGCCGGCCGACCCGCCCGATCTCCTCGCAGATGACGACGTCGAACCGGCGGTCCGGCCGAGCGGCTTCCTCAAGCAGGTCGTGGATGCCACCGTCGCGCGGGACCGGGATCTCGAACATCTCGTGCGCTCGACTTTGGCCGCGCGCGGCGAGGTCCTTCCGGCCCGACTCGATGTCGTAGAAGTGCGCGACGATGACCGCGTTGTCCGGCAGGGCGCGGTGACACCCGTTGAGCTGCCGCAGGATCGAGAGCGTCGGGTCCTGCTGGTCGTACGTGGACGTTCGAGCGGCGAAGGCAACACGGATGAGCCCGTTGTCAGCACGGACCGCGGGACCCGACAGCGGGTGCTCGCGATCTACTCGTCGCGGCCCCGCCCACTCTTGGATCGCTGCTGGGCTACCCACGCAGCCACCTCCCGCAGAACTCGTAACTGCTCGCGGCGAAGCGCTGAAACCTCACGCTCGTCCGCCAGCCGGATCTCGAACTCGAACCTGATCGGCGAGGCACTGCTCGGGAACTCCCGTGACGGCTCAGCCATCACGATGCCCGCACGTCGATCTCGAAACTGAAGGTATCACCTTCATATCCAAGTCATTGCCTCGCCTTCGCAGCTTTCGCCTAGAGGGAGTACGTGCTTGGCGGCGACACACCCCACCGCGCCCACGGCTCGACGTCCGCGATCGGAGAAACTGCCGTGAACACGACGGCGCTCCACGCGGGCGCGAACGGCTCGCAACGAAGGGCGTGAGGGAGTGCAGATCCGCTGGCAGCTCCGGCAGGTCATGGCTTCGCGCGAGATCTGGAAGGGCGCGGACCTGATTCGCCTGTTGCAGGAGCGCGCCGGCTTCGAGATCTCCTCCGCGTCGATGTCCGCTCTGCTCAACCACCAGCCGAGCCAGGTGAAGTGGGAGACACTGCAAGCCCTGTGCACGGCGTTGAGTTGCACGCCGAACGAACTGTTCGGCGTGGACGCTCCGGGGCCCACGAGTACGTGACTGGACCGCACCACCGCCGCAGGCGTGTTGGTCCTGTCCAGGTCGATGGGCAGTCCCGACCACATCGTCGTCACCTGGCATACCCGTTCGGACCGGTCGGACGCGGTCAACTCGGCGAAGTTCTTCCTCTAGCCGCAACTTGTCCACAGGTTTGTCCACAATCGGGAACACCGACGGCGGACAGGCCCTGGGCTCACGGCAGCGAGAGCGTGCAGTCATGCCGCTCGTCCCCAGACGCGAGCGTCGACGTCGCAGACCGCCTCGACTGCGAGTTCGGCGTCGTTCGCGAGCTGGAAGACGAACACCTCGTCGTGGGCCACGAGCGACGCCCGCGAGTTGGCAGACCTTCGACGTTCGGCGAGAGATGCTCGGGTGCGCAGGCGCTCACCGCGCAGCTCCGCGGTGAGCGCGACACACCTGTCGACCAGCGTCAGCCCAGCCGCCGTGCCGACCGCATCGAGCCGGCTGGCCAGGTCCACAAGGGTGCCGTCCGACCGCCGCTTCGGTCGCGCGACGACAACGACGTACGCGCCTTGGCGCACGAGTGGTTCGCAGCAACGAAGTGCAGCGGTGAGCTCGGCCAGAGCGGACTCGTCCGAGTCGTGGTCCGGCCCCGGCGAGCGCCTCACTGAGGTCCGGAGCGCGGTCAGAACCAGCCCGACCCGACCGATCAGACCGGCGGCTCGGACCGGATGTTGCCCACGGCAGGCGAACATGACGCTTAAGAGCCCGCACACCCGCTGGGACGGCGATGACGTCCACGGCCGGCGAGTCGTGCTCACCAGCGTAGGGGTCCGGCTGGACCGTCTGTTCGCCCGCGTCGCTGGGACACCCCGACATGTGATCGAGACCGGGTTGGACATGACCGGCGAGGTGCACGGCCGACTGCATGGCCGCTTCCCCAGCATCGATGGTGACTGGTACGGAGTCGTGAACTACGAGATCGGCTACGCCGACGGCCGTCCGCAGAAGGTGTACCTGGTCGACCAGTTGGTGCCGTTCCACGTGCTGCGACTGCTCAGCGAGACGAAGCCGCACTGATACGCCCCCAAACTGAGGTCGCTTCTCGGCATCAACACAATCGTTTGGCGACGACGCCGCAGACGCGGGGGAGATGAACTCTTCACCTCCTACTCAGACCTGCTGCGGCCCGATCCACTGGTCACCGTCAGGGTTCCAGTACTCCGGTAGATCGCCAGTTCCAACCGTGACGAACGGGCTGCCGTCGTCATCGATGACCTGCCTAACCCGTCGGCCCTCGACGAGGAGATTCAGCACGATCATCCACTCGAAACGAACAGCATCGCGAGCCTCAGCCCAGATGTAGAACACCTCTCCGTCGCCTGCCGACATCTTCAAGCTCGGTGAGGTGCCTGGTTGTCCCCCCGCATCCAGCCAATGAACAGTCTGCGACGTCGCCTGAGGATCCAACTCGATCCGGAACTGACGTGGGGTTACCGATGCGCCACCGACTCCGCGCACGAGCACAGCTCCGTGCCTTACCGGGCGTCGACTGTGAACCTCGACGTTCACGCTATCGATCCAGACCAGAGCTTCGACCTTTGCTTGGAGGCGAATCTGAAAGTGGGTGCGCCTAGCGTCTACCGCACCTTGAGATCGCGCCCAGTGCGCCCACCCGTCACGGTCGCCTGGAGGCGTTCCCTTCAGCCGTAGGCGGTTCTCGACGTAGACACTGTCGCCGATCCAGTCGGGATGACCAGCCCAGATGATCGAACGGTCACGCTCCACATGAACGAGCACTGGATCTTCGTTCCAGCCTTTGCGGGCCCGTCGTTCCCATGTCGCGACAAGTGGGCGGAGCACAGCTCCGACAGGCACACCGACCAGGACACCGAACACCGCACCCACCAGCCCGCCCACAACCAGCTCAGGTACGTCCACTCCTGCAGTATCGCCGACGCCACTGCGAGGAACGACTCGTTCAACTCCGCATGTCGGTTCTGCGCCGACCTTGAACTCCACGCGAACGATCAGCACTCAGAGGGTCTTCGTTGCGACATAACTGTCGAGCGGCTACTCCGGGCAGGCCTGCGCTGGCAGCAACAGGAAGCGTCCGGCTCTTGAGGTTTCGATCACCGCTCATCGATCGCAGCCAAAAAACGGGCTCTCTCGCGACGAAAGGCGGGGCCGACTGGTGCCGGCCCCGCCTTTAGATCACCTGATGGTCACGCCTTCACGGAGTGCTTCTTCCCGTGGGTCCAGGACTTGGCGTTGCCGCCGTCGCCCGCCGGACCGGAGTGGCCACCGACCGTGTTGCTGTGGTTGGACGCGTCGCCGGTCGGACCAGTGGCGCCGGTGTCACCGGAGTTGCCCGAGGTGACCTCGGTCCAGGACTTGGTGCCGTGGTTCTTCCAGTCGTGCTTCCAGCCCTTGTGCTTCCAGCCGTGGCCCTTGTCGCCGCGGTGGTCGTTCCACTTCTTGTTCTCGGTCTTCACCACGGCCGAGTTGCCGCCGGTGTCACCGGAGTTCCCGGAGTTGCCCGAGTTACCGGTCGTGGCGTCGTTCGAGCTGGTGGCGTTGCCGCCGTTGCCCGAGTTGCCGCCGTCACCCGCGGTGGCCTCGGTGGAGCCGTTGCTGCTGTGCTTGCTCCAGCCGCCGTGGTTCCAGGACTTGCGCTGTTCGGTCATCGCCCAGGCGTTGCCGCCGTCGCCGGCCGGGCCGGAGTTGCCGCCCTGCGTCCAGCTGTGGTTCGAGGCGTCACCGGTCGAGCCGGTGGCACCCGTGTCGCCGGAGTCGCCCGACGTGACCGTGGTCCAGGACTTGGTGCCGTTCCAGCGGTCGCGGTTCCAGCCGTGGCCCTGCTCCGAGCCAATCGAACGGACGACGGCCTTGTTGCCACCGGTGTCGCCCGAGTTCCCGGAGTTGCCCGAGTTACCGGTCGTGGCGTCGTTCGAGCTGGTGGCGTTGCCGCCGTTGCCCGAGTTGCCGCCGTCACCCGCGGTGGCCTCGGTGGAGCCGTTCTTGCTGTGGTGGCCCCACTTCTGGTCCTTGGTCATGACGGCCGCGTCGCCGCCGTCGCCTGCGGCACCGGACTTGCCGCCCACCGTGTTGCTGTGGTTGGTGGCGTCGCCGGTCGAACCCGTTGCACCGGTGTCGCCCGAGTCGCCCGAGCTGACGTTGGTGTGGCACTCGGCCAGCACGCACAGGTTCGTGGCGCTGTTGCCACCGGTCGAACCGGAGTTCCCGGAGTTACCCGAGTTACCGGACTGCGCGTTGTTCGAGCTCGTGGCGTTGCCGCCGTTGCCCGAGTTGCCGCCGTTGCCAGCATTGGCGTTCGCGTTCTGCGTCCGGCCGACCGCGGTGGCGTCGCCGCCGTTGCCCGCCGCACCAGAGTTGCCGCCCGCCGTGTTGCTGTGGTTGGAGGCGTCGCCGGTGGAGCCGGTCGCACCCGTGTTCCCGGAGTCACCCGAGCTCACGTTGGTGTGGCACTCGGCCAGCACACACAGGCCGTAGGCGCTGTTGCCACCGGTCGAACCGGAGTTCCCGGAGTTACCCGAGTTACCGGACTGCGCGTTGTTCGAGCTGGAGGCGTTGCCGCCGTTGCCCGAGTTACCGCCGTTGCCACCGTTCACGACCGAGTGCACGACGTCGCCCACGCCACCCAGGAGGCCGTTGCCACCCGTGTCAGCGCTTGCCATTGCCGTTCCTGCGAGCAGGAACCCTCCCGAGAACACCGCGGCCATCAGGCCGCGTCGCACGTACTTGTGCATTTGCCGAACCTTCCCTGTCGATCAAGCTTGGTGATCTGTCGGCTTGGTGGACAGGGCTGTTCAACTGGGATGGTTGCGGCCGTAGTAGTAACACCACGACCCGTGGACCTGGTGATCTGCCACCACCACGAGGGAGTCACTCGCCGGATGAGCTCCCGGTCCTGCCGGGAGGTCCGCGACGGTGAGACTCGTCGATCCACTCGACGACGCCGATCCCATCGTGCCGGGCAAAGCGAACGGCACGTCGGGTGACGGCGAGCGCGGCGCCTCGATCGGTGGCGCCACATCAGGTGCGGAAATCTGCTGCAACAGCGGGGAAAACGCCGTTGCGGGCTTCTCCGGCAGCGCCACGACGCGGGCGTCCGGCGCGATGACCGGCGCTTGCGGCACCTGCGGAACCACCGGCTCGGCGGCCGGCGGAACGCTGTCAGCAGGAGCGGATCGCTGTGCTACCAACGGTTCCGTGATCCGCGGCACCACCGGGACGTCCTGCACCGTGTCCGCCACGGGGGCGAGCAACGGCGCGGTGACGGGCTGGAGAGGCTCCAGCACCGGCCCCAGAGGCCGCACGACGGAGTCGACGACGGGCTCCAGCGGCGCCAGCACCGGCCGGGTCACCGGCTCGGCGGCTTTCAGAACCGGCTTCAGCACCGGATCCGCCACGGTCGCGACGCCCTTGGTCACCGGCTCCACTTGTCGCGTCACCGGTGCCACCGCGTCAGCCACCGGGGACAGCAGCGAACCGACTCCACCCAGCAGGCCAGGCGAGTCGCCGTCATCAGCGCTCGCCACTCCAGCGGAGAGCAGACCGAACCCGATCAGGAACCCGGTCACGCCCAGCGCCCGTCGAACAGTTGTCGAACAGGTCAATCTCACGAAATCACCCCCTTTCCTCGTCTGAGCACCTGTACATCCATGCATTCGGCGCCCCATCGGGAGCGGTTCACTCGAAAGTGGAAGAAGTTTTGTTGTCGCAGCTCAACAACTCAATGAATTTTGAAACCTTCATTTCCAACTACTTTGCGACACTGGATTTCCCGCAAATACAACACAGAGTTACCCCGTCCACGGGATTCCTGAGGGTGGTTCGCGGCTACTTTGCGGACCGCTGGCGAGTCCAGCGAGCAGCGCGCTTCGCTCGCTTCCGCTTCTCCGGTCAGGGCAGCTGGGTCCTGGTCGACCACCCCGCGCGCTGATCGACCGGCTCACAGCCGGTAAGCACACGTTCAGGTCCGCAGTCACAAGTCTGTGCGCAGAGTGTGTGCGTCATGGCCGCCACGCTGCACCGCTGGCCGCACCACAGCACCCTGCCGCTCGTCACGAACGCGACGAGTTCACGTCCGCGTGGTTCAGCTGATCGTCGCCGTGTCCAACGCGATCGCGATCTCGCCATCCGCAGTGACAACTCGCACGTCACAGCGTGCCTGCCGGGCTCGTTGAGCCGCGTCGCGAATGGCGGTGACGACTGCGTCGCCGGTGCAACGGCACGCGGTCACGTCCACGACCACGACGCCACAGCACAATTCGAGGGCTTCGGCGAGCGTGTCCACCAGTCCGGCGGCATCGGATCCGGTCAGCCGACCCGCCAGCCCGACAATGATGGTCCGGTCTGCGACCAGCACCTGGGTCGTCAGCCCGCGCGCTACCTGCTGGGGTATCCGTACCTCAAGAACGCCCATCGGTCCCCTCCTTGAATTGCACACCCGAACAAATCAACGGCTACCCCCTCACGGTGTCCTTACGCGGATCGATCGGGTGTAGTCAGCACGCGTCATTTCAGATCCTCGCGGACGGTCGGCGCGTTGGATTCAGGCCCCCGAGCGGCTCTGAGGCAGGACAATCCTCGAACAAGGTCCGAACCAAAAAACCTGAAGTTCGTTCGCACCTACCTCGTGGACCGCAGGTCACATCCTTGACGGCCCACAAGTTCAGGCGGACAAGACAGCTGTGATCACCAATCCGTGAACAGGCGCGTTCCGAATTACCCATATCAGATGCGCGTCAGGTTCTCGGAGGTGAGTCCATTGACTCCAACACGTTCCTCGCGTTCGGGTCGCCAGGGCACGACCCACAGGCCGGTCCAACTGCTCGCAGCGGCGGTCGGCGCGGTGTTCCTGCTCGTCGGCATGCTCGGCTTCATCCCAGGCGTCACCACCAACTACGACCAACTCTCCGTCGCGGGCCATCACGAAGGCGCACTGCTGCTCGGCGTGTTCGCGGTTTCCGTGCTGCACAACGTCGTACACATCGCGTTCGGTGTCGCCGGGCTGCTGATGGCGGGCAACGCCCGCAGGGCCGCGATCTACCTGATCGGCGGCGGCGCGATCTACCTCGTGCTGTGGCTCTACGGAATCGTGATCGACCACGACAGCGCGGCGAACTTCGTACCCGTCAACACCGCCGACAACTGGCTGCACCTGGGCCTCGGCGTCGGCATGGTCACCCTCGGCCTGCTCACCGGCCGTACGAAGTAGAAGTCTCTCGTCCCTGTGCGTCTGACGTTGAATCGGCAGACGCACAGGGACCTGCGCGGCGCCGTCCCGAGCCGGCTGAACCGCATCTGGCGGATCCACGGACTCGACATCCGCACGACTTGGTGGCTCTGGATCAGCCGAACACTCCTTTCCACCCGATGGAGCGACTACCTGGCGACGGCCGGCTCAACGCCATACCAATGCGCTTTCCCAGCACCAGCCGCCAACATGGTGACTCGACGGCCACTTGTCATGCTCCGAGTTCTTGGTTGGTTCGCTTCCGTTGCACAGCAATCCATTCGTCCGTTCGCATCGAAGCACCGACGTGAACCCGGGAACGCCACGTGCGATCAACCCGCACCTGCCAACCGGTGCCTATGCGCTCGATTCCTTGCCTGACGCCGAGCATGCCCGGTTTCAGGATCACCTGACCACGTGTCAGTCCTGTGTGGACGAAACAGCGGGGCTCATCGAGACGGCAGCACTCCTCGGTGCCGCTGTCGACCACGACTCCCCGACAGCTCTACGACCGGCGGTTCTCGACGCGATCCGGTTCGTGCACCAGATTCCGCCGGACGTCGAGACTAGGCCCAGCCTCTCCCGTCGGCAGGGCTTCAGGCGGGCCGCGACGCTCATCGGAGCCGCGTGCCTGACAGCACTGGCGGTGGCCGGCGTGCACAACTCGCTGACCAGCCCTGGAGTCGGGCCGACGGGAGCTCCGGTGCACACCAGGATCGGGGACCTGCTGGCGGCGCCTGACCTGAGGCTCATCACCGCGCCGAATCAGGCAGGCACCGCGGCAGTCTCGGCTTCGCGCGACGAGATGCTCTTCCTGGCGAGCGATCTGAGAGCGTTGCCACCAGGCCGGGTCTACCAGCTGTGGCGGGTCGGCTCGCGCGGACCGGCGTCGGCAGGGGTGGCGCTTCCGGGCAGCGAAGTGACGTCGCTGCTGTTGAACGGGATGAGCGAGGCCGACGAGATCATCCTCACCGTCGAACCGGCGGGTGGATCGCCGAGCCCGACGGGTGCTCCGGTCGTCACCATCGTCCTGCACTGACCTCGACAGCCAATCCGGCTCGCGGCGGGCGCCGAATGCCTGGTCGTGACCGATCACATTCTCGTCATCGGGTACGGCGACGCCGGCCGTGCCGCCGTGAACGCGGTCCTGGCCTCGCAGCCGGACGCGCGGTTGACAGTCCTCGACACCGATTACCTCGCCGTCGCCGAGGCGACCGCGAACGGCGCCACCGCCGTGGTCGGTGACGGGCGGGACAGATGTGCGCTCGACGACGCCGCCGCCGACCTCGCCGATCGGGTCATCATCGCGGTCCCCGACGACCTCAACGCGTTCATGATCACCAGAGCCGTGCGGCCGGTGAATCCCGACACCGTGATCGTGGTCGTCATCCGCGAACCGGCGAACCACCTGATCTTCGAGTCTGACGGGACCGTGACCGTCCACAACAGACCATCAGGCCGTGAAACGTAAAACTCCGAGAACCGCAACACAGTGCGGTCCTCGGAGTCGCGGTACGACTACCCCTGGAGATGTCAGGCGGGGAGCAGCACCGAGTCGATCAGGTACACGGTGGCGTTGGCGGTGTGCACGCCGCCGCAGATCACGTTGGCGTCGTTGACCTTCAGCGCGTCCTTGGTGCCGGACACCTTGACCGTGCCGGTCTCGACGGTCTTCTGGTCGCCCACGATCTTGTCCGGGGAGATCTGGCCGGGGACGACGTGGTAGGTGAGGATCTTGGTCAGCAGCGCGTCGTCGGTCTTGAGCTTCTCGATCGTCGCGGCGTCGATCTTCGCGAAGGCGGAGTCCACCGGTGCGAAGACGGTGAACTCGGCGCCGTTGAGCGTCGAGACCAGGTTGACCTTCGGGTTGAGCTTGCCGGAGACGGCGTCGACCAGGGTCTTGAGCAGCGGGTTGTTCGACGCGGCGACGGCGACCGGGTCAGCGGCCATGCCCGAGACCGAGCCGGCGCCGGACGGGACCTGCTTCGCGTAGTCGGCACAGCCGGGGCCGACGAGGTCGCGCGCCGGGTCCATCGCGGCCGCGGACGAGGCGGTCGTGGTGGGGGCGGCGGCGGTGGAGGAGCTGCCGCTGCTGGCCGTGTCAGACGAGCCGCACGCCGCGCCGAACAGGGCGAGCGAGACGGCGCCGACGGCCAGGACGGTGTTGCGGACGGTCTGGTTCATGACGAGACATCTCCAAGAGGGTTTGGCCTGTTGATGCTGGTGATTCGGCACCGCTCCGGGATCGGATGGGTCGGGTTATCGACCTGTTACCAACGAATCCGCGAATCGCACGTGACCAGGACAAAAGTTCCGACGGAGAGTTCTGTCCACAGTCGACGATCAACTTCACCCGATCGTGGGATGCCCAGAGCCTCGTCCGCGCGGGCAATCCGCAGCAAGCGCAGCGTCGAAGCACTGGTACAGAGCAATTTCACCAACTCAGTTGGGCTTCCCATGTTGACCCTCGCACTGATCGGTCTGATCGGCGGCCTGGTCACCGGTATCTCGCCGTGCATCCTGCCCGTCCTGCCCGTCATCTTCTTCTCCGGCGGCACGCAGAGCGCCCGCACGACGGACTCCGGCTCCGGGGTGGCGGTGGCGACCAAACCAGCGTCACGAGCCCGGCCCTACCTCGTCATCGCCGGACTCGTGGTCAGCTTCAGCCTCGTCACGCTGTTCGGCTCGCTGCTGCTGACCGTGCTGAACCTGCCGCAGGACGTGCTGCGCTACGCCGGCATCGTCGTGCTGGTCCTGATCGGTATCGGGCTGATCGTGCCGCGGTTCGAGCAGTTGCTGGAGAAGCCGTTCACCTGGATCCCGCAGCGCAACCCGGACGCGAGCCGCGGCGGGTTCACCCTCGGCCTCGCCTTGGGCGCGGTCTACGTGCCGTGCGCCGGGCCTGTGCTGGCCGCGATCACCGTGGCGGGGTCCACCGGCCGGATCGGCACCGAGACCGTCGTCCTCACTCTCACGTTCGCGGTCGGCGCCGCGATCCCGTTGCTCATCTTCGCCCTCGCCGGCCGTCGCGTCGCCGAACGCGTGCAAGCCTTCCGAAAGCGCCAGCGCGGCATCCGCATCACCGCGGGCGTCGTGATGATCGCGCTCGCGATCGGGCTGGTGTTCAACCTGCCGCAGCTGCTGCAGCGCGCCATCCCCGACTACACGGCTTCGTTGCAGGACAAGGTGAACAACTCCGAGCAGGTCAAGAAGGCGCTCAACCTGGGCGGTCTGGTCAACGATCAGAACAAGGATCTCGACAAGTGCTCCGACGGTGCCCCCGAGCTGGAAAGCTGTGGCACCGCACCGGATATCACCGGCATCCAGCAGTGGGTCAACTCGCAGCCGCTGGAGCTGAAGGCGCTCCAGGGCAAGGTCGTGATGATCGACTTCTGGGCGTACTCCTGCATCAACTGCCAGCGCTCGATCCCGCACGTCGTCGCCTGGGACAAGGCCTACCGCGACGCGGGGTTGCAGGTCATCGGCGTCCACTCCCCCGAGTACGCATTCGAGAAGGAACCCGCCAACGTCGAGGCCGCGACCAAGAACTTCGGCATCACCTATCCGGTCGCCCTGGACAACAACCTCGGCACCTGGACCAACTACCGCAACCGCTACTGGCCCGCCCACTACCTGATCGACGCCTCCGGCACCGTGCGGCACATCAAGTTCGGCGAAGGCGACTACCAGACCACCGAGAAGCTGATCCGGCAGTTGCTGAGCGACGCCAAGCCCGGAGTCCAGCTCCCGCAGGCGACCGAAACGCAGGACGACACCCCGGTCGTCGCGGACATCACGCGCGAGACCTACCTCGGCTCCACCAAGCGCGTGAACTTCGCCGGCACCGAGGAGTACACCAGCGGCGAGAAGTCCTTCCAGTTCCCGGAAAACCAGGGCGCGGACTCCTTCGCGCTCAACGGCGGCTGGAAGCTCGACACCCAGTTCATCACTCCCACCGGTGACTCCGGGCAGATCAAGCTCAACTACCGCGCCAAGGAAGTCCGGATGGTCCTGTCCGGCAAGGGAACCGTGACCATCCAGAACAACGAGGAGACGAAGACCATCGAGGTCGACGGCACACCCAACTCCTACCAACTCGTTGCCACGCAGGCGATCCAGAGCGGCTCGCTCACCGCGACCGTCAGCTCCGGCGTCCAGGCTTTCTCCTTCACCTTCGGATGATCAGGAACCGCATCATGACCCTCACCGACGTGACCACCGACTCCTTCGACACCGACGCGCTGGGCTCCGACAGGCCCGTCCTGGTCGACTTCTGGGCACCCTGGTGCGGCCCGTGCAAGCAGCTCAGCCCGGTTGTCACCGACCTCGCCGAGGAACACCAGGACAAGATCACGGTGGTGAAGGTCGACATCGACGCGAACCCCGACATCGCCGTCCGCTACCAAGTCCTCAGCATCCCCACGCTCATGCTGTTCTCCGGCGGCGAACCCGTCGCCACCCTCACCGCGCCCCGCAAGCGCGCGGACATCGTCAAGGCGCTGTCCACCTGGCTCTGAACACCAGCAGAGACGACGCGACCCCGGCGGCCACCAGGCCTCTGGGG
>NZ_JBHXLO010000039.1:0-94599 GCF_042721395.1 Lentzea sp. NPDC058450
CTCTCAAAGGAACTACCTCGACGAGGAGGTAATTCATATATTACTGGCTGTGTTTCGGCACGCTGTTGAGTTCTCAAAGAACACGCGCTCACCGGATCCAATCTCCGTTTCCGGAGAGTTTCACTCGGGGCTGGTGTTTCTGAAGCTTATTTGGTGTTGCTCGCCGGTGTCAAATCGGCCTCTCAGAGGCTCTTTGTCTTCCGGTTTTTTGTCAGGCCCGTTCCGGCTTGTTTTCCGGCCCGTGTCGCTCTGACTTGGAGAACATTACACGGGCCAGTTTCGATCTCCAAATCGGGGGGTACCTCAAGCGTCCGAACCGCCACTGACCTGCGCGTTCGTCACCGCGAAGACAGGATGGCGGTCAGCCTCCGCTTCGAACGCCGAGACGGCATCTCCGACCTTCGCGTCGAAGAAAGGCCTAGTCACAGGCTCCTTGCGAACGTAGGCGGCCAACACGGGCGCCGCGACGGACGCGGAAACCTCGCGCAAATCGACTTGACGTGACCTACGTCCCCTTCGCAGCACGGCCTCGCCGGCGGCCCGTGCGTTGTGCACCCAGTCCCGAACTCCGTACGGCGCGACAAGCCACTCAGCGCCGTCGTGCTCCATAAGACGAATGGGGATCGTGCGCGCAGCACCAGTGCGACGGCCACGAATGGTCAGCAGCACGTAGTAGGAGGGTGCGATGCCGAGAGCTACGGCGCGACTGATGACGACGTTGCCGATGCGACGCACAAGGTGCTGACGGTAAGTCTTGGCCACACGGTCAATCATGGACCTCATGACGTACGACGTGGTGGTGATTGGCGGAGGTCCCGCGGGACGCGCACTCGCGCGCGCCGCAGCAGAGCTGGGCCTCCACACAGCGATCGTCGACCGCCACCCCCGCCGTCCCTGGACGGCCACCTACGGCGCGTGGGCAGACGAGCTCCCGTTCGGCACTCCGATCAAAACCACCAGCACGACCGTGAAGGCCTACGCGCGCGAGGAACACCGCATCCAACGCACGTACGTGGTCCTGGACAACGCCAAGCTGCACGAACTGCCAGAAGCAGTAGACGTACTCCAACGGCCGGCGGCGGCGCGCTACACGTTCAACGCCACGGGCGCGCGCCACGGCCGTGCGGAGCAAACGGCCGTGGGGACGTTCATCAGCAGCACAAGCACCGAGACCACGCTCATGGACTGGCGGGGCGATGGCGACACGTTCCTCTACACGGTGCCGGTGGGCGATGGCCGGGTCCTGGTGGAGGAGACGTGCCTGGCGAGGAGGCCGGGGATGCCGCTCGGCGAGCTCCGGGAGCGGCTTCGGGCCCGCGGGTGGGCAGGCGGGGAGGAGATGCGGGCCGGGGGTGGCAGGCCGGAGGGTCACGCCTGGGACGAGGGGGAGCCACGCGGACGGGGTGCCGTGGTGGGCGGGGAGGAACCGCGCGACCGAGGTGAGGCGGGAGACGCGGGTGCCTGGGGTGGAGCGGGTGGAGGGCCGCGCGGTGGGGGCGCGGTGGGAATGAGTGAGGAGCGGGTCCGAGGCCGGGAGGGGGCGGCTGCAGGTGGGGCGGGTGCTGGAGGCACGGCTACGGGAGGGGCGGACGGCCGAGGTGCGGCGGGTGCGGGAGAGGCAGGCGGGAGTGGTGCGGAGACCGGCGGCGGTGCGGCGAGGGTGGGAGCTGCGGGTGGCCGGGGTGTGGTGGGGGCGAGAGACCCAGGTGGCCGGGATAGGAGCGGGGGCGCAGGTGGCGAGGGGGCAGGTGGCGAGGGGGCAGCGGGGCTGAGAGACCCAGGCGGCTCGGGCGGGAGTGGCCTTCACGGTGGCGCGGTGGGCGGGGAGGAGCGGGTTCGGTTTCCGTTGGACTCCCCCAGGGTCGGCGGGCTCGCGTTCGGGGCCGCTGCCGGCTTCATCCACCCCGCGACCGGATACAGCGTTGCCACCGCGCTGCAGTTGGCGCCGCGTGTGGCGGAGGCGGTCAGGCAGGGCCGGGATCCTCGGGCCGTCATCTGGCCGGTGAAGGCGCGGGTCGTGCACGCCCTGCGGCGGAAGGGGCTGGAGGCGCTGTTGAGGCTCGACCGCGAGGAGACGAAGGACTTCTTCGAGTTGTTCTTCCAGCTTGATCCCGAGTTGCAGGTGGCCTATCTGTCCGGGCGGGAGGACGTGCGGGGAACGGCCAGGGCGATGGCTGCCCTGTTCGGGGCCGCGTCTGGCCGCCTCAGGTGGAAACTCGTCTGACAAACCCCCTGCGTGAACAGCGAATCACCGTGCGCAGTGCCGCGGTGGCAGAAGAGAGCCAACCTCGTGAACAGCTGGTGAACCGGCTTGGGCAGGCCTGCGATCACGGGCACGATCGAGGGCGTGCCCGCATTGCTGGATGACGTCAGGTTCGCCTTCCAGCCGCTGTTCAACCTCAACACCGGGGGCGTTGTCGCGATCGAGGCGTTGGCCCGGCCGCACGACGGCAGCGTGCAGGATCTGCTCCAGGCCGCGTTCCGGGCCGGGTTGCTCGCGAACGCCGACGTCGGACTCGCCTGTCGTGCCGTCAGGTCGGCTGCCGACTTCGACCTGATGCTGCCGTTGCACGTGAACCTGCTCGCGATCACGGTCGCGGACAAGCCCGAGGTGCTGAGCCCCCTCTACGGCGCGCTCCGGGACGCGAACCGCTCCCCCGACAGCGTGGTCATCGAGATCGGGGAGCCGTACTCGCGCGCCAACCGGGCGCGGCTGGCGCGGGGGATGCAGACGTTGCGGAACAACGGTTTTCGCATCGCGCTCGACTGCGTGGGCGAGGGCGACGTGCCGCTTGGTCTGCTCACGAGCGCGAATCCCGACTACATCAAGCTCGACCGGGAGATCGTCCGGACGTTGCCCGACGACGCCGCGCGGGGTGCGCTGGTGAAGTCGTTGGTGCACCTGGGCGAGTACACGGGCGGCCAGGTGGTGGCGGAGGGTGTGGAGACCGAGGCCGAGCTCACCTACCTGCGCAAGCTGGGGGTGGGGTTCGCGCAGGGGAAGTTCCTGGCGCCGCCGCAGCGAAGACCGGCGGTGAACGCCCGCATCGCGCCTGAGGCGGTGACGGAGACCGGGGAGATCCGGCGGGCCAGCACGGGGCCGCGGATCACGGCGTTCCTGCATCCCGCGACGGTGTTGCCCGAGCACGCGACGAGCGATGAGGTACGTGAGGTGTTCGCCACGCAGCCTTCGATCACGGGTGTGGTGCTCCTCGACGACGAGGGCCGGCCGAAGTGGTCCGTGGACCGCAACCGGTTCCTTCTGGCCGTGACCGGTCCGTACGGACATGCGTTGCACGCCAAGCGTGAGGCCGCACGGCTTGCTGACAAGCCGCACGTCATCGGCACCGAGTCGTCGGCGCTCGAGCTTCTGGACGTGGTGGCCGGTGCGAACCGTGAGCGCACCAACGACGACCTCATCGTCGTGGACCACAACGAGCGGTGCATGGGTGTTGTGCGCGTGGCGGACGTGGTGCGCGGTGTGGCCGAGCTGAAGGTGGAGCAGGCGGCGGCGCTGAGTCCGCTCACGAGGCTGCCCGGCAGCGACGCCATCGCGA
Organism: Lentzea sp. NPDC058450; assembly: GCF_042721395.1. Taxonomy (NCBI): domain Bacteria; kingdom Bacillati; phylum Actinomycetota; class Actinomycetes; order Pseudonocardiales; family Pseudonocardiaceae; genus Lentzea; species Lentzea sp. NPDC058450. The sequence continues at coordinate 3,558 of NZ_JBHXLO010000039.1, forward strand.
AGGAGGTCGACCGGCGGATCGAGGCCGGCGAGATCTTCGCGATCTCGTGGCTGGACGTCGACGGCTTCAAGCTGGTGAACGACACGGTCGGGTTCGCGGCGGGCGACGACCTCATCCGCGAGATCGGGCACGACCTGGCGGACCTCGCGCACGCGTTCCCCGGTGTGTCGGTCGGGCACGTCGGTGGCGACGACTTCCTCCTGCTGGCGGGCCTGGACGAGACGGTGCCGCTGAGTGCCCGTCTGCTCGACAAGCCGTACACGGCAGAGGGACGACATGTCACCCTCTCTCTTGCGACCCTTATCTGTGCCCCGGGATCAGTGGGCTCGTATCGCGAGGTTTCGCGATTGCTGGCGCCAGTGAAGGAGCACGCGAAGTCGCTCGGTGGGTCCAGCTGGGTCATGGGCCGGCCGGGGAGCGAACGACGTGACGTGCTGCGTGGTGTTCCGCAACGCGCGGTGAGCTAGGAAGTACAACCGAACGCCTCCTGCGCGGCGCGCTGATCACTCATAGCATCGAGCGTGCTACTCAATGCACAGGAGGTTCGGCGTGCAGGTCGGCGGCAGAACTCAATCGGTACCCGCGCAGCGCAGAAGCACGGACGGCCTCCTCACCGTTGGCGTGGAAGAAGAATTCGTTCTGGTCGAGGCCGCCACGGGGCATTTGGCCAACCGCGCCAAGGAAGTTCTCGCCGGCGCGGACCGGTACGAGGTGGATCTGCAGCAGGAAATCGCGCAATACCAGGTGGAATCGGCCAGTGGCGTCTGCACGGACATGACCGTGTTGCGCGAACAGCTCGCCACGGCGCGGAGAGCGCTCATCGAACGGGCCGGGCGGCACGACGCGAGGCTCGCCGCGACCGGGACTCCGGTGCTGGGCCTCACGATGCCGACACCGCTCACGAACTCCCCGCGCTACCACAAGATGGCGCAGGAGATGGGAGCGCTCACCAACGACCTCGCGATCTGCGGCTGTCACGTGCACGTGGGGCTGCCGGACGACGAGTCGAAGATCTTCGTGAGCAACCACCTGCGGCCGTGGCTGCCGACGTTGCTCGCGCTGGGGGCGAACTCGCCGTACTGGCTCGACGGCGACACCGGCTACGCGAGCTGGCGGTACGTGGTCTGGAACCGTTGGCCCACTTCGGGTGCGCCGCCGCACTTCGAGTCCGCGGCCGAGTACTACGCGGCACGGGAGGAGATCGTCGCGAGCGGCGCGGCGATCGACGCCGGGATGCTCTACTGGGACGTCCGGCTCTCGGCCCGGCACCCCACGCTGGAGCTGCGGGTCTCCGACGTCGCGCCGACGGTCGAGGAGGCCGTGCTGATGGCCGCGCTGGTGCGCGGGATCGCCGCCACGGCGCTGGGTTCCGGTGCGCCTCCGCCGAAACTGCCGCCGCACCTGCTGAAGGTCGCGATGTGGCGGGCCGCGCGGGACGGCCTGGAGGGTTTCGGCATCGACCCGGTGACGGGCTCGCCGACGCCCGCGTCGTCGATCGCCGCGTCGTTGCTGCGGTGGATCCGGCCGGCGCTGGAGTTCGCGGGCGACTACGAGCTGGTGTCGACGGGGATCGACCGGTTGCTGCTGGACGGCACGGGCGCGGTGCGGCAACGGCGGGCGTTCGCGCGGCGGGGCAGGCTGGACGACGTCGTGGGTTTCCTGGTGGCGCAGACCTCGCCGGTCTGACCTCGATCACTCGATCGGGTACATGTCGGGCCGGCTTGGTGCGCCTCCAAGGTCCGATCCAGTACTCAGTCACCGTGGCCACCCCCATCTGGGCACCCGGAGTGAACGGCCCGGAGCTCCCCAACACCGCGCGGGTCAGGGATTACTGGCTCGGCGGCACCCGCAACACCGAGGCCGACCACCGGCTCGCGGACGCGCTGGTGTCCGCGGCGCCGCACCTGCCGTACCTGTGCCGCACGCACAGGTCGTACCTCGGCCGGGTGGTCCGGCGGCTGACCGCGCTCGGCGTGCGGCAGTTCCTCGACCTCGGTTCCGGCCTGCCCACCGCGGGCAACGTGCACCTCGCCGCGCCCGACGCGCGCGTGGTGTACGTGGAGATCGACCCCGCGGTGGCGGCCGAGGGCCGTGCGCTCGTCCAGGACGACCCGCGCGTCGCCTACCTCTGCGCGGATCTGTGCGAACCGGAGGAAGTGCTGCGCTCGCAGGAGGTTCAGGACACGCTGGACCTCAGCGAACCGGTCGCGGTGCTCGTCCTGGACGTCCTCCACTTCGTCTCCGACGACGCCGAGCCGCACAAGGTGCTGGCGCGGTACGTGGACGCGCTCGCCCCCGGCAGCTACCTCGGGCTCTCGCACACGTGCCGCGACCCGTTCATGCTCGCCGCCGTCGGCCTGTTCGGCGCCATGTACGGGGATCAGCCGCTGCCCGAGTTCACGTTCCGGTACCCGGAGCAGGTCGCGCAGTTCTTCGACGGCTTGGAGCTCCTCCACCCCGGCGTGGTGCCGATCCCGTTGTGGGAACCGGATCCCGGCGAGGCACAGGACCGCAACCCGGAGAACTTCCACGGCTGTGGCGGCCTCGCGCGCAAGCCCTGGTCCTAGGCCAGCAACGGGATCGCGGCGAGCACGATCGTCGACGTGACGGCGAGCGACATGCCGTACCGCAGTTGCTGCCGTGCCGACGGCAGATCGCGCGCCAGCAGGAACAACGAGCACGCGACGACCCCGACGGCCGCCCAGAACACCCCGAACCGGAACCACAACCCGCCGCCGACCAGCAGCAGCCCGCCGAACGTCAGCTGCGTGGTCGCGTTCAAGGCGTGCCGGGTCCCGTACAGGACGACCGGTGTGCGCGACCCGGCACGGGCGTCCCCCACCCGATCCGGCACGGCCCACCACAACGCACGGCCCGTCGCCAGGCACGCGACCCCGGAGAACACCAGCCACACCGCGGGTTCCGCCCGTCCCCCGGCCGCCGAGTACGCCGTGATGCTCGGCAGCAGCCCGGCCGCGGTCGCGAGCGCCACGGGACCGGCGTACCCGCGCCGCTTCAGCCGCACCGGCTCGAGGTTGTAGGCCAGGTACAGCACCAGGATCAGCGCGACCCCGGCGGCGACCTGCCACGAGACGGCGACCGCCAGCGCGAGCGCGAAGATCATCTCGAAGATCGCCAGCGCCAGGACCTTGGACGCGCCGATCTCCCGCACGGCCTGGGCCAGATGCCGTTTCTCGTCGGTGTGGACGTCGTTGCGGAGATCGGCGTACGCGTTCAGCGGGTTGCCGGAGATGATCGCGACGAAGTTGGCGAGCACCGCGATCACCACCGCGAGGTCGAATCTCGTCGCGTAGCAGGCACCCCAGGCGGCGGCGCACGCGTAGTGCGCGCCGAACGGGTGCTCCAGGCGGTGGAGGTGGATCAACGCCGGCAAGTGGTCACCATCGCGAGGCTCGGCGGCGGCGCCATCGCGGCGCCTCGCAGCTGGGGTGTGCCAGCCGGGTGGACGAGCTCGACGTGCTTGTGCCGCAACAGAGCCGTGACGATCAGCCGGATCTCCAGCAACGCCAGGTCGCGACCGGGGCAGTGCCGCACTCCCCCGCCGAACGGGAAGAACGCGCCGGCGGGCGGTGGCGCGCGGAACGGGTCGAACACGTGCGGGTTCTCGTACGTCGCGGCCCGCCGGTGCGCGAGGTAGATGCTCGGCGTGAGCACCATGCCGTCGGCGCTCATCCGGTTGCCGGCGAGGGTCGCGGGCGGGGACAGCCGGAGCGACTCGGTGATCGCGGCGCCGACCAGGTCCGGCCGGTCGGCGAGACCCGCCTCGTGCATCCAGTACACCGTCCACGCCGTGGCGCTCGCCGTCGTCTCGTGCCCGGCGAACAGCAACGACACCACCTGGTCGCGCAGGTCCTCGCGTGGCAGGCAGGCCGCGAGCGCCGGGAACTCCGCGGATTGGACGCGCTCCAACAACATCGCGTCGAGCCGCGGATCGCTTCGGGTCGCCCCCGGCGTCAGCCAGCGGTGCGCGAGCGTGCGGACGCGACTGCCCAGGCGCCGGTCCAGCCAGCGGCTGAACGCCGTGAGCAGTTCGTCGTCGTCCACGCCGAAGACGACCCGGCCGATGATCCGCAGGGTCAGCCTCCTGGTCCACGCCGGCAGACTCGTCGGCCCGGCGGGCAGCTCGGCGACCGCCCGGCCGGCCATCTCCTCGATCAGCGCCCGGTACCGCTCGCCGCGCAGCATCGGCACGAGCGCACGCCGGTACGCGGTGTGCTCTGCGCCGTCGAGCCAGAGCACGGACCGGTTGCCCAGCAACGGACTCAGCGTGCGGCTCGGCGGATGCCGCAGCACGCGGTCGTTGCGGAACAAGGCCGTCATGACGTCCGGGTGCCAGACCAGCCAGCGCCGGTCCCGCAGCCGGACCAGGCCGTCCTCGAAGCCCTCCACCGAGTCGAGGAACGGGATCAGCCGCCACGCGAACCTCAGCTCCGTGCGGTTCATCGGCACACCGCGCACGCGAGGTGCAGCGCCGCCACGCCCTCGGCCTGCACGATTCTCGTTGGGGTGTAAAGGTCTTTGTCGTGCCACAGCGGCGGGTGCGGGCGATCCCAGGCGTGCATGAACCTCGCGCCCCGCGCCATCGCGGCCGACACGTCCCGGGGCGAGTGCGCCAGAACCCTGATGGCGTAGGCGGTCTCCTCGTACGTGCCCTCCCACCGGCCCCACGAACCGTCGGAGCGTTGGGTCGCGAGCACCCAGTCGACGGCCTTTTCGTTGCCGCCCAAGGCGTTCGTGACGCACGCGGTGGCGTAGTAGGGCGAGGCGTGCCACTTGTCGCGCCAGCTGCCGTCCGGTTCCTGCATGTCCCGCAACCACTCCTCCAGCGCGCGGTCGTGGCGCAAAGCCTGCAACGCGTGGGCGTTCGTGCTGGTCGACGGCGTGCGCTCGCCCGGGAAGCAGGCGAAGTGGCGGGCCTCGCGGTAGTGGCCGAGGGTGCTGACCGGGCCGGGGCTGTCGCACAGCGCGAGGGCGTGCAACGCGGTCGCGGTGTCGTCGGCGTCGGCGGGCAGTCCTGGTCCCCCGGCCGCGCCGGCCGCCGAGAACGCGGACCGGATCAGGCCCGCCCCGGCGTCGGGCACGTCCAGGCCCGCGGACCTCAGCGCGACGACGATCCAGGACCGTTCGAACAACGGCACCGGCACCCCGGCGGGCACAGGTCCGCCGTGAGCTTCTTGGACCGCCTCCAAGTAACGCAGGCTGTCCCCCGGCCGAGGCCCCCGCAGCCAGACGGCGGTCGCGGCGGGGCTCGCGGCCACCACACCGCCGACCGGCACGACCTCGGGCCGTGGGCCGAAGATCTCCAGGGTGTGCCAGAGCTTGTCCGGCAACGGCCTCTGGCGCAGCGCGTGCAACGGACGGGGGTCGAGCGGCGTGCGCAACCCGAGCCGTTCGGCCAGCGCGGGCACGATGAGTTCGACCGCGACCGTGTCCGGCAGCGTCACCGGACGGCTGAGCAACCGGCGCAGTGCCGCGAGACCACGCCGCGCCGCCGGGTGCCGGCCGAGGGCGTCGACCGCGCTCAACGTCGGGACCAGCGCGTACTCGCCGGGACCGCCCCACGTGCCGTCCGCGTGCTGGGTCGCCAGGAGGTACCGGACGCGAGCCTCGTGCCCCGTCAACCACGGCGCCAGCGCGACCAGCCTGCCCGTCTCGTACACGGACGGTGAGATACCGCTCCAGGGATCGTCGGTCAGTTGCGCTAACAGCCCCATCGCGGCCCCCGGAGACAGCAACTGCGTAACCCTAGGACCACAGAGAGTAGCACTCGTTAGGCCGTTCAGATCAGTACTCAGCAGGGTGGTCCAGGCGGGCGGATGCTGGGGTGAAAGCCGGAAGGAGGAGGTCGTGACGACAGCGCGCGACATCATGCATCCCGGAGTGCGGTGCGTGGACGAGGACGCGACCCTCGTCGAGGCCGCCCGGATGATGCGGGACCTCGACGTCGGCTCCCTGCCGATCTGCGGCAGGGACGACCGGTTGCAGGGGATCATCACCGACCGCGACATCGTGATCAGGGCCGTCGCGGCCGGGCTCGACCTGACCACGACGAAGGCGAGCGAGTTCGGCGGGCACGTCCACTGGGTCGACGCCTCCGACTCGGTGGCGCAGGTGCTGCGGACCATGGAGGACAACCAGATCCGCCGCGTGCCGGTGATCGAGGACCACCGGCTCGTCGGCATGGTGTCCGAGGCGGACCTCGCCCGGCACCTGCCGGAGGACCAGCTGGCGTCGTTCGTCGAACGCGTCTACGCCTGACGCGCCAAGTCGATCAGAACAAGGTCGCGGGCTCGACCGGCTCCGGCTCGGGCAGCGGGTCGAGTTCGGGCACCAACGCCCGCACGTCGTCGTGGAAGCGGCGGGCCAGTGCGGGGGCGTCGTCGTTGTTCGGCGTGTGCAGGAAGAACGTCGGCGAGCGGCCCTCGCGCAGCCAGTCCGCGATGATCTCGGTCCACGGCTGCCAGCCCGCGATCGTCTCCTCGTCCGCGTCCCGGCCCAGGTAGCGGACGACCGGCCGGTCGGTCAGCGCGCGCGTCCGGCGGGGCGTCCTCGGCTTCTTGGCCCACGCCTCCGCTTCGCCCTCGCTGGTCGGTGGGCTCTGGAACAACACCTGGGTGTCGAACGGGATCCACTCGGCGTCCGCGTCCGCGAGTGCCCCTTCGAGCCCCGACTCCGCGCGCTCGTTGGTGAAGAAGTCGAGGTGGCGCACCTCCACCGCGCGCCGGAGTCCGACGGGCAGCCTGCGCAGGAACCGGCTGAGGGCGTCGATGTCGAGCGGGCCGAACGACGCGGGCAGCTGGGTCCACAGCACGGCGCGCTCGCCGAGGGGTTCGATCGCGTCCAGGAAGGCCCGCATCTCGGTCTCGACACCGGCGAAACGGCGTTCGTGCGTGACGACCTTCGGCAGCTTGACCACGAACCGGAAGTCGGGGTCGGTCTGCTGGACCCACGTCTCGACGGTGGCGCGGGTGGGGGTCGCGTAGAAGGTGGTGTTGCCCTCGACCGCGTTGCACCAGGCCGCGTACGCGCGCAGGCGTTCCTTGGCGGGCAACGGTTGCGGCAGGAACCGTCCGGGCCACGCCTTGTGGTTCCACATCGCGCAGCCGACGTGCAGACGTGCCACTCCACCCACTCCCATCGGTCGTGGGTCTCAACTTACTGGTTCGCGTGCGAACGGATGGTCGTCCCGCCAGGAGTTGAACCTGGGACCTACCGCGTATCAGGCGGACGCTCTCACCGGGCTGAGCTACGGGACGGAGTGGAAGACGAGGGTGTCGAACCCTCCAGGGCGATCTTGCAAGGATCACCTGCGCGCCGGCGCGTCCCCCGTCGTTGTTCTGTTGTGGGATTCAGTTGTGCAGTGCCGCGGGCAGGATTCGAACCTGCACTGGACGCGTTCTGAGCGCGTTGCCTCTTCCGTTGGGCTACCGGGGCGTGCGGATCCGGGGAGTCGAACCCCGACTGTCATGGCCCTCAACCATGTGCCTCTACCAGTTGGGCTAGAACCGCGTTGTTCGTGCGAGCGGTCGGAGGGCATCGAACCCTCTGCTTCGGTTTGGAAGACCGACGTGTCCGCCGAGTTCACCACGACCGCATTGTTTTCTTGCCGCACCGATGGAAGGAGTCGAACCCTCGGGAAACGGGTTTGGAATCCGTTCCGCTTCCAAAGCTCACCGGCATGTGACGCAGGTCAAAAAGAAAACCGCCCAGGTTTCCCGTGGGCGGCTCCGAGGTCATGACCTGGGGATCAGGTCATGGCGTGGAGCCCCACGCCAGCGCCAGCAGACCGCCGGCGATTACGGCGAGAATTCGCCATCCCGCGAGCTGTGCCTTGGCGAGCATGTCTTCCTCCGGTTGATCTCTGTCGTTCGTGATGACACCAAGCTATGCGACGGCCGAGGGCCGTGCAACGCATTTAATTCTCTCCCAGGAACTGGGAATCAGCCTTCTAGGGGTTTGCGTAGTTCCGCGGCACGCGCGGCGCCGAACCGGGCGGCGAACAGGTCGGTGAGCACCTGGTCGGCGGTCGTTCCCCGCTGGGTCGCCAGCTTCTCCAGGCCGGCGGTCGTCCACTCGGTCAGGACCGCGAGGTCGACCTTCCAGTCCTCGCCTTCGCGCACGAACCTGACCGTGAGCGGCGGGGACGGCGCGGGCGCGTCCGGGTTGCCCGGCGCCATCTCCCCGGTGCTGACGTCGGCGCCGAGGATCAGCCTCGTCAGGTCGGGCAACGACTCGTCCACGGTGGTGGTGCCGTCGGCGTACCCGACCCTGGTCGACGTGTTCATGGAGACGAGGCCCTGCTGGACGGCCGTGACGAGCACCTCGCGGCCTGTCCGGGTGCGCAGGACTGCGGGGTCGACGGCCGCGCGCAGGCCGTAGACGACGGAGCGTTCGCCGATCGGGAGTGCCGCGAGCTGGGACTCGGTGCTCTTCAGCGCGTGCACGCGGTAGCTCTCCCAGGTGGCGACCGCCTTGCTCGCCACCGCGGCCAGGGCGGCGTCGCCGTTCTTCTCGCTCAGGGCGTTCGTGAACTGGAAGAAGACGTCGTGGATCGCGTACGTCTGGTCCGGCTTCGGCGACGTGGTCGTCGGAGCAGGCGCCTGGGTCGTCGAGGACGACGGCACGGCCGGAGGCGTCGTGGAGCACGCGGCCAGGGTCACGACCAGCAGCGGAACCAGTCTCTTCACAGCCGGAGCGTAAAACGAACGGCGCGCACTCCGTGGTGGAATGCGCGCCGTTCGACGAGGTGTCCGATCAGACGGTGAAGCCGAGTGCCCTCAGCTGCTCGCGGCCGTCGTCGGTGATCTTCTCCGGGCCCCACGGCGGCATCCACACCCAGTTGATGCGGAAGTCCGACACGAGACCGCCGCCCGTGCCACCGGTGAGGGCGGCGCGGGTCTGGTCCTCGATGACGTCGGTCAGCGGGCAGGCCGCGGACGTGAGCGTCATGTCGATGGTGGCGACGTTCTTGTCGTCGATGTGGATGTCGTAGACGAGACCGAGGTCCACGACGTTGATGCCGAGCTCGGGGTCCACGACGTCGCGCATCGCTTCTTCCACGTCGTCCAGCGCGGCGACGTCAGCCTTGGGCTCGAAGACCGGCATGCCTTCGGCTCCCCGGACCACTTCTTCGGTGCTCATGCTGCTCCCTGGCTTCGTGCTACTGCGTCTTTGAAGGCCATCCAGCCCAGCAGCGCGCACTTCACGCGCGCCGGGTACTTCGAGACACCGGCGAAGGCGATGCCGTCTTCCAGGACGTCCTCGTCGGGCTCGATCTGCCCGCGGCTCTGCATCAGCTCGACGAACGCGTCCATCTTCTTGAACGCCTCGCCCACGGGCTTGCCCACGACGAGGTCCGTCAGCACCGACGTCGACGCCTGGCTGATCGAGCAGCCCTGGCCGTCGTACGACACGTCGGAGACGATCTCGCCGTCGAGCTTGACCCGCAACGTCACCTCGTCGCCACAGGTCGGGTTGACCTGGAACGATTCGGCGTCATACGGGTCGCGCAGACCGCGGCCGTGCGGGTTCTTGTAGTGGTCCAGGATGATCTCCTGGTACATCTGCTGGAGCTGCATCTCAGGCCACCCCGAAGAACTTCTGCGCCTCGCGGACGCCGTCGACCAGCGCGTCGACCTCGTCGAGCGTGTTGTACAGGTAGAACGTCGCGCGCACCGACGACTGGGCGTTGAGGCAGCGGTGCAGCGGCCACGCGCAGTGGTGGCCGACGCGCACGGCGATGCCCAGGCTGTCGAGCACCTGGCCGGCGTCGTGGGGGTGCACGCCCTCGATCTCGAACGGCACGGCGCCGCCGCGGTTCACGGCGTCCTGCGGGCCGATCAGCCGGACACCCTTCACCGCCGACAGGCCTTCCAGCGCCGCCACGGTCAGCGCGTGCTCGTGGGCGTGGATGCGTTCCATGCCCACGACGCTGAGGTAGTCCACCGCGGCACCCAGACCGACGGCCTGGGACGTCATCGGCGAACCGGCCTCGAAGCGCTGCGGCGGCGGGGCGAACGTCGAGCCCTCCATCTTCACCAGCTCGATCATCGAGCCGCCGGTGATGAAGGGAGGCAACGCCTCCAGCAGCTCACGCCGTCCGTAGAGGACACCGATGCCGGACGGGCCGAGCATCTTGTGTCCCGAGAACGACGCGAAGTCCACGCCGAGCTTGCGGAAGTTCACCGGGCCGTGCGGAACGGACTGGCACGCGTCCAGCACCGTCAGCGCACCGACGCGTTGCGCCGCCGCGACGAGCACATCGACCGGGTTGATCACGCCGGTCACGTTCGACTGGTGCGTGAACGCCACGACCTTGGTGCGCGGGGTGATCACGCTGTCCACATCGGACAGGTCGAGCCTGCCGTCCGCGTCGAGCTTGAACCACTTCAAAGTCGCGCCGGTGCGGGCGGCGAGCTGCTGCCACGGAACGAGGTTCGCGTGGTGCTCCATCTCGGTCACGACGATCTCGTCGCCGGGACCCACGACGAAGCGCGCGGCCTCGGGACCCGAGGTCGCGGCGTTGCCCATCGCGTACGCCACGAGGTTGAAGCCCTCGGTGGCGTTCTTGGTGAACACCAGCTCGCCGAAGTCGGCGCCGACGAAGTCCGCGATGCGCTGACGCGCACCCTCGTACGCGTCGGTCGCCTCTTCCGCCAGCTGGTGCGCGCCGCGGTGCACGGCCGCGTTGTGCTCCTGCAAGAACGCTTTTTCCGCGTCCAGAACCTGCGTCGGGCGTTGCGAGGTGGCGCCGGAGTCCAGGTAGACCAGGCGCTTCCCGTCACGAACGGTGCGAGACAGGATCGGGAAGTCCGCCCTCAGAGCGGTTACGTCCAGTGGTGCTGCGGTGGTGGTCACAGCGCCTCCTCTCAACACCTACAACACTAGGAAAGGGCTGCGGCTTCCTTGGAACCCGTGTACTTCACGTAACCCTCGGCCTCGAGCTGGTCGGCGAGCTCGCGGCCGCCCGACTCGACGATCCGGCCGTTCGCGAAGACGTGCACGAAGTCCGGCTGGATGTACTTGAGGATCCGGGTGTAGTGCGTGATCAGCATGACGCCGACCTCACCGGAGGCCTTGTAGCGGTTGACGCCCTCGGACACGACGCGCAGCGCGTCGACGTCGAGACCCGAGTCGGTCTCGTCGAGGATCGCGACCTTCGGCGCGAGCAGGCCCAGCTGCAGGATCTCGTGGCGCTTCTTCTCACCGCCGGAGAAGCCCTCGTTCACCGAACGCTCGGCGAACGCCGGGTCGATGTCGAGGTCTGCCATGGCACCCTTGACCTCCTTCACCCAGTGGCGGAGGTTCGGGGCCTCGCCGCGCACGGCGGTGGCGGCGGTGCGCAGGAAGTTCGACATCGAGACGCCGGGGACCTCGACCGGGTACTGCATGGCGAGGAACAGGCCCGCGCGGGCGCGCTCGTCGACGGACATCTCGAGGACGTCCTCACCGTCGAGCGTGACGGTGCCCGAGGTGATCGTGTACTTCGGGTGACCGGCGATCGCGTAGGACAGCGTGGACTTGCCGGAGCCGTTGGGGCCCATGATGGCGTGCGTCTCGCCGGCCTTGATCGTCAGGTCGACGCCCTTGAGGATCTCCTTGGGAGCGTCCTCGCTGACGACCGAGACGTGCAGGTCCTTGATCTCAAGGGTGGCCATGACTTGCGGTTCTCCTGGTGGTCTGGCTGAAGTCAGTTCGTGGTGACGGTGACGTCGACGAACACATCGCCGTCACGGATGTCGACGGCGTAGACGTCGACCGGTTCGCTGGCGGGCGGTGACGAGGGCTTGCCGGTCTCCAGGTCGAAGCACGACCCGTGCAACCAGCACTCGATCCCCTTGCGGGAGACCTCGCCCTCGCTCAGCGACACCGCGGCGTGCGAGCACAGATCCGCGAGTGCGTGCACCCGCTCGCCCTCGCGCACCAGGACGACGTCCACGTCGTCCACGGTGGCGGCGAAGGGCTTGCGGTCGTCCAATGAGGACAGTGCACACACCTTGATCACGCGCCGACCGCCTCGAGCTCTGCCTCGATGGCGGCCTCGAGGCGCTCGCGCACCTCGGGGACGGCGATCTTCGCGATCAGCTCCTGGAAGAAGCCGCGCACGACGAGACGGCGTGCCTGCTCCTCCGGGATGCCGCGCGCCTGCAGGTAGAACAGCTGCTCGTCGTCGAACCGGCCGGTGGCGCTGGCGTGGCCCGCGCCCTCGATCTCGCCGGTCTCGATCTCCAGGTTCGGCACCGAGTCGGCGCGCGCGCCGTCGGTGAGCACCAGGTTGCGGTTGAGCTCGAACGTCTCGGTGCCCTCGGCCGCCACGCGGATCAGCACGTCGCCGATCCACACGGTGTGCGCGCCCTCGCCCTGCAGCGCGCCCTTGTAGACCACGTTGCTGCGGCAGTTGGGCTGCGAGTGGTCGATGAACGGCCGGTGCTCCTGGTGCTGACCCGCGTCCGCGAAGTACAGACCGAAGAGCTCGGCGTCGCCGCCCTTGCCCGCGTACTGCACGACCGGCGTGATGCGGACGGCGTTGCCGCCGAGCGTCACGACCGTGTGCTTGATCGACGCGTCCCGGCCGAGTTTCACGTGGTGCTGCGAGACGTGCACGGCGTCGTCGGCCCAGTCGTGGATCGCGATCACCTGGAGGTGCGCGCCGTCCGCGACGACGAACTCGACGTTCTCGGCGTACGCGCCGGAACCCCGGTAGTCGACGACGACGGTGCCCTCGGCGAACTGCGCGGCCTTGACCAGCAGGTGCCCGTAGGCGACCTGGCCCTCGCCGGCGCCCGTGATCGTCACGGTCGTCGGGTCGGACTTCGCGTCGCCGGGCAGCGTCACGACGGTGGCGTTCTCGAACGACGAGTACGCCTGCGCGGCGATGCGGTCACCGGGGACACCGGCCTTGCCGAGGCGGTCGTCGTCACGACCGACCGTCTCGACGGTGACACCGGAGGCGGCGTTCACCTCGACGGCAGCGGAACCCGTTGCCGCAGCGCCGGAGTGCAGACCGGCAAGACGCTTGAGAGGAGTGAAGCGCCAGATCTCCTCACGGCCACCCGGGACCTCGAACGCGTCCACGTCGTACGACGTGAAGTGCTCTGCGCGCGAGGCGACCGGGACTACGGCGCCGTGGGAGTGAGGTTGAGTCGACAGGGCGGCCATGTCAGCCGACGGCCCCTTCCATCTGCAGTTCGATCAGGCGGTTCAGCTCGAGGGCGTACTCCATGGGCAGCTCGCGCGCGATGGGCTCGACGAACCCGCGCACGATCATGGCCATGGCCTCGTCCTCGTTGAGGCCGCGCGACATCAGGTAGAACAGCTGGTCCTCGGAGACCTTCGAGACCGTGGCCTCGTGGCCCATCGCGACGTCGTCCTCGCGGACGTCGACGTACGGGTAGGTGTCCGAGCGGCTGATGGTGTCGACCAGCAGCGCGTCGCACTTCACCGTGGACTTCGAGTGGTGCGCCCGCTTGTTGACCTGGACCAGGCCGCGGTACGACGTGCGGCCACCGCCACGCGCCACCGACTTCGACACGATGGTCGAGGAGGTGTGCGGGGCCATGTGGACCATCTTGGCGCCGGCGTCCTGGTGCTGGCCCTCGCCCGCGAACGCGATCGAGAGGACCTCGCCCTTGGCGTGCTCGCCCATGAGGAACACGGCCGGGTACTTCATGGTCACCTTGGAGCCGATGTTGCCGTCGACCCACTCCATGGTCGCGCCCTCTTCGGCCTTGGCGCGCTTGGTGACCAGGTTGTAGACGTTGTTCGACCAGTTCTGGATCGTCGTGTAGCGGCAGCGGCCGCCCTTCTTCACGATGATCTCGACCACGGCCGAGTGCAGCGAGTCCGACGAGTAGATCGGCGCCGTGCAGCCTTCGACGTAGTGCACGTAGGCGTCTTCGTCGACGATGATCAGCGTGCGCTCGAACTGGCCCATGTTCTCGGTGTTGATCCGGAAGTAGGCCTGCAGCGGGATGTCGACGTGGACACCCTTCGGCACGTAGATGAACGAGCCACCGGACCAGGTCGCGGAGTTCAGCGCGGAGAACTTGTTGTCACCCGCGGGGATGACCGAGCCGAAGTACTCCTTGAAGAGCTCCGGGTAGTCCCGCAGGCCCGAGTCGGTGTCGACGAAGATGACACCCTGCTGCTCCAGGTCCTCGCGGATCTGGTGGTAGACGACCTCGGACTCGTACTGGGCGGCGACACCCGCGACGAGGCGCTGCTTCTCAGCCTCGGGGATGCCCAGCCGGTCGTACGTGTTCTTGATGTCCTCGGGCAGGTCCTCCCAGCTGGTGGCCTGCTTCTCCGTGGACCGCACGAAGTACTTGATCGAGTCGAAGTCGATCCCAGAGAGGTCGGCGCCCCAGTTCGGCATCGGCTTGAGGTCGAAGAGCTTCAGCGCCTTCAACCGGTAGTCGAGCATCCACTCGGGCTCGCTCTTCTTCGCCGAGATGTCGCGGACGACGTCCTCGCTGAGGCCTCGGCGTGCGCTCGCGCCGGCAGTGTCCGAGTCGGCCCAGCCGAACTCGTAGTTGCCGAGAGACGCGATGGTCTCTTCCTGCGTGAGCGGAGACTGCACCGTGGTGGGCGTGCGCTGCTCGGCAGCGGCAGTCATGCGGGCTCCCCTCCATCATCTGGGATCCGTTGAACGTTCGGGATGTGCGTCGTGCACACGGCGTGGCCGCGGGCGATCGTCGCGAGGCGCTGCACGTGGGTACCGAGGAGGTTCGCGAACGTCTCCGTCTCGGTCTCGCACAGCTGGGGGAACTCGGCGGCGACGTGGGCGACCGGGCAGTGGTGCTGGCACAACTGCTCACCCACCCCGACGTTGCGAGCCGATGAAGCGTAGCCCTCCCTGGTCAACGCGGCGGCGAGGGCCTTGGCCCGTTCGGCGGGCGTGACCTGGGCCACGATCGCCGACCGATGCCGGTCCACCAATGCGTCGACACGACTCTGCGCGAACGCCTTGACCGCTTCTTCCCCACCCGTCTGGGCGAGGAACCTGATCGCGGCGACCGCGAGGTCGTCGTAGGCGTGGCCGAACCGGGCACGTCCGGCGTCAGTGAGCAGGAAGAGCTTGGCGGGACGACCACGGCCACGTTGGGTCTGCCGGGGAGCGTCCCTGCTGATCGCCTCGCCGTCCGCGAGCAGCGCGTCGATGTGCCGGCGCACCGCCGTAGGACTGATGCCCAGCTCCTCGGCGACAGCCGCCGCGGTGACCGGGCCCTGCTCCAACAGGAGCCTGGCGACAGCGTGCCGAGTCTTGCCGTCGTGCTGGTGCACGGCGTCAAGATGGGTCTCGGCGTTTTTCACAACACCAGTGTTGCGTATTTAGCCGGAGGTCGCAAAGATCGCGGTCACAGGGTGACCTGACTCACGGTGGAGGCCGCCTGCCAGGGCGGTTGAGGGCCGCTCGTCCGGGGTGGACGGCGGGCCGGGCGGAGTGCGAGGGGCCAGGCACGGCGGGAGCAGGCACGGCGGCGGGCGGGACGGGCCGGGCAGGCGGGGCGAGGCAGGGCAGGCGGGACGGGCCGGGCAGGCGGGGCGAGGCAGGGCAGGCGGGACGGGCCGGGCAGGCGGGGCGAGGCAGGACGGGGCGAGGCCTGGGGTAAGGCGGGGCTGGGGCGCGATAGGCGCGGGCGGGGTGAGGCGAGGCCGAGCCGGGCACGGCCAGGCGGGACGAAGCGTCGGGCGAGGTTGCCGAGCGCAGCGGTTGGGGCGTGGTAGCTGAGCGCAGCGGTCGGGGCGTGGTAGCTGAGCGAGTGGGTCTGTGGTGAGCCAAGACGGGTGGGCCTTGCCGGGTACCAATGGCTTTAGGGGATGCGAAGCCGAAGGCGAGCCCGTCTGAGCGCAAGGTCCGCGATGGCGCAGCCGAGCTACCTTGCCGCAAGCGCAATGCCGAAGGCGAGGCGTCCTTCCTGGGCGCACCACGGCAACCGGTAATGACGTGACGTACCAGCACAAACGCAACCACGCACGCTTGAGATTGGGGCTTGACTTTGGGTGCGAGGTGCTAGCTTCTCGAGCTCGGCCGGGCGCTTTTCAGCCCGGCCTTTTCCGGCCGATGAGCGCCTCGCAAGGGCCCCGAAGTCAAGCCCTAATCTCTATCGTCGCGCAGCGGCGATGACGTAACCAAAGCTCGTCCAAGGTCTTTGCACCCAAACCCGACCCGCACGAGTAGTGACGTCCCGGCACACCCCCACCACCCCCGCTGGATACGCTGCCCGCATGCCCACCAACGGCGGAGCCGTGACTCCGGAGAGCGACCTCTTGAACGGTCGAGAGCGTCGCCAGCTGGACATCGTCCGCCGCTGGGGCACGATCGGCGCACTCCTCCTGACCGTGGGCAGCCTCGGCGGCGGCGCAGCCCCCATCTACTCCCCGCTCTACGGCGTCCCGGTCCTGGGCCTGTTCTCCAGGATGCCCAGCGTCGCCATGGGCGTCGTGTGGACCGGCATCTTCATGATCGTGTCCGCCTGGCTGGCCCTGGGCCGCTTCGTCAAACCGGGCAGACCGAGACTGATCTCCCGCGGCCAGATGGACCGCACGCTGCTGATGTGGACCGTCCCGCTGGTCTTCTGCGTGCCGATGTTCTCCAGGGACGTCTACTCCTACCTCGCCCAGAGCGAGATCGCGGCCAGGGGCCTCGACCCGTACGAGCTGGGGCCGGCCAACGCGCTGGGCGTCGACCACGTCCTCACCCGCGGTGTGCCGAACATCTGGCGGGAGACGCCGGCGCCGTACGGGCCGCTCTTCCTCGCGTTCGGCCGGTTGACCGCGATGCTCACGGGCGACCACGTGGTGTCCGGCGTGTTCGTGCACCGGCTGCTCGTGCTGGTCGGTCTGGGCATGATCGTGTGGGCGCTGCCGAGGCTCGCCGCCAGGTTCGGGGTGCCGCCGGTCGGCGCGTTGTGGCTGGGGGCGCTCAACCCGTTGGTGTTGTTCCACATCGTCATCGGCGTGCACAACGACGGGCTGGCGCTCGGGCTCATGCTGGTCGGCCTGGAGCTGGCCATGCGCGGGCTGGAACCGCTGAAGTGGTCGTGGATCGCTTTGGGGGCCGGGGTCATCGTGTGCGGTGCGATGGTGAAGATTCCGGCGATGGCCGCACTCGGGTTTCTCGGGGTGCTGGTCGCGCGGAAGCTCGGCGGGCAGTTCAAGCACCTCGCGCTGGTGGCCGGGGCGATGGCGGGCATCGCCGCGGTCGGGGTGGTGGCCATCTGTCTGGGGACCGGGTTCGGGTTCGGGTGGCTGGAGACGCTGAACGTCGCGTCCACCGTCAAGTCGTGGATGTCGCCGCCCACCGCGCTCGGGTTCCTGGGGGCCGGGACCGGGATCATGCTCGGGCTCGGCAACCACACCGAGGCGATGATCGCGTTGACCCGCATGCTCGGGCAGGCGGTGTCCGTGGTGATCACGGTGGCGTTGTTGTGGAGGAGCTTCAAGGGGCGGATCAAGGCCATGAACGGGCTCGGGGCCGCGCTCGGCGCGATCCTCGTGCTCGGGCCGGTGCTGCAGCCCTGGTACGTGTTGTGGGCGATGTTGCCGCTGGCCACGGCGGTGGTGGGGCCCAAGTTCCGGATGTTCGCGATGGTGGTGTCCGCGATCATCGCGGTGATCCTGCCGCCCACCGGGTCCGCGTTCGACGGGCGTGCGTACACGGTGCCGCAGGCGGTGGCCGGGGCGATCATCACGTTCGCGGTCTGCGTGCTGATCGCGCGCAAGCGGGTCGGGCCGTTCCTCAAGTCCGACCCGGCCGGTGGCGGGCACGTCTGACAGCCCGATCGGGCCAGTAACCCCGAACCTCCGGCGGGCGACCTCCTCTCAGTAGGAAGATCTACGCCGGGAGGGGGTGCGGCATGAGCGAGACCATGGCGCGCGAAGAGGTCCGGTTCGCGGTCGTGCTCAACGGGGGTGTGAGCCTCGCCGTCTGGATGGGCGGCGTGGTGCTGGAGCTCGACCGGCTGACCAGGCCCGGGTCGGTCTACCAGCCGTTGCTCGACCTGGTCGGGTGCACCGCGCGGGCGGACGTCATCGCCGGCACGTCGGCCGGTGGGATCAACGGGGCCGCGCTGGCGTTGTCGCAGGTCAACAAGAAGGCGGACCTCAGCAGGCTGCGGGACCTGTGGGCCGAGCAGGGGCGGATGGAGCAGCTGCTGCGCACGCCGTTCCGGGGGCAGCCGGCGTCGTTGCTCAAGGGCGACGAGTTCTTCCTGCCCCGGCTCCAGGAGGCACTCGCCCGGCTGACGACCGACTTCGAGCCGACCGAGGCCGACGAACGCCCGATCGACCTGCGGATCACCACCACGCTGCTCGGCGGCGTCCCCACGATCACCTACGACGACCTGGGCCAGCCGCTGACGCAGTCGGTGCACCAGGGGTCGTTCTCGTTCCGGCGTGACCCGTACGCGTGGGTCTCCGAGGACACCCGCGACGACTTCGCGCCCGGCACCATGAACGACCGCGTCAACCAGCTCGCGCTCGCGGCACGCAGCAGCGCCAGCTTCCCGTTCGCGTTCGAGCCGAGCTTCATCCCCGTCGGCGGCCAGGCCACGCCGGACCGCCCGGACATGGCGGACGTCGCGAACTGGGCCAACGGCGGCGACCGCAGCCGGTTCGCCGTCGACGGCGGCGTGCTCGTGAACACGCCCACGAAGGAGGCGCTGGAGGCCATCGACCGGATGCCCGCGGACGGGCCGGTGCGGCGGGTGATGCTGCTGGTCTTCCCGCACGCCGAACCGCTCGGCTCCGAGCCCGTGGCCGACACCGTCGACAAGTCGATGACGACGGTCGCGTCCGGCGGCAAGCTGCTGAGCGCGATGTCCAGCCAGGCCAACAGGACCTACGTCGAGAAGATCGAGGAGCACAACCGGCGCGCCGCGAGCAGCAGGGGCGGCCGGATGGCGTTGCTGGATCGCCTGCACGCCAACGGGGACGACGTCGTCGGCGAGGTGTACTCGTTGGCGGACAAGCTCTTCGGCCACTACGAGGACGTCGAGATCCGCCTCGCCGCCCGGCAGGTGACGGCGCAGCAGTTCGCGCTGCCCAAGGGGAACCCGGCGAACTGGTCGTTCGAACGGGCCCGGCGCGCGGCGGAGACCGCGCAGCGCAAGTGGAAAAAGCAGCACGGCGTCTTGCCGTACGTGCCGGGCGTCAAGCTCCCCGACCTCGTGTGCCGCGAGGACACCGGCTGGGAGTGGGGCATCACCATGGCCGAACGGCTGGGTGCATCGGCCCTGGACCTGCTCAAACGGCTGGTCTGGGTCGCCCCGGACGGCAAGGCCGAGGAGATCGCCGCCGCCCGCCGCCAGCTGCACCAGGTCCGCGCGGAGCTGCGCCGGCTGCGGACCGAGCTGTTCGACTGGAAGCCGTCGGACTCGCTCGGCGAGACGTACTGGACCGGACGCCTCGCGAGCTACCACGAGCACATGATCGACGGGCACCTCGGCCTGGAGGTCCGGGCGCAGGTCACCGAGATCGGCCGGATCGTCGGCGCCGCCCAGGACGTGATCACCGGACTGGCCGCCGACCGGCTCAAGCTCGGCGGTCTCCTCTCCTGGAACGCCCTGCTCGGCGCCCCCGCCACGACCGCGGAAGCGGGGCTGGAGGACGGCGAGCGGTGGCTGGCGCGGCTGCTGGCGCTGGAGATCGCGGGCACGTGCCTGTCCGACGACGCCTCGACGGGCCTGGACACGCCCGTCGAACTCGTCCAGGTGTCGCTGCAGACGCGCAACGCGTTCGCGCAGCAGTCGGTCACGGCCGATGACAAGGCCGGTGGAGCGTCGCTCTCCCGCTTCTCGGGTTTCCTGAAGCGGTCGTGGCGGGTCAACGACTGGATCTGGGGCCGCCTCGACGGCGCGACGATGCTGTGCCGCGTGCTGTTCGACCCGCGCCGCCTGCGCCGCATGGACACGCTCGGCCGTCCCGCCGACGACCAGCGCACGCCCGAACAACGCGCCGCGGCCGTCGTCGACGAGGTCGTGTCGGCGATGTTCGGCCTGGAACTGCCGATCCAGGTCGCGGCCTGCGCCGAGGAGGCCAAGAAGGAGCTCGCGGACATCTACCAGACCGAGAACGAGCTCTCACCGTCGTCGATGAAGCTCGCCGAGCTGGCCGCGTGGGGCCTGCACTGGCGGATCATCTGCGAGGAGCTCCCCCGGCTGCGCGCCGCGATCATCGCCGACCGCGGTGACGGCGCGGACAAGCGGTCGAGGGGCGAGCTGTTCCTCGAAGAGCACGCGGACATGTTGACCCGCCTCGAATATCCCGACCAGCACACGGTCACGCTCGGCATGTCG
Organism: Lentzea sp. NPDC058450; assembly: GCF_042721395.1. Classification (NCBI taxonomy): domain Bacteria; kingdom Bacillati; phylum Actinomycetota; class Actinomycetes; order Pseudonocardiales; family Pseudonocardiaceae; genus Lentzea; species Lentzea sp. NPDC058450. Next base: position 23,876 of record NZ_JBHXLO010000039.1, read on the forward strand.
GCGCTCAACGCGTTCGACCGCGCCGGCATCGGCCGCGAGCCGCTCACCCAGGAGGCGGCGTCGGACCAGATGATCCGCACGGCCGCGACCGCCGCCGCCGTGGCCGTCACGGTCGCCGACTCCGAACGGTCGGGGCTCGCCGCCGTCCGCCCGGTGACGCGGGTGGTGCGCGGCGCGGCGCTGCTCCCCTACTGGACGATCACCGGCCTCACCCGCGGCGGGAACCTGGCCCAGTTCCTGGGTCTGCTGGGACTCGCGGTCGGCGGCGCGCTGGTCGTGATGGCGTTGTTCGGCATGCTGCCCGCGTGGGCCGCGGGTCCGGGCGCGGCGATCGGCGCGGCGAGTCTGCTGGGCGCGTTCGGGTACGCGGCGCTGCGCAGCGGCACGATGCTGCACGGCCTGGTGCTCCTGTCACCCGTGATCCCGTTGGTGGCCATAGCGGTCGACCGGCTGCCCGACGACCGCGCGGAGATCACGACCGGCACGGTCACGGTGGCGGGTGTCGCGTTCGTCGTGGCGGCGTTGCTGGTGCTGGGCTCGCTGCCGTCGCCGATCCGGACGCCGTTGGCGGTGCTGGCGGACTTCCGGCCGTGGCGGCTGATCAGGCGCCGCTGGAAGCAGGCCGCCGTCGCGGCGGTGGTCGTCGCCGGCGTCTGGGCGATCTGGCGGTTCGAGCTGCACACCAAGCCGTGGCTGGTGATCCCGACGTCCGTCCTGTGTGGAGCGTTCGGCGTCTGGATGGCGTTGTCCGGCGGCAAGTCCCTGCAACGCTGGCGCCGCGTGGAAGGCGTGTGGGGCACGGAACGCGCCGAGCCGCCCGCCGCCGCCACCGCGGGCTGGGCCGTGGTCTACGGCGTGGCGTACCTGGCCGCCGCCGACGTGCTGCTGATCATCGGCCCGCGCGGCTGGGGCTGGCAGGCGGTGATCGGCACGGCGCTGGCGTTCGGCCTGACGCTGCTGCTGATCACCTCTTGGTACGTGCCGCGGATCGAACGGCGCCGCATCCGCGAGCAGCTCGTCGAGGAGGCCATCCCGGCGATCTACCCGGCCGGTTCCGACGTCGCGGGGCTGCTGCGGGAACGGCTGGAGGGGCACGCGTCGCTCTACCGGTTCATGGTGACCGGCCAGGGCGACCACCCGGAGGAGCTGCGCCTCACGCAGACCGGACTGCTTGTCGCGCAACGGATCGAGGCGAAGCTCCGGTAGCTTGGTCCGGATGAGGGCTGACGGGACGCGCAACGTCGAAGCGGTGCTGCGCGCGGCGGCACGGGTCTTCGCGGCGGACCCGCACGCGCGGATCCCGGACGTGGCCGCCGCGGCGGGCGTGGACCGCCGCACGGTGTACCGCCGCTTCGACTCGCGCGAGGAACTGCTGCTCGCCGTCTACCGCGCCCGGCTCGACCAGCTGGAGACGTTGATCGCCTCGACGCTGGACGACCGGCCGGTGCGGGAGGCGCTGCTGGCGTTCGCCGAGGGCGGTGTCGCGCTGAGCCGGGAGTGGCCGGTGGACATCCGCGCGGTGGCCGATCCGGACGTTCAACGGCGGCGCGTCGAGCTCGACGACCGGATGTCCGCGTTCCTCGCGAGGGCCGAGGAGGCGGGCCTGATCTCGTCCGGCCTGCCTTCCGGGTGGGCGTTGCGGACGTTGCAGACCCAGCTGCACACGGCCGCGCAGGAGATGCCCGACCTGCCGCCTCCGGAGGCCGCCGCGCTGGTCGTGGCGACGTTCCTGCACGGCGTCGGCTGAGGTGTGACGCGGGCCATGCCCTGGTCCGGGCATTTTCTGGCCGCCTTGGGCGTCATAAGTGTCATAGAAAGTGACACTTATGGAGGTTCTGATGGCTCAGACGTGGCTCATCACCGGTGCGTCGCGCGGGTTCGGCCGTGAGCTGGTGCTCGCCGCCGCAGAGTCGGGTGCCCAGGTCGTGGCGACGGCTCGCCGCCCTGAACAGCTCGAAGACCTGGTGGAGCGCTTCCCGGACCGGGTGCGCGCGGTGGCCCTGGACGTGACCGACGCCGAGGCCGCCGCCCACGCGGTGTCGGTGGCGGTGGCGGAGTTCGGTTCGCTGGACGTGGTCGTCAACAACGCCGGGTACGCCAACAGCGCGCCCATCGAGGAAATGGCCGCCGCCGACTTCCGCGCCCAGGTGGAGGCGAACCTGTTCGGCGTCGTGAACGTGACCCGCGCTGCCCTGCCCGTGTTGCGGCAGCAGCGGTCCGGGACGTTCGTGCAGTTCTCGTCGGTGGGTGGCCGCGCGGGCGGCACGCCGGGGATGGGCGCGTACCAGACGGCGAAGTTCGCGGTGGAGGGCTTCTCCGAGGTGCTGGCGAACGAGGTGGCGCCGTTCGGGGTGCGGGTGGTGATCGTGGAGCCGGGGGCGTTCCGCACGGACTGGCAGGGTTCGTCGATGGTCCGCCACCAGGTCGGGCCGGACTACGAGGAGAGCGTGGGGGCGATCAACCGGTTCCGGGACGAGACGGACGGGGTGCAGCCAGGGGATCCGGCGCGAGGGGCGCGGGTCGTGGTGGACGTGGTGGGATCGGACGCTCCGCCGCGCCGGTTGGTGCTGGGGGCCGCGGCGGTGGAGCACGTGCTGGCGGCCGAGGCCCGGCGCAGTGCGGAGACGCGGGAGTGGGCGGAGGTCAGCGCCTCGGCCGACTTTCCCGCCGACGAAGCCTGAGCCACGCCACCAGCTCGCGGCACGCCAACAGCCCGGCCGGTGAACGTGGCCGGGCTGTGGCTCCTTCCCCCTGCTGCTGCCGCGCCCCCGCTTCGCAGCAGTCCCTGCGTCCCCCTGCTCCCCCGAGCTCAGGCAGCCAGCGCGATGACCGGCACCGTCTGGCCCATCGCCCGTGCGTACAGCGCCTCGAACCGCTCCAGCGTCGCGGCCAGCGCGTGGTGCGAGATGATCTCGCTGCTGGAGGCGCCCATCCGTGCGCGCATCGGCTCGTCGTGCACCAGCGTGTGCAGGCGCTGGGCCAGCTGGTTCACGTCGCCCGGCTCGAACAGCCAGCCGTTGCGGCCGGGGTGCACGAGGTGCGGCAGCGCCATGGCGTTGGCGGCGATGACCGGCTTGCCCGCGGCCATGGCCTCCATCGTGGCGAGGCTCTGCAACTCGGCGACGCCGGGCATGACGAACAGGTCGCAGCGGGCGTAGGCGTCGAGGAGCTCGTCCTCGGACACGAAGCCGTGGAACCGCACGCGGTCGGTGATGTCGAGGTCGCGGGCCAGCAGCTCCCACTCGGCCTTGCAGGTGCCGTCGCCGACGATCTCGCCGAACGCGCCGGGCACGCGGGCCAGGGCGCGCAGGAACTCGTCGACGCGCTTCTCCTCGTCCAGGCGGCCGACGAACAACGCGGTCGGGCGGTCGTTGTGGGTGACCGAACGCTGGTAGCGGTCGATGTCGATGCCGCACGACACCGGGACGGCCGGGGTCGGGAACCCGCTGTCGTGCAGCAACTGCACGGCGCGCGGGGTCGGGGCGGTCACGACGTCGGCGCGGCCGAAGACGCGGGCCAGGTCGCGGTAGGCGAACTTGCGGGCCATGCCCTGCAGGAACGCCGGCACGTGGGCGTGGCTGAACAGGTTCTCCGGCATGAAGTGGTTCGTCGCCATCGTCGGGATGCCCTCGGCGACGGCCGCGTTAAGCACGAACCGGCCCACCACGAAGTGCGCCTGCACGTGCACGACGTCCGGCTTCAGCGACTTGACCAGCGCGGCGGCCTCCTTCGACGCCTGCCACGGCAGGCAGAAGCGGAAGTCCGGGTAGAACGGCAGGCGGTGCGATCGGAGCCGATGCACTGTCACGCCTGGGATTTCCGTCGCACGGGGCGAGTCCGGGGCGATGACGTGCACGTCGTGGCCACGCTCGGCGAGACCGACCGCCAGGCGCTGCGCGAAGCGCGCGGCACCGTTGACGTCCGGCGGGAACGTGTCGGCGGCGATGACGACGCGCAGCGCGCTGGAGGTGTTCACGGGGAGCTCCGTTCGGATGTTTTCACGAGGTTGACGAGCGAGTGCGAACACGCCGCAAACGGCGGCGAGAGCGCAGGCGAACAGCGCGACACCGGTCAAAGGAGACAAATGCGCGGCTTCGCCGAGCAGGAACGCGCCGAGGCCCACGGCGACCAGTGGGTCCACCACGGTCAGGCAGGCGACGGCCAGGTGCGGGGGTCCGCCGGCGTAGGAGTGCTGGACGAGCCAGCCGCCCACGGCGAGCGAAAGGGCGATGCCGAGCACGGACGCGAGGTGCGAGAGCCCGAACCCGCCTTGCTGCACGGACTGCGAGACGGCACGCATCAGCACCGATACGTAGCCGTATGCGACGCCACCGGCTGATGCGAACGCCACGGCACGGATGCGTGCGTTAGGCGTAAGGGCTGCGACGAGGCCAGGCACCGCGATCAGCCCGAGAGTCACCAGTCCGGCCGTGAGCTCGACATCGGGCACGACCTTCGTTGCGGTCGCACTGCCCGACGCGAACCACACGAACGCACCCACACCCACGGTCGTGAGCAGGATCGCCGGCAACTCGCGGAAACGGCGGTCCATCAACGCCGTCATGCCGATCGCGAGGACACCGATCGGTTGCACGACCGTCAACGGCGCCATGCCCAGCGCGGCGGCGTGCACGCCGGCACCCGCGATGAGCAGCGCCAGGCCGCCCAGCCAGCGGGGTTGGCGCAGGACACTGGCCCGTGCGCCGGTCTCGGCGACCGCGTCGTGCTGCAACCGGGCCGCGAGCGCGAAGCACACGGCGCCGAGCACGGCGAGCGTGATGGCGAGCAGGGTCATGACGTGCGCCTCACCTGTAGTGCCGCGATGGCGAAAAGCAGGACGTAAAGAGATGCGAACAAAACGCGTTCCGTAAGTCCGCGCGCTTCGAAACCGCCGAAGGAAACGTGACTCACGAGAAACGCCGCGCTGGAGATGGTGGCCGTTGTTGCGATACCGAGCAGGGCCGGAAACTGACGGGCGATGAGCACCCCCGCGGCTGGCAGGGCCACGAACATCACCGCTCCGGCGTACCGGTGGATGTAGCCCGACATCGAGGTCGGCGCTCCCGTCGGATCGGTCGGGAAGATCGTCGCCACGGTCAGTCCTGCCGACCAGATGCCGATCAACCACTGCGCTGACCTGCCTACACCGCGCAGGTTGACGGCGAGCAACGCCGAGACGGCCGCGAGACTAAGAGACGTCGCCGCGAGCCAGCCCGTGCCGTTGTCGACGAACACGTAGTCGCTGATCACGTCCGAGACCGGGTTGAGCTGCCCTGCCGACATGACATGCAGGTAAAGAATCGGAACCAGTGAGAACACCAGTCCCCCGACCACCAGGCCTCGCCTTTTCGCCCCCGCTTCGACCACGGGAAAAGTCTCTTTCGATCGGCGTGATCAACCAATGGGGAACTCCCCCGACGTGACCCTGAGGTGTCCCTGAGGTGCCGGGGTAGGGCTAGCCCCACCTTTTTCAGCCCTGCTTCAGGAATGGGCCGAATGACCCAACTGAGTGCCGGGCGCTCCGACCGCCTAGGCTGCGTGCCTGTGAGCCCGAATCCCCAGCCTGCGGTGGAAGTGTCGGGGCTGGTCAAGAGATACGGCTCGAAGACCGCCGTCGACGGCCTCGACCTCGTTCAGCAGCCCGGCACCGTTCTCGCCCTGCTCGGGCCCAACGGCGCGGGCAAGACGACGACGGTCGAGATCTGCGAGGGCTTCCGCCAGGCCGACGACGGCACGGTGCGCGTGCTCGGCCTCGCGCCCGGTTCCGAAGCACTGCGGCCGCGCATCGGCGTGATGCCCCAGGGCGGCGGCGGTTATCCCGGCATCCGCGCCGAGGAGATGCTGAACCTCGTCGCCGCGTGTGCCGCGCACCCCCTCGACCCGAAGTGGCTGATCGAGGTCCTCGGTCTCGGCGGCGCCGCGCGCACCCCGTACAAGAGGCTCTCCGGCGGCCAGCAGCAACGGCTTTCGCTCGCGTGCGCGTTGATCGGACGCCCCGAGCTCGTGTTCCTGGACGAACCGACGGCGGGCATGGACCCGCAGGCGCGCCGGCTGGTGTGGGATCTGGTGGCGGCGTTGAAGGACGACGGTGTCGCCGTGCTCCTCACGACGCACCTCATGGACGAGGCCGAGACGCTCGCGGACGACGTCGTGATCATCGACGAGGGCCGCGTCGTCGCGCAGGGCACTCCCGCCGAGCTGACCGCGAACCGGCCGGACGACCAGCAGCTGCGGTTCCGCGCGCGGCCCGGTCTCGACCTGACGTTGCTGTCCGCCGCACTGCCCGAGGGGCTGAAGGTGCGCGAGGCGACGAAGGGCTGCTACGTCGTGGAAGGCCTGATCGACCCGCAGGTCGTGTCGACCGTCACGTCGTGGTGCGCGCAGCAGGGCGTGCTGGCCGAGGAGCTGACGGTGGCCAAGCGCAGCCTCGAAGACGTTTTCCTGGAGCTGACCGGCAGGGAGCTGCGCTCGTGACCACCTTCGCTCCCGGCACCTTCAAGCCCGCGCCCGGCCGCGGTTCGTTGCCCCGCATGCTCTTCACGCACGCGCGCACCGAGGCGATGCTGACGTTGCGCAACGGCGAGCAGATCCTGCTGACCGTGATCATCCCGCTGGCATTGCTGGTGGCGTTGTCGCTGATGTCGGTGATCCCGATGCCGGAACCGCGGGTCGGGTCCGCGACTGCCCGGATCTTCGCGCTGGCGATCATTTCGAGCGCTTTCACCGGGCAGGCCATCGCGTTGGGCTTCGACCGGCGTTATGGCGTGCTGAAGCGGCTTTCCGCGTCGGCACTGCCCCGGTGGCTGCTGGTTGCCGGACGGGTCTGCGGCGCTCTCGTGGTGGTCGCGATCCAGATCGTGTTGTTGGCGGTCACGGCGTTGCTGCTGGGCTGGCGGTTCCCGTTGGCCGGGTTGCCGTGGGTCGTGCTGCTGATCGTGTTGGGCACGTTGACGTTCGGCGCGTTGGGCGTGCTGCTCGGCGGTGCGTTGCGCGCGGAGATCGTGCTGGCGCTGGCGAACATCATCTGGTTCGTGCTGCTGATGGTCGGCGGTGTCGCGTTGTCGGTGCCGGTGTCGTTCGTGCACCTGTTGCCGTCGGCGGCGTTGGCTCAGGCGCTGGAAACCTCTGTGGTGCACGGCACTGCCCCTGGTGTGGGCCCTGTCGCAGTCCTCGTGGCCTGGGGCGTTGTGGCGGGTGCATTGGCCACCCGGACGACGAAGCTGACATAACGACACCTACGATCGGGGGCGTGTCGAAGCTGACCGCCTTCCTCGTGTCCTGGCAGCGCGCTTTCGCGATTGCCGTCGTCATCGCGCAGGCCGGGATCGCGGTCACCGGCTCGATCGTCCGCGTCACCGGCTCCGGGCTCGGCTGCCCGACGTGGCCGCAGTGCGTCGAGGGCAGCGTCGTCCCGGTGGAGCACCCCGAGGTCGCCGCGCTGCACCAGTGGGTCGAGTTCGGCAACCGCACGCTGACCGGTGTCGTCGGCGTCATCGCGGGCCTGTGCGTGCTGGCCGCGTGGTTCCACCTCCCCCGGCGCCGCCGGGTGCTGGTGCTGTCGCTGGTCCAGCTCGTCGGCGTGGCCGTGCAGGCGGTGGTCGGCGGGATCACCGTGCTGACCGGGCTCGCCTGGTACACCGTGTCGATCCACTTCATGATCTCGATGGGTCTGGTGTGGATGGCCGTGCTGCTCGTCAGCTCGCTGCGCGAGGGCGACGGTCCCGCCCGGCTGAAGGTGCCGGCGCCGTTGATGAAGCTCCAGGTCGTGATGGCGGTCGTGCTCGGCGCGTTGCTGCTCGCGGGCACCTGGGTCACCGCAGCCGGTCCGCACGCCGGGGACGCCTCGACGCCGCGCCTGGGCGTGGAGGTCGCGACGCTCGCGCAGATCCACGCCGACCTGCTGTTCCTGTTCCTGGGCCTGCTGATCGCGGTCGGGTTCTTCCTGCGCACCCGCGCCTACTGGACACTCGTCGCCGTCGTGCTCGCGCAGGGCGTGCTGGGCATGGTCCAGTACTGGACCGGTGTGCCCGAGGTGCTCGTGTCGATCCACGTGCTGGGCGCGGGTGCCGTTGTCGTTGCCACGGCGGCGCTCTGGACGTCCAGCCGGGAGCGGACGCACGAGGTCGAGCTGCCCGCTTCCGACGATCAGGCGCTCAGCAAGGCCTGAGCGTCGCCCTGGTCGTTGTGGCCCGCCCAGTTCGCGGGCGTGGCCTCGAAGTTGGCGTCGGTGATGGTCCGGTCGGCGCCCGCGTCCAGCAGGATCCTGATCACCGGCAGGTGGCCGCGTTCAGCGGCGAGGTGCAGCGCCGTGACGCCCTCGCCGTGCATCGGGCCGCCGAAACCCGTGCGGCGGTTGGGGTTCGCGCCCAGGTCGAGCAGCGTGCGGGTGGCGTTCTCCAGCCCGCACCAGGCCGCCCACGCGAGCGCGGTGCCGCGGTAGACGTCCGCGTCGATCCTGGCGCCGCGCTTGAGCAGGTCGCCGAGGACCTCGGTGCGGTCGTTGCGGGCGGCCCACGACAGCGCCTCGTCCAGCACTTCCTGCGGGTCGTTCGTCGGCCACCAGCGCGGGAAACCGCTGTGCGGCCGGTAGTAGCCGCGGTTCGCCTCGGGTTCGGTGGCGAGGTCGAGGTCGCCCAGTCCGGCGGCGGTGCGCAGGTTCGGCGGGTGGATTCCGTGCTGTGCCAGGAGTTCCGCGGTCTGCCGGTTGCCCCAGAACAACGCGACGGTGAGCGGGGTACCGCCTTCGCCGCGCGCTTCGAGGTCGGTGCGGGCGTCTCGGCTCAGAAGCAGCTCGGCGAGGTGCGGCTGGTTCGCGTAGGCCGCCTGGTGCAACGCCGTCCAGCCGTGGACGTTCTGGTGGTCGATGTCGGCGCCGTCGTTCAGCAGCACCTCGACGAGCCGTTCGTCGCACTTGGCGGTGGCGAGGCCGAGCAGGTCGTTCCCGTTGGTGCCGCTGGCCTTCACGAGCCACGGGTCACGCGTGATGATCGCCTTGAGCTCGCCGGGGTTCTGCATCTCGATGGCCTGGTAGGCGCGGGCGAACGGCCGCGGCTTGCGGATGTTCGCCTTGAGGGCCTTCCAATCCTCGCAGCCGTGGGCCTGCGCGAGCACCATGTGCGCGCCCTCGTCCGTCAGCGGGACGTCGTCGAAGACCTCCAGCGCGCCCGGCACGCCGTCCCACGCGGAGGCGAGCAGTCCGCGCGCTCGCTCCTCGTAGTACTCGATGTCATCGCGAAACGGGTGCCACATGGCACCACGCTACTTCGGTGCGGCGGGCCTGCGCTCCCACAAAGCGGGCAGTTCCTCTGAGAGCCAACCGTAGAGGTTGTCGACGGCCTTGAGCCGCTGCGCCCGCTCGGGGTCGCCGCTGAGCAACCGCATGCCGTCGTCGGTCAGCAACTGGACGCTCGCGATGGCGGTGAACTTGCGCTGGATGAAGTCCGTCCAGGCCTTCTCGTTGATCCGGTACTCGGCCGCCTGCCGGCCCCGGCGCGTCCGCTTGGTCACGAGGCCGACGTTGACCAGGTACTTCAGGTTGGTGCTGATCGACCCGCTGCTCGCCTCCAGTTCCTGGGAGAGTTCGGCGGCGGTGCGCTCGACCGGCTGGCAGACCAGCAGGTACCCGAGGATGCGGCCACCGATCAGCGGGATGCCCTCCTCGGCGAAGTGGGCCGCGAACCGCTCGATCCAGGCCGACAGCCTGGTCTCCCGCCCGACGCTCATCAGTGATCCCTTTCGGTCGACACTGAAACTATCGTAGCGATCTTGTCAACGGGCGCGGGCAGAGCGGACCAGCACGCGACCGCGGGTGGTCACGCGCTGGGACACGGGAGGTGCTGCCAGAAGTTGCCGGAGTCCCGCCAACGCAGGCGGGCGGGCGTTCACAACGGGGCGGCGAGCAGACGGGCGCGGCGCCGGTCGGGCTCGTGCCGACTGCCGGGCTCCTAGCGGGCGGAGTCGTCCTTCACCGTCGAGAGGAACGCCGTCCAGGCCGTCGCCGACACCGGCAGGTGGGTGGCGGGTGCCTTGCTGTCCCGGACGCCGGCGCCCCGCCCCACCTCGACGCAGTTGTCAGCGGTGCTGCTGTAGCTGCTCTTGCGCCAGTCGGTCATTGGAGACCCTCCAAGATGTTGTCGATCACCGCCCTCGATTCTTCCCGATTCAGCGCGGAGGCGGCGAGCTTCTTCACCCTGTCCTCGTACAGCGCGATGGTGTCCTTGTCGTCGAAGAACAAACCGCAGTTCAACGTGTCCAGGAAGACGAGCGGCGGGTACTTCGGGAACTTCATCACGCGGAAGTCCCCCGCCACGCCGGCGTGCGCGCCGATCGACCTCGGAATGATGTGGAGGTTGATGTACTGGCGCACGGACATCCGCAGCAGGTGCGCCAACTGCTCACGCCACACCTCTTCACCTCCTGCGGGCAGCCACAGCGCCTGCTCGTGCATGTAGAAGGTGAAGGTCCGGCCAGGCCGAAGGATCTCCGTTCGCGCCATCCGGGCGGCCACGACCTTCGGCACGTCCTCCGGCTCGTGCGGCCCGGCCAGCGCGATGGCGTACGCGTACTCGGGAATTTGCAGCAGGCCGGGCACGAGGCTCATCGACCAGGCGATGACCTCGTCGGATTCCTTCTCGTGGTTGATCAGCGTGCGCAGCTGGTCGGGAACGCCGTCCTCGGGAAAGAGCAGATAGCCCTTCTCCTGCGATTCCAGGTACAGCGCGAGCATGTGCCGACGGTCCGCCAGCGACAGGCGGCAGTAGGCGAGCAGGACCTCGATCTCGTGTGCCGTGGCGCCGCCCTTGCCGTTGACCAGGTCGGAGAGTTTCGACTCGTCCCAGTCCAGCTCCTCGGCCAGACCTCGTTGGGTCATGCCGGTCCTGGCGATGGCGGCGCGGAGGGCGTTGCCGAACTCGCGGCCCACGATGTTCGACTCTCTTTTGGGCATGAAGAAAAGCTAGGAGACACACGTCTCCCAGCTCCATCGTTTCAGCTCGAAAAGCCCTGAAAGAGAGCCGCTTGGAGATTCTCCAAGCGGCACAACGAGTTCGCCCGAAAGCGCTCGAACGCGGGAATCAGCAGACCGGCGCGAGCGGGGTGGTCTCGTCCGGGCCGGGACGGCGGCGCCAGCGGTCCAGTTTGGCGTGTTCCGTGAGCGAGATCAGCGTCTCACGGACGGACAGGCGCACGCGCGGATCGCACGTCAGCACCGGGACCTCGGGCGCGATGCCCATGCCCCGGATGATGGCCGACACGTCCGACCGGACAGACGCGTGCACGTTGTTCAACGCCAGCACGTACGGGATCTTGTGGTCCTCGAAGTAGCGCATCGCGTCGACCGAGTCGGCGGGGCGCATCACGTCGAACAGCACCACGGCACCCACGGCGCCGCGCACCACGTCGCTCCAGCCCGCGCGCGGGTCCTGCCACTGCGGGGCCACGAACAGGTGCAGCGCGAGGCCCGGATCGAGCCACACGCGTCCGAACTGGATCCTCACCAGCTCCGTGACTCCACCGGCGCGCTCGGGCGCCAGTGAGCTCATCGTCAGGAGATCGTTCTCCACGATGGACCTGATGAAAGTGCTCTTGCCCACGCCGAAGCCACCGGCGACGACAATCTTGGCCGAGGTCAGCTCCCGACCGGGCGGCCCTGGGGGCCCGAATTCGGGAAATCTAGAGCCGACGTAGTCCACTCAGCACTCTCTCCATCAACCCGAGGTCCGGCGTGTCACCGCCTGCGGAAGCGGTCTGGTGCACGTCCACCAGACCTCGTTCCGCCATGTCGCCGAGCAGTACTTTCACGACCCCCAGCGGGAGACGCATCAGCGCCGCCACTTCCGCGACGGATCGCGGGGAGTGGCACAACTCGACAACGCGTTGGTGCTCAGCCTGCAAGATACCCGCAGAGAGCCGACTCTGATCATTGGCGGAGACAAGTGTCTCGATCTCGAGGTGAATGTTCGACCGAGTGCGCCCACCCGTCCAGGCATATGCACGAACGATCGAGGCATCGGCGGCGTCCGGAAGGACGGATTCGAACGCCGGAACCACTTCTTGCCGCGATGCAACGGGAGTCGCATCCCGCGCGGGCACCTCGCCGGCCGAGCGCGGTCGCTTTCGGCCCGAGTCCAGGGAAAACCCGTTCATCAGGTCGGCGAACGTCTGCTCTGCGGGCGTTTCGGCCCGCTTCCGTCGTCGGTGCGCGTCAGCGGACGAACTCATGGATCACCTCACGCTGTGCAGCTGCGCTCGCAGTTCGGGGGTGAGGATCTGGCCCACCTGGTCGACGACCACGGTCATCTCGTAGGCGACCTGGCCGACGTCGCTGTCGGGGGCGGCGAGTACCGCCAAACAAGACCCGTCTCGAATGGACATGAGGAGCATGATCCCGTAGTCCATCTCGACCACGGTGCGCAACACTCCGCCACCTTCGAAGCAACGTGAGGCGCTCAGGGTGAGCGCCACGACGCCCGAGGCGATGGCGGACAGCTGGTCCGCGCGCTCGGGCGGCAGACCTGTGGACTTGGTGAGCAGCAGGCCGTCCACGGAGATCACGATGGCGTGGGCGACACCGGCCACGCGCTCGGTGAAGTTCGTGATCAACCAGCCGAACTGGTCGACCTGGCGTGACTGCGGCGTGCTCATGCCTTCTCCCCGTTGTACTGGCCGTTCCCCTGGCCGTTTCCGTTCCCGTTGCCACCGAGCGGCGCCTGGCGCAGGCCCGTCTGGTAGCTGGCGAGAAAGCCCCGTGCCCGCTCCGGATCGCGCTTCGGGCCCGCGGCGGGACGTGCACCGTTCTCGGGACGTTCGGCTAGATCGGGGAGCAGGTTCTTACGCGGTGCCCGTTTCGGCAAGCCGGCATCGGTCTCGCCGGCGTCCGTGGCGGGGTCTCCCGCCTGTTCCCAGACGGTCCCGCCGGGCTTCTTCCCGAACCAGGATGCCACTACTGACGGTGACGGTGCGGAGGAGGGCCCGGCCTGAGGTCCGGCCGGCGGTTGGTCACCGTTGACCCGTTCGTCCGAAACGCCGCTGCCCGCGAACCAGGAAGACGTCGTCTCATTTGGCGTCGGTGCGGGAGCCGAACCGTTGCCGTTGCCGTTGCCGTTGCGCGCGGGGCGCTGCGGCAGCGACTCGTCGATCGCGGCGCCGCGGAACGACGTCCACTCGGCCGACTCGCGCGGCTGGTCGATCGCGGGTGCCGGTTCGGGCGGCGGCGCCAGGTTCGGCGTCTTCACGACGACGTGCGGCGCCTTGGCGGCGAGGGCGGGCTTCGGCTGGGGCAGCGCGGCGTGCCGGGGTCCGGCGGGCGCCGGGGCGGGTTCGTTCGAGCGGACGAGCTCGGAAGGCACGAGCACGAACGCGCGCAGGCCCTCACGGCCCTCTCCGGCCGACCGCAGCCGGACGGTGATGCCGTGACGCCCGGCGAGCCTGCCGACGACGAACAGACCCATCTGACGGGAGACGGGCACGTCGTCCTCGGTACCGGACGAGAGGCGCTCGTTGGCTTCGGTGAGCTCGGCAGGTCCCATGCCGATGCCCTGGTCCCCCACCTCGACCAGCACGGATCCCTGCTGGTCGAGACGCGAGCCGATGATGACCTGGGTGGAGGGCGCGGAGAACGCGGTGGCGTTGTCCAGCAGCTCCGCGACGAGGCGGACGAGGTCGCTGGCGGCGTAGCCGACGATCTCGACCGACGGCGTCGACTTCACGACGACCCGTTGGTAGTGCTCGATCTCCGACGCGGCGGCGCGCAGCACGTCCGCGAGCGGCACGGGCTGGTGGAACCGGCGGGCCACGTCGGTGCCGGACAGCACCATCAGGTTCTCGTTGTTGCGGCGCATGCGCGTCGCGAGGTGGTCGAGCTTGAAGAGGTTCGCGAGCTGTTCGGGGTTCTCCTCGTGGCGCTCCAGCTCCTCCATGAGCTTGAGCTGGCGTTCGACGAGACCCTGCGAGCGGCGCGACAGGTTGACGAAGATGTTCTTCATGCCGGACCGCAGCGACGACTGCTCGACGGCGGACCGGATGGCCTGCTCGTGCACGGCGTCGAACGCGCGGGCCAGCTGGCCGAACTCCTCGCTGGAGTGCACGGGCACCGGTTCGATCTCGGTGTCGGGCGCGCGGTCGGCACGGATCGCGGCGACGACCTCGGGCAGGTGGTGGTGGGCCACGTCGAGGGCGGAGCGGCGGAGCTCGGACAGCGAGCGCAGCAGGTAGCGGCCGATGACGAAGCCGAGCGTGCCGGCGATCAGCAGCATGGCGAGCAGGATGACGGCGGCGGCACCGGCCTTGTTGGACGTGTCGTCCTGCAGCGAGCCGGCGGTGTTCGCGAGCTCGTCCTGCAGTGCGCGGCCGACCTGTTCCATCAGCCGGGCGGTGGCGCCGGAGGCCTTGTTCCAGTCGTCGACGGCGATGCCGAACTCCGGCGCGGGCTTCGGCTGGCCGGGCCGGGTCGCCGGCGGCGGGGTGCCCTCGGGCTGTGTGAGAGCGCGTTCCACGAACGCCGTGCGCAGCGCCACGGAGGCGCCGGTGACGGTCTGGTCGTAGGTGCGGCGCTGCTCGGTGGTGCCGATGGCCTGGTAGTCGTTGAGGCGGTCCTGCAACCGGATGTCGGACTGCTCCAGCGCGCGGGTCTCCGGACCGAGGAGCTTGCCGCGCCCGATACCCGCCAAGACGATGGCGTGCTGGAGCGAGATCTGCTCCTGCGCGATGACGATGTTGTGCAGGGCCTGCGCGGTGCCGGAGATGGCGTCGTCGTTGAACTGGCCGACGAGCGCCTGTTCGAAGTCCAGCAACGACTTCACGACCGCGGAGTAGCCGGAGGTGCCGCCGGACGGGTCACCGCCGTCGCCGCCCTGCGCGACCTTCTCCCGCAGGTTCTTGAGCGTCTCCAGCTGGCCGCCGAGCTCGAGGAACCGCTGCTTCGAGACGTCGCTGACGCCGTCGGTGCGGTCGACGCGGCGGCGCACGGTCGCGGCGGCGTTGTCGGTGGCGCTGATCTGGTTCTGGTAGGCGCCGACGCCGGAGCCGCTGGTCGCGCTCTGCGCGGCGAGCGTGCGCTCCTGCTGGACGCTGGAGATCAAAGGCGCGAGATCCGCCCTGAGGCGAACCAGGCCCTGCATCTGCACGTAGTTGTTCGACCGGTCGACGTAACCGGAGATCTGCAACGCGCCCGCGCCGACGGCCACGGCGACCGGCACCAGCAGCACGACGCCGAGCTTGACCGGCAGGCGCCAGTTGCGCCAGTCGCTGATCTTTCTCCACTCGACATTCACGAAATGATCCCCACGGCGCGCTCGAAGTGCCCCACTATCGGCTACCTCCTGGCCTGGCGAATCCCCGCGAGTCGATGTCCCCGCAGCTCGATATCTCCATCAGCCGTATCGGGTGTGAGCGGATAGTAGGCCAGAGAGCGTGACGCGACAACGACCTGGGGCGTGCACGATCGATCACCCTGCGTCACAGCCGACCTTTTGGGGTGGTCCTGCGGGTTCAGGGGATTGACTCGCCGCCACGCGTGGTTACGCTTGCGCCCTCCACCCCCGGATCGGACGCGCTGCGTGCGCGGAGCCTCGCCGGGCACTCCCCGTAACGAATGCGAGCGGTTGATGACGAAGGCGCTGCCCTCCGTGTCACGCCCGGCGACGCCCGGTTTCGCGACCTTTGACGAGCCCGTTCACTCATTGCTCATAGATGGTGACGGAGAGCCGGATTTCAGTGCCATCCAAACGAGCGAGGATTTCCTCGACCTGAAGCGCCGGGTGAAGCGTTTCATTCTCCCGGCCACGTTGCTGTTCCTCGCTTGGTACGTCACGTTCGTATTGCTTTCCGCTTACGCCGCCGACTTCATGCGCACCCCGCTGTTCGGAACGGTGAACGTCGGTTTGACGCTCGGATTCCTCCAGATCGTGACCACCATCATCATCACAATGGCGTACGCGCGTTACTCCAAGAGGCAGCTCGATCCGCAGGTCGAGAAGGTGCGCGCACTCGCGGAAACCGACGAGGAGCTCGCGTGACCGGGGCGAACACCGCGATCAACCTGTCCGTCTTCGGCATCTTCGTGCTGCTGACGCTCTACGTCGTCTACCGCGCCTCCACGCGGAACGTGAGTGCGTCGGACTACTACGCCGCCGGAAGTTCGTTCACGGGCACGCAGAACGGCATCGCACTCTCGGGTGACTTCCTGTCCGCGGCGTCGTTCCTGGGCATCTCCGGCGCGATCGCCGTGAACGGCTACGACGGCTTCATGTACTCGATCGGCTGGGTCGTGGCCTGGCTGATCGGCCTGATGCTGATCTCCGAGCGCCTCCGCAACACGGGCCGCTTCACCATGGGCGACGTGATGGCGTTCCGCATGCGCCAGCGCCCCGTGCGCGCGGCCGCGGCGAACGCGACCCTGGTGATCTCGATCTTCTACATGATCGCGCAGATGGCGGGCGCCGGCGGCCTGATGGCGTTGCTGCTGGACGTGCACAGCAAGATCGGCCAGTCGATCATCATCGCGGTCGTGGGCATCGTCATGGTGCTGTACGTGCTGGTCGGCGGCATGAAGGGCACCACCTGGGTGCAGATCATCAAGGCCGTCCTGCTGATCCTGTCGGTGTCGCTGCTGACGATCTTCCTGATCGGCAAGTTCGGCTTCGACTTCTCGTCGATGCTGGATCGCGCCACGCAACAGTCGCCGCTCGGCGAGGCCGTGCTGGCCCCCGGCGTGAAGTACGGCGCCTCGGACCTGTCGAAGATCGACTTCATCTCGCTGGCACTGGCCCTGGTGCTGGGTACGGCTTCCCTGCCGCACGTGCTGATGCGCTTCTACACGGTGCCCAACGCACGTGAGGCGCGGAAGTCGGTCGTGTGGGCCACCTGGATGATGGCGATCTTCTACTCGTGCACCCTGGTCATCGGCTTCGGCGCCATGGCACTGGTCGGCACCGACAAGATCACCGGCGCCCCCGGCGGCGAAAACTCGGCGGCGCCGTTGCTGGCGTTCCAGGTCGGCGGCACGGTGCTGCTGGGCATCGTGTGCGCGGTGGCGTTCGCGACGATCCTCGCCGTGGTCGCGGGTCTCACTTTGACCGCTTCGGCTTCGTTCGCGCACGACGTGTACGCGAACGTGATCAAGCACGGCGAGGCCGACCCGCGCGACGAGGTGCGGGTGGCCCGGATCACCGCGGTCTGCGTCGGCGTGCTGGCGATCGTCGGCGGCATCGCGGCGAACGGTCAGAACGTTGCCTTCTTGGTCGCGCTGGCGTTCGCCCTGGCCGCGTCCGCGAACCTGCCCACGTTGCTGTACTCGTTGTTCTGGAAGCGGTTCAACACCCGTGGCACGTTGTGGAGCATCTACGGCGGGCTCGGGTCGTGCGTGCTGCTGATCGTGTTCTCGCCGGCGATCTCGGGCTCGAAGTCGTCGGTGTTCCCGGATGCGGACTTCGCGTTCTTCCCGCTGTCGAACCCCGGCATCGTGTCGATCCCGTTGTCGTTCCTGGCCGGGTTCCTGGGGACGGTGCTGGGTGGGGAGAAGGCGGACCCGGCCAAGCAGGCGGAGATGGAGGTGCGCGGCCTGACCGGGCTCGGTTCAGGCCTGCGCTAGGAGCGGCCGGCCGGTGGAGCGGATCCACTCGGCCAGGTCCCAGGTCGTCGGCTCGATCGCCCGCACGGCCGCGAGGTCCGACGGGTGTTCGGACGCCTTCGCGAACTGGCGGAACATCTCCCGGTCGAGCTCGTTGGGCAGAACGCTCAGCGGCAGGGCCTCGTAGCGCGACGGCAGCCCGGCGTGCGCGCCGAACGCGGCGGCGATCTGAGGGCCCGTCAGCTCGTCGCCGACGGCCTCGACGGCTCCACCGGGCACGTCCACGGCGTCGAGCAGGAGCGCGGCGGCGATCCGGCCGATGTCCCTGATCGCGATCAGCTTGAGCGGGGCGTCGGCCGGCAGCGGCAGGCTCAGCACCACCGTGCCGTCCTCCACCCTCGGCGCCATCACGGTCGCGAAGTTCTCCATGAAGCCGGTCGGACGGAGCATCGTCGTCCTCAGACCGGAACGCCCCAGGTGCTCCTCGATCCGGTGCTTCGAGTCGTGGTGCGGCACCCCCGTCAGGCGGTCCGCGCCGAAGACCGAGTTGAACACGACGTGCGGCACGCGCGCGGCGACCGCCGCGTCGACGAGGGTGGTACCCAGACGGACCTCCTCCTCGATCTCGTCGAGGCTGTTGGCCTCCGGGGTCATGAAGGAGAACGCGTCGACCGCCTCCAGCGCGGTGACGACGGACGCCGGGGTGTCGATCCGGACGGTGGTCAGCTCGACACCCCGTGCGGCCAGCGCCCGCGCCCGGCCGGACGCCGGGGAGCGGACGAGGGCCCGCACCCGCGCCCCGCGGTCCAGGAGCGCGTCGACGACCGCCCCGCCCTGCTGCCCCGTCGCACCGAAGACGGCGATCGTTCCCTGCGTGCTCATCTCGTCCACCCTCTCACTAGTTCATGGCGTGAACCAAATTAGTTCATGCCATGAACCTTTGCAAGGGTGTGCGGCGCCACGCGAGCACTGCGCGGTGGGTCAGGACGAGGAACGAGCCGAGACGCCCGACGCGTCCACGACGGCGGTGGCGACGCGTTCGAACTCGCGCCGGGTCTCGTCGTCGAGGTTCTCCGCGATGTCGGGCAGGCGTGTGGTGGTCTCGGCGTAGACGGCTTCGGCGAGCGCCTTCCCCGCGGGCGTCACGCCGAGCATGACGACCCGCCGGTCCTGCTCCGAGGTCACCCGGCTGACCAGGTCGCGCCGCTCGATGCGGTCGACGAGCTGGCTCAGCGCGTTCTTGGTCATGCCGAGCGCGGAGGCCAGGTAGCTCATCCGCCGCGGCTCGTCCTTGATCGCGCACAGCAGGGTGGCCTGCGTGGAGGTCAGGTCGTGTTCGGCGCAGATCTGGGCGTACCTGCGCTGGATCAGGACCGAGAGCCAGAAGAGCTTGTCGCCGTAGGCCACGCCCGTCTCCCCTCGTCCGGCGCCGAACACCCAGTCTACGGCCGCACTCAGGCGTCCGCGGCGGCTGCCTGGATCGCCTTGCCGAACCGGGACGCCGCCGCGTCGTCGGTGAACTTGAAGCCGAGCGTCGGCTCGGTCAGTTCGAGTTCGAGCAGCAGCGGCGTGCCGTCGGGGCCTTCCACGACGTCCACGCGGGCGTAGAGGAAGTCCTTGCGCCGCAAGGACAGCAGCTCGGCGGCCACGTCGAGGACCTGCTCGCCCAGTGCGATCTGGGCCGCGGACGGTTCGATGGCGCCGAGCCTCTCCTCGACGTACAGGCCGGACTCCGCCTCGGCGAGGCCCTGGGCCAGCATCGGTCCTTTGTGGAACGAGTGGGAGTACTCGCCGGCGCAGAACACCAGGGCGGTCTCGCCGTTGTCGTCCACACTGGACTGGTAGGGCTGGATCAAGGCCTTGACGCCCAGCGCCTCGAAGTGCGCGCGGGCGGCGGTGTGGTCGGTGAACCTGGCCGCGCCGCGTGAGCCGGCGCCGACCGAGGGCTTCACGACGAACTCGCCATCCGGGAAGGTGGGCTCCTCCCCCGGCGCGACGACCGCGGTGGGCACTACGGGGACGCCGCGGGAGGCGAGTTCGACGAGGTAGGCCTTGTCGATGTTCCAGCGGACGACGGCGGCCGGGTTCGCGAGGGTCGGGACGCTGTCGCACCACGCCAGGAACTCGTCGAGGTGCTCGGGGTAGTCCCAGGTCGCGCGCAGCACGACCAGTTCGGCGTCCGGGGTGCCGTCGTTCCACGGCTGCCACGTGACGTCGACGCCGTCTCGCTGCAGCGCGGCTACCAGCGACTTCTCGTCGCCGTCGCCGTCTGGCAGGCCGGTGCAGGAGGCGAGGACGACTCTCATGAGCGCATCGTGGCCATCTTGCGGCGGTGTGCCGGGCCGATCTTGGTGGCGGCCGTGGTCTCGCGGTCCCATTCGGCGGCCTCTACGCCTGCGGCGGCTTCCACGGCGGCCGTGGCGGACTCGACGTCCTTGGTCATCACGTCGCCCATGGCGCCGTCCGCGCCCACCAGCACGATGCGCGCGCCGGCGCGGCCGATGGGTTCGATCACGGCCCTGACCGCCGTGTCCGGCTTGCCGTGGGCCTTCACGAACTCGGCGATGCGCTTCTGCGTGGTTTGATCAGACACCCCCACACTGTAAAACCAGCGGGTAGCTTCGTCCGGGTGACCACCGACACGCTCGCGTCGTTCCTCTCGTGGTACTTCGACCGCAACCCCATTCGCGCCGCTCATGCCGGTTCGCTGGAGCACTACTCCACCTTCGGGGACTTCTCTGCCTCCTCGTTCGAGCGGCAGGCCCGGGAGAACGGGGAGTGGATCGTCCGGATCGAGGCGTTGCCCAGGTCCGTGGACCGCGATCTCGCGTTGTCGGTGTTGCGCGGGGCCGCGGCGATGGAGGCTTCGCCGGGGTGGCGGCGGGACCCGAGTGAGTACACCGGGATCGTGTTCTTCGGGTTGCTGGCGCCGTTCCTGCACCGGCTGCTGCCCGAGGCGGGGCTGGTCGGGGCCACGATGGCGAAGCTCGCCGAGGTGCCGTCGATCCTCGCGGCGGCCGAGGCCAACCTCGACCCGTCGCTCGCGTCGCCGCTGGTCGTGCGGCGGGCGTTGGACCAGGTGCGGACGGCCAGGGGGTTCCTGCTCGAGTCGTTGCCGCTGGAGGCGTCGACGCCGGAGTTCCGCGCCGACCTGGTGGAGGCCGCCGGGCCCGCCGCGGACGCGTTCGACCGGCACGCGGCCTATCTCGAGGACCTCGCGGTGCGGGCCACCGGGGACTGGCGGATGGGCGAGAAGCTCTACTCCACGTTGTTGCAGGACAAGGAGATGCTCGGGTACGGGTCGCCTGAACTGCACCAACGCGGGCAGGACGCGTACGCCGAACTGGAGGCCGAGATCATCGAGCTGGCCGGGTCACCGGACTGGCGGACGGCCATGACCGCGTTGCAGGAGGACCACCCGCCCACGATGGAGGCGTTGCTCACCGAGTACCAGGCCGAGACCGCGCGGGCGCGCCAGGCGCTGATCGACCACTCGCTCGTGACGATGCCCGAAGAAGAGGAGTGCTACGTCGTGCCGGCGCCGGCGTTCCACCGGGCGGTCACGGCCGTGGCGAGCTACCTCGGGCCTCCGCCGCTGACGTCACGGCGTTCCGGCTACTTCTTCGTGCCGTTCACGCCCGAAGGCGCGTCGGACGAGCAGGTGTCGCAACGGCTGCGCGCCAACTCGCGGTCGCAGCTGCCGACGGTCTCGGTGCACGAGGCGTACCCCGGTCACCACTGGCACAGCGCCTGGCTCGCGGCGCAGGGACCGGCGCACCCGCTGCGCAAGGTGTTCCGCACGTCGTACTTCTCCGAGGGCTGGGCGCTCTACTCGGAGAAGCTGCTGCGCGAGGTCGGCTTCTACGAGTCCAAGGACGCGGTCATGGGGCACGTCCAAGCGCGGCTCTTCCGGGCGGCGCGGATGATCGTCGACACGGCGCTGCACTGCGGCGACATGACGCCCGAGGAAGCCGAGGCGTTCATGGTGGCGCGGACGGCCCTCACACCCGCCACCGCGACGAGCGAGGTCAAGCGGTACTGCGCGTGGCCGACGCAGGCGCCGTCGTACCTGACCGGCGCGTTGGAGATCGACCTGATCCGCGCCGAGTACCTGAAGGCGGGGCTCGGGTCGTTGCGCGACTTCCACGACCGGATCGCCGGGTCCGGCGCGCTGCCGCTCGGGCTCGCGCGCCGGGTGGCACTCGGCGAGGACTGAGGCGGCGGCGCTAGGCGGGCCGGTAGGCCTGGCCCGCCGCCGTCAGCGCCGTGCCGGTCGACAACCCGGTGGGGCTGGTCTTGGACGACAGCGTGAACCACGCGTAGCGTTCCACAAAGGACAGTCCATTGAGCATCTTCGTCGACGCCGTGATGAACGCGGTCTGCTGCGCCTGGCTCGGGTAGACCGCCCGGCCGGAACGCCAGTCGATCAACGCGTACTCGGTCAGCCAGATCGGCTTCTTGTAGCGGTTGTAGACGTTGCGCAGGTACGACTCCAAGTGCCCGGTCGCGGCGGCGGAGAAGTCCTGGCCGTACCAGTGGATCGGGATGAAGTCGACGCGCAGGTTGCGCGCCTTCGCTCCCGCCATGAACCGGTCGAGCCAGCCGCCCGCGACGTCACCGCCGAACGCGACGCCGGGCGCGCCGAGGCGCAGACCGGTGTTCTGCAGGCGTGGCCACAGGTCCAGGGCCCGTTCGACGGTCATGTTGGCCTGGCCCGGCATGTCGGGCTCGTTGAAGCCGAGGAGCTGACGGCCGTTCGCCTTGGCGGCGGCCAGCTCGGCGTCGGTCACGCTGGCCGCGCCCCAGATCATCGGCACGAACTCGGCGTTGCTCTGGATTCCGCGCCGGTCCGAGGCCCACGTGTAGTACCAGCGGGCGTCGAGCGCGGTCATGGCGGCACCGGCCGGGCCGGGGTCGTCGGCCGCGTTGACGCCCTTCTTGGCCGAGGCGGCGTGGGATGGAAGCGCTCCCATGAGCAGCAGACAGGCGATCAACAGCAGGGTTGTCTTTCGCATGGGATGGTCTTACCAGGGCTGCGAGCTGTCTGTCATGGGGAGAACACCCAGCGTGGTGGTTCCCAGCGGGCGGAACCGGGAACATCGGGGTCGCGGGCCGGGTTGAGCGGGGTGAGTCGATCTAGGAGGACAGATGCCCAAGGCAGTGGTGGTGCGTTCGGCCGGTGGTCCGGAGGTGCTGGAGCACGCCGACGTGCCGTCGCCCGTGCCCGGTGACGGCGAGCTGCTGGTGAAGGTGGGCGCCGCGGGCGTCAACTACATCGACACGTACCAGCGCAGCGGCCAGTACCCGGTGCCGTTGCCCACCACGCTGGGCCTGGAGGGCGCGGGCGAGGTCGTGGTCAGCAACTCCCCCGCGTTCGCCGTCGGCGACAAGGTCGCGTGGATGTCCGTGCTGGGCAGCTACTCGTCCGAGGTCGTCGTGCCGGCGGCCGCGGCGGTGAAGGTGCCGGACGGCCTGGACGTCGAACTCGCCGCGGCGGCGTTGCTGCAGGGCATCACCGCGCACTACCTCGTGCACTCGACGTACGCCGTCAAGGAAGGCGACCGGGTGCTCGTGCACGCGGCGGCCGGCGGTGTCGGGTTGCTGCTGACGCAGTGGGCGAAGTCCAAGGGCGCCACCGTGGTGGCCACCGTGTCGACGGACGAGAAGGAGGCGCTGGCCCGCGAGGCCGGGGCCGAGCAGGTGCTGCGGTACGGCGACTTCGCGTCCCAGATCGAGAAGGTCGACGTCGTGTACGACGGCGTGGGCGCGTCCACGTTCGACCAGTCGCTCGCCTCGCTGAAGCCGCGCGGTGTGCTGGCGCTGTTCGGGGCGTCGTCCGGACCGGTGCCGCCGGTGGACCCGCAGCGGCTGAACGCGGCCGGGTCGGTGTACCTCACGCGGCCGTCGACCGGCGCGTACATGCTCACCCGCGAGGAGTTCGAGGGGCGTGCGGCCGACCTGTTCGACGCGATCAGGACGGGCGTGCTGAACATCCGCGTCGGCGGCCGGTACAAGCTGGAGGAGGCGGCGCAGGCCCACACGGACCTGCAGTCGCGCAAGACGACCGGCAAGCTGCTGTTGCTGCCGTGAGGCGTGGAGGCCGAGAACCCGCGTGATTCCGGCCCCTTGAACGCGAAAGGCCCGGTTCTGGCAAGTCCAGAACCGGGCCTTTTCACTACGAGGTCAGCTGACCTTGACGCCGTCGATGACGAAGATCAGCGTCTCGTTGGGCTGGATGCCGTTGCCGCCCTTGCCGTAGCCCTTGGCGGGCGGCACGACGAGCAGGCGGCGGCCGTTCTCCTTGAGCCCGACGAGGCCCTCGTTCCAGCCGTCGATGACCCCCGCCTGGCCGACGTTCTCCACCGGGAACGGCTCGCCGCGCTTGAACGAGCTGTCCAGCACCTTCTTGTCCGAGAAGGTCGTGAGCTGGTAGTTGACCGTGGCCGTCGAACCCGCCTTCACCTCGGCGCCGGTGCCGGGCACCAGGTCCTTGATGATCAGTTCCTCGGTGGGCTTGCAGCTCGGGACCTCGACCGTGGGCGCCTTCCCGAAGTCGCCGCTGACCTTGAAGTCGTCGGCCTTGCAGGGGTTCGTGGGCGTCGCCGCGGAGGACGACCCGCCCGCGGAGGGCTGGGCCGAGCCGGCGCAGCCCGCGAGGCCGGCTGCCGCCACGAGGGCCAGGGAAGCGATCAGGACGTTGCGCATGGTCGGTGAGCGTATTCGGAGCGGTGTGAGCGGCGTGTAGCACCCACCTCGGCCAACCGGCCGAACCCACCGCGCGTGGGTGCGTTCGGGTGGGTGAGTCACCCTCATCCGCCACGTTCGGGGGTGGCGGCGACACGGCGTCACCGAAGCGCACGGATGCGGGCCGTCCACTGGGCTCAAGGGCGTTTATTCCGGGACTGAATGTCGCACGAATAGCAGCTTCCTTATCTTTTGACCGACGCGTACAGTAACTCCGCGCACTTGATCGGACACCGACCGCATTCGTCCGTTCGAGTAGCGGCCAATCTGGTGACCCGGGAGGTGGGACACGTGTCCGCGGAGGCCGGAGGCATCCGCAGCAACCTGCTCCAGGAGTTGTTCTGGACTCGGACCGGGTTGCTCCTCCTCATACTCGTCGTCACGTCCGGCGCATCGCTGACCATTTCCAGTCAAATGGATTCCGGTACAGCGAGAAACCTGCTGACAGCACTCGGTACGGGCACGCTCATTTCGGCGGTCGTGAGCTTCACGCAAACGTTGATCACGTCGAAAGCCGCGCAGAAGGCGCTTCTGGAGCCGGTCATCGAGGAGAGCCGCAAGGCGCTCAAAGAGCTGACCGAGCAGTACCGGGCGCTCGACCGCGAGTTCTTCCCCAGTCACGTGTTCGAGCCGACGGCGAAGCCCGACCCGGTCTTCAACCAGCTGATGATGCAGGACCTGGAACGGACCCGGCTGTACTGCTTCCGCGGGTTCGCCGGCCGGTACGCGGCGGGAAGAGTGCTGCTCAGCCAGACCGAGTGCGAGCTCAGGGCCGTGCTGGCCGATCCGCGCGACGACAACGCCATCAGCGGGCGGGCGCGTTATCTGCTGCGCAACGAAGGCGCGGACGGCGACTACGACGAGATCCAGGAACGGTTGAAGGAGCAGATCGGCATTGGCCTCGTCGGGCTGTTCGCGGCCCGCAGCCGGTGTTCCCGCATCGACGTCACCATCGTTTCGGATCCGCCGCTGGACCGGCTCGAGCTGTTCGACGACTCCGCGTGGCTCACGCTCTACAGCAACACCGCGGGGGTGCTCAGGCCGTATCCGCGCACGCTCAGGTTCACCGAAAGTTCGTTCCTTTACGCGATGGAACGCGCGGAGTTCCTGCGCATCAGCAATTCCAAGGCCGGCTACCACTTCGCCATCACTCCGGCGACTTCCCGCACCGACTTCGTGGCGCTGTTCGAGAAGGTCACCGGCGAGTCACTCACCACAGACGGATTCGCGGAACTAGAACGCAAGTTCCACTCATTCCGTCGCGAATTCTCCGCATCCGCTCAGTTGAGGAGCTGATCGATCTTGCTAGCCGAGTTCACCGGGTTGTCCGCGCTCGACGAGCTCGCCGCCAGGGTGAAGCGCGCCGAATTCCCGGTCGCCGACCACTGGGACGACGTCGGCACGTGGTTCCGCGAGTGGGCCAGCCGTCCCGAGCTCCGCAAGGAGCTGCGCGCGCACATCGACGGACTGACACCCCAGGAGGCGACCTGGGTGATCGCGCACTCCCGCGAGACGACGACGCATTACGCCTGGTGCCTGCGCGACGTCGCGGACGAGCCGTTCACGTTCTGGCTGCACGAGTACAAGCCGCTGCGCGACTGGCGGGCGGGCTACGCGGACTCCGTGCACAACCACCGCTACCACTTCTGCACCACCATCCTCAGTGGCGCCTACCTGCACGAACGTTTCGACGCCCGGCTCGGCGTCGGCGGTCGCACGGTCGTCGGCACGGAGCTCACGAACCGCACCCAGTGCACCGAGGGGACCACCGGCACGTTGCAGGCGCACGAATTCCACCGCATCCCGCGCGCGGCCGACGGCACCATGACGTTCCTGGTCAAGTCCCGTGCGGTGAACCCGTGGAGCCTCAGCTACGACCCGGACACCGGCATCAGCCACCGGCACGTGCCCGTCGAGGACCGGCTGGAGGATCTGACGAACCATCTGTGAACGGCCACTGAGGCCACCGCTACGCGCATACCATCAGCCCACCTGGCAGGGAGGGCTGATGATGCGTACGCGCACAGAGATTCCGAGGTCTGTCATAGGGGACGTGGAGCAGCGCGTGAGGCGGCTGTGCGAGGACCTCGCCGCGAAGCTCCAGTTCCACGGGTGGCACCACGTGAGCTTCGTCCGCGACAAGTCCGTGCACTTCGCCGAACGCAACGGCGCCGCACGGGACGTCGTGGAGGTCGCGGCACTGGTGCACGACCTGAACTACATGGTCCGCCGCAACTCGCTGCCCACGGACGGTGCGGCGTTGCGGCGCAAGACGTTGTTCGTCGCCGGGGTGTCCATCGGCGACATCGAGTGGATCGAACGGATCGTGCTCGAGGCCGAGATGCGCACGCGGTCGCGGGACATCTCGCTGGAGGCGCAGGCGCTGTCCGACGCGGACACGCTGTTCAAGGCACTGCCGGTCACGCCGGTCGTCCTGGCGCACAAGTACCTCCAGGAGAACGGCATCACGTTGCGCGAGCTCGCGCACAAGATCGTGGGCGAGCAGGTGGGCAAAGCCGACGAGGGCTACTACTTTTACGACGCGGAGGCCGCCGCGACCTACACCAAGTGGGCCGAGACGAACCTCCTGTTGTGGAAGTGCATCGTTGAGTCCCTCGACGACCCGTGCGTCGAGGACCTGCTGACCAAGGTGGCGTCCTGAGCACGTTCTTCATCAGAAACGGCACGGAGTCGGTCCCCGCGGGTGACTACGACCCGCGCGAAGCCGTCGTCGTGTGGCATGAGGTGTTCAACGAGGTTTGGGCGCCTCTGCCCGACGACAACGTTGTCGAGCTGCCCCCGGCGTTGATCGCGCAGCTCGTCAAGGCCGATCCGGCCCGCATGCACGACGTCGCGCTCTCGTGGGCGCCTCTCGTCGGCATGGGCTTTCACGAGGCGTTCGCACACCTCGTGGAGTTGTCCCAGCTGGCACGCACGGCCGTGAGCCGTGCCGACACCGTGTGTCTGGAGATCACTTCGCCGGCGTGAGGCCGACTTTCTGCTGCACCGGCATCGTGACGCCCACGGCGGCGAACACGAGTTCACGCGATGCGCGCCGCACGGTCAGCACGCCGAGATACGACTCCACGGTCGCACTGCGACGCAGGTCCAGGTAGGCGCCGACGGCGGCATCGACGATCAGGTCTCCTTCGACGCGGTCGCCGAAGCGGCGGACGAGTTCCGCGATCGCCTGGTTCAACTGGACCTGCGAGTTCACCATGACCGTACAAACGATCAGCGACGGTGGTCGGTTCAGCGTGCGCGCAGATCGGCACTTCCGTGCAACGCGCAGGCGAGCCCCAGCACGTTGCCGCGGCTGAGCATCTCCCACCGCACCTGCCGCACCGCCTCCCCCGCGGCCATCCCGGACCCGACCCGTGCCAGCAGCATGCCGGTGACCCACCCGGCCATGTCCTGCGGCACCGCCTCTTCCGGACAGACCACTGCGGACGCGCCGTGCTCCACGAACGACCGCACGAGCCCGGCCATCGGCGACGTCCCCACCACCAACGGCTTGCGCACGGGCCAATGCGGCTGCGGCCACACACCCGCGCTGTCCCAGCGTGCGATCTCCTCGGCGTCGAGGAACCCCTCGCGGAAGTGCAGGTGCACGGCGTCCATGGTCTCGCCGGCCAGCACCCGTCCCAGCTCCGGTGGCGTCACGTACGCCGAGGTGACGGACGTGGGCGGGATCTGCGACATCAGCTCGGTGACGTGCCGCTCGGTCAGGCCGCGGTCCATGCCGGCGTCGACCGCCATCGACACCTCGAACGGCCACGGACGTGGTGAGATCCGCTGCACCAACGGCCCGACGGGGTGTTCGAGGACGCTCGACAGGCCCCAGAAACCGAAGGGGCACAACACGTTCCCGCTGTGGTCGGAGACCGGGCAGTGCGGAGGGACCGGGCCGCCCGCGCCGAACGGCCCGAACTGGCCGACGGAGGCGCAGAGCCGGTGGGGACCGTCGGTGAAGGGGAGGTCGTAGACCAACGGCCAGCGGACGGCACTGGAACCGGTGGCCGCGGTGATCATCACCCCGGCCGGGCGGCCCGTCGCACGAGCCGCCTGCCGGATCGCCGCGGCGGGGTCGAGCTCGCCCAGCGCGGCCGCGTGCCTCCCGGAGCCGGAGCCGCCGAACAGGTGCGCGTACACCTCCGCGCCCTGCAACGCGAGAAACGCGAGGTCCGTGCAGTAGGCCGGGAAGTCCTTGCCGTACCAGGGGTCCAGCCCGGACACGGCGGGCAGCGCCATCGCCACGCCGGCCGTGCTCAGCCAGGCCGGCACGTCCCCGGCGGCGACCAGCGCCCGTTCCCCGAACTCCAGCACCGACACCGCCCGCCCGACCGGCAGGTCCGTGAACGTCCGCGACAGCTTCACCCGAGGCACGGTCCGGGGCTCACCAGAGCCGACCGGCAGCACCACCTGCTGCACGTGCACCGGCGCCACCCCGGCGTAGATCACCAGCTCACCGGTCCACGGCACGGCCGCGTACGGCGTCGTGACCTCGAAGTTCACCCACGCGCTGGGCCCTTCGGAGGGCAACATGAACGCCTCGGACACCACCGGCCGCCCGGACATGCTGAGCACGGCCCGCAGCTTGACGTCGTCCGCGAGCACCGGGCCGTCGCCGACCCGCACCCACACCTCGTACTCGGCACCCGGCCGCAACGCCCCGGCGATCCCCTGCGTCGCCCCTGGAAGCGCGACCACGACCGACACGGGACGGTCCGCGACGACGGGCGGCGCGGGCAACGCCGCGAAGGTCATCTGACCGCGGCGTTCCAGCTCGCGGAACTGCCACAACGCGTCCTCGACCCGCACCGGGCCGGGCCCGCGCGGCACGGCCAGCACCACGTGCGGCGCGCTCCAGCCGACGACGACCGACGAGGTGTCCACACCGGACACCCACGCGTGCACGGCGGTGAAGAGCACGACCGGACGGCCCAGCGCGCGCAGCGAGGCGACCAGCGGAGCCGAGTCCCACGAGCGCGAGTCGTGCAGCACGACCAAGTCGCCGGGCACCTCGGCCAACGAGGGCAGACCCGAGGCCGACGGGAAGTGCCGGAGATCCAGAACGGCGCACCGCAGCGGCCGCACGGCCGTCGTGACCACAGTGGACGCGGCCGATCCGACCGGCAGACCGGAGCTGACCTGCGCCCACCCGCCCGGATCGGTGATCACGACGAGCGAGGACGCCGGTGTCAGGGCCGCGACGAAGTCCAGTGGTGAACCTTCACCACCGGTGACGGTGAACTCAACGGGCGCCACAGCCGTACGACTGGAAGTGCAGCTAGAACGGCCAGCCAAGCACCGGCAACCCGACCACGGCGTCCACGGCGAGACCGCAGAACACGAGCATCAGGTAGAGGTTCGACATGTGGAAGAACTTCATCGTGTTCGTCGATCCGCCGCGGCGCACGACGTTGTGCAGCTTGTGCGCGAAGATCGCGAACCACAGGCCGGAGGCGGCCGCCACCGCCACGTAGATCCAGGAGGTGACGGGGGCGAGGGCGAGGGTGCAGACCACGGTGATCCAGCTGTAGATCACGATCTGCCGCGTCACCTGCGCCGCTGTGGCCACCACGGGCAGCATCGGCACGCCTGCGCGGGCGTAGTCCTCCTTGAACTTCATCGCGAGGGCCCAGGTGTGGGGCGGCGTCCAGAAGAAGATGACGCCGAACATGACCAGGGCGGGCCACTCGACCGTGCCCGTCACCGCGCTCCAGCCGATGATCACCGGCATGCAGCCCGCCATGCCGCCCCAGATGATGTTCTGGGAGGTGCGGCGCTTGAGCACGAGCGTGTAGACGAAGATGTAGAAGAGGATGGTCGCCACCGCGAACGCGGCCGACATCAGGTTGACGAAGATCCACAGGAACGCGAACGAGACGATTCCGAGGACGACGCCGAAGATCAGGGCGTTGCGCGGCGGAATGGCGTTGTGCGCGAGTGGACGGGCCGCCGTCCGCTTCATCACCGAGTCGATGTCGGCGTCGACGAAGCAGTTGAGGGCATTTGCCGACCCCGCGGCGAGCGTGCCGCCGGTGAGGGTGCAGGCGATCAGCCACAACGGGGGCAGGCCGTGCTGGGCCAGCAGCATCGCGGGGATCGTGGTGATCAGCAGGAGCTCGATGACGCGCGGCTTGGTGAGGGCGACGTAGGCGCCTACAACTTTGCGGGGCGACCTGCTCGGGGCCTCGAGGACCGCACTCATCGCGTGAACGCTCCTGGTGTCGCAAGTGGTGGGATTTCCAGCGACTGATGGTAACTGCGTTCAATATTCACAGCCCGTTCGGGTACTCGTGTGCCTGGGCACACACCGACCTGCGACCTTTCAGCGCAACATCTGAATCTCTCAGGACTAGGCTGGCCGGTGGACGTGGGAGAGATGCGGGTCAGGCTCTTCGGGATCGATTCCGAACGGCCTGGGCACCCGCCCGAGCGACAAAGTTTGGAGCTGTAAGTCCGTGACCGTCACCGACGACATCACCCGGCTCACCAAGGCCGATCTGCCTGACGACTGGACGGAGCTGGACAAGCGCGCCGTCGACACCGCCCGACTGCTCGCGGCGGACGCGGTGCAGAAGGTCGGCAACGGGCACCCCGGCACCGCCATGAGCCTCGCGCCGCTCGCGTACACGCTGTTCCAGCGCGTCCTGCGGCACGACCCCGCCGACGCGGACTGGATCGGCCGCGACCGGTTCGTGCTCTCCGCGGGCCACTCCAGCCTGACCCTGTACGTGCAGCTGTACCTCTCCGGCTACGGCCTGGAGCTCGACGACCTCAAGGCGTTGCGCACGTGGGGCTCCAAGACCCCCGGCCACCCCGAGCACGGGCACACCAGGGGCGTCGAGATCACGACCGGCCCGCTGGGCTCCGGTCTCGCCTCCGCCGTCGGCATGGCCATGGCGGCCCGCCGCGAGCGCGGCCTGTTCGACCCGTCGGCCGCGCCGGGTCAGAGCCCGTTCGACCACCACATCTACGTGATCGCCTCCGACGGTGACATCGAGGAGGGCGTCACCTCCGAGGCCTCGTCGCTCGCGGGCACGCAGCAGCTGGGCAACCTGGTCGTCTTCTACGACGACAACAAGATCTCCATCGAGGACGACACGACGATCGCGCTGTCCGAGGACACCGCGAAGCGCTACGAGGCCTACGGCTGGCACGTCCAGGTCGTGGAGTCCGGCGAGAACGTCAAGGGCATCCTCGAGGCCGTCGAGAAGGCCAAGGCCGTCACCGACAAGCCGTCGTTCATCCTGCTGCGCACGATCATCGGCTTCCCGGCGCCGAAGAAGCAGAACACCGGTGCCGCGCACGGTGCCGCGCTCGGCGAGGACGAGGTCAAGGCCACCAAGGAGATCCTCGGCTTCGACCCCGAGCAGACCTTCGAGGTGACCGACGAGGTCATCAACCACACGCGTGAGGTCGTCAAGCGCGGCGAGCACGCCAAGGCCGAGTGGCAGAAGTCCTTCGACGCGTGGGCCTCGGCCAACGCGGAGAACAAGGCGCTGCTGGACCGTCTCGTCGCGCGTGAGCTGCCGTCCGGCTGGGACGCGGACCTGCCGGTCTACCCGGTCGACGCCAAGGGCGTGCCGACCCGCAAGGCCTCCGGTGAGGTCATCAACGCGCTGGCGAAGCACCTGCCGGAGCTGTGGGGCGGTTCGGCCGACCTGGCCGAGTCGAACCTGACCACGGTCAAGGGCGCCAAGTCGTTCGGTCCCGCGGAGATCTCCACGGGCATGTGGAGCGCCGACCCGTACGGCCGCGTGCTGCACTTCGGCGTCCGCGAGAACGCCATGGGCATGATCCTCAACGGCATCGCGCTGCACGGCCCGACCCGTCCGTTCGGCGGCACGTTCCTCGTGTTCTCCGACTACATGCGTCCCGCCGTGCGCCTGGCCGCGATCATGCAGGCCGCCGTGACGTACGTGTGGACGCACGACTCCATCGGCCTGGGCGAGGACGGCCCGACGCACCAGCCGATCGAGCACCTCGCCGCCCTGCGCGCGATCCCGGACTTCGCCGTGGTCCGCCCCGGTGACGCCAACGAGACGGCGTTCGCGTGGAAGGCCGTCGTCGAGCAGCTCGGCCCGGTGGGCCTGGCCTTGTCCCGGCAGAACGTCCCGACGCTGGAAGGCACCTCGTACGAGGGCGTCAAGCGCGGTGGCTACGTGCTCTTCGGTGACGACAACCCCGAGGTTGTGATCATCGGCACGGGCTCCGAGCTGCAGATGGCGTACGAAGCCGGAAAGGTTCTGCAGGGCGAGGGCGTTGCAGTGCGTGTGGTGTCCATGCCGTCGCTCGACTGGTTCGAGAAGCAGGATTCGGAGTACCGCGAGTCGGTCATCCCGTCCTCGGTGAAGGCGCGCGTCGCGGTCGAGGCCGGCATCGCGCAGCCGTGGTACCGCCACGTCGGCGACGCGGGCGAGATCGTCTCGATCGAGCACTTCGGCGCCTCCGCCGACTACCAGACGTTGTTCAAGGAGTTCGGCTTCACGACGGAGAACGTCGTGGCCGCCGCCCGCCGTTCCCTTGACCGAGTGAGGGGTTAATCCAGTGAGCAAGGCCAACCTCGACGCACTTTCCGGCGCCGGCGTTTCCATCTGGCTCGACGACCTGTCCCGTGAGCGCCTCACGAGCGGCAACCTCGACGAGCTGATCCGCGACTGGAACGTCGTCGGTGTCACGACGAACCCGACGATCTTCGCGGGCGCCCTGTCGAAGGGCGAGTCCTACGACGAGCAGATGCGTGAGCTCGCGAGCCGCGGCGCGGACACCGAGGCGACCATCCGCGAGGTCACCACGACGGACGTGCGCAACGCGTGCGACAAGTTCCGCGAGATCTACAACTCGACCGGTGGTGTGGACGGCCGCGTCTCCATCGAGGTCGACCCGCGCCTGGCGTTCGACACGGACAAGACCGTGGCCGAGGCGCAGGACCTGTGGAAGACCGTGGACCGGCCGAACCTGCTGGTGAAGATCCCGGCCACCGAGGCGGGCCTGCCGGCGATCACGAAGACGATCGCCGAGGGCATCTCCGTCAACGTGACGCTGATCTTCTCCACCGAGCGGTACGAGAAGGTCATGGAGGCGTACGTCGCGGGCCTCGAGCAGGCCAAGGCGAACGGCCACGACCTGCGGTCGATCCACTCGGTCGCGTCGTTCTTCGTGTCCCGGGTGGACACCGAGATCGACAAGCGCCTGGGCGCGATCGGCACGGACGAGGCGACCGCGCTCAAGGGCAAGGCCGCTCTCGCCAACGCGTACATCGCGTACGGCGCGTTCGAGAAGATTTTCCAGGGTGAGCGCTGGGAAGCTCTCCAGGCGGACGGCGCGCACGCGCAGCGTCCACTGTGGGCGTCGACCGGCGTGAAGGACCCGAGCTACTCCCCCACCCTCTACGTCGACCAGCTCGTCGTCGCCGACGTCGTGAACACGATGCCGGAGAAGACGCTGCACGCCGTGGCGGATGGCGGCAAGATCGACGGTGACACGGTCACCGGCCGCGCCGCGCAGGGCCAGGAGGTGTTCGACCAGCTCGCCGCCGTGGGAATCGACCTCGTGGACGTGTTCCAGGTCCTCGAGACCGAGGGTGTCGAGAAGTTCGAGAAGTCCTGGGAAGAGTTGCTCGAGACGGTGACGAACCAACTGGCTCAACTGAAGGGCTGATCACGAAGTGACCTCCGTCGAAATCGTGAGGTCACCGAACGCCGACCAGGTCAGCATCATCGCTGCTGACCTGGTCGCGGATTCGGTGCCGAGCAAGCTGACCGCGCAGGACCCGACCCTGTGGGGGCCGGAAGCCGAGTCCGAGGCGAGCATCCGCCTGTCGTGGACGACGTTGCACGAGACCTCCCGGGCGCTGCTCCCGGATCTCGTGGCACTGCGCTCCGAACTGCACGCGGAGGGCGTCGACCGCGTCGTCCTCGCCGGAATGGGTGGCTCGTCGCTGGCCCCCGAAGTCATCACGCGCACCGCGGGTGTCCCGCTGGTCGTGCTGGACACCACCGATCCCGCCCAGGTCGCCGACGCTCTCGCTGGTGACCTCGAGCGCACGGTGATCGTGGTGTCGTCCAAGTCCGGTGGCACTGTCGAGACCGACAGCCACCGCCGGATCTTCGAGAAGGCTTTCACCGACGCGGGCATCGACGCCGCGTCGCGCATCGTGGTCGTCACCGACCCCGGCTCGCCGTTGCAGCAGGCGTCCGAGGCCGCGGGCTACCGCAAGGTGTTCCTGGCCGACCCGAACGTCGGTGGCCGCTACTCGGCGCTGACCGCGTTCGGCCTGGTGCCGTCGTACCTCGCCGGTGCCGACGTCGAGTCGCTGCTGGACGACGCGGCCGAGGTCGCGAAGCTGGTGTCGCAGGACAACGTCGAGAACCCCGCCGTCGTGCTCGCCGCGGTCTTCGGCGCCGCCCACGCCAACGGTGCCGAGAAGATCGTCTTCGCCGACACCGGTTCGGGCATCAAGGGCTTCGGCGACTGGGCCGAGCAGCTCATCGCCGAGTCGACCGGCAAGAACGGCACCGGCCTGCTGCCGGTCGTCGTCGAGGGTCCGGGTGCCGAGGGCTTCGTGAACGCACGTTCGGACGCCACCACCGTCGCGATCGGACCGGCCACCGGGTCGGCCACGCTCGCGGTCGAGGGCAAGCTCGGCGCGCAGTTCCTGCTGTGGGAGTACGCGACCGCGTTCGCCGGCCGGGTGCTCGGGATCAACCCGTTCGACCAGCCCGACGTCGAGGCCGCGAAGAAGGCCTCCCGCGCGCTGCTCGACGCTCCGGCCGTCGCCGCGACCGTTCCGTCCTTTGTGGACGGCCCGGTGCAGGGGCACGGCACTGACTGGGCCCCGCGCAAGGTCCACACGGTCGCGGAAGCGCTTGCGGCGATCGTTGAAGTGGCGCCCGAGTTCGGCTACATCTCCGTTCAGGCGTACTTGGACAGGATCGACGACGCGTCGTTCGAGCTGCTCCGTGCGGAGATCGCGAAGAGGACGCACCTGCAGACCACGTTCGGCTGGGGTCCGCGCTTCCTGCACTCGACCGGCCAGTACCACAAGGGCGGTCACCAGAACGGCGTGTTCATCCAGATCACCGGCGAGTCCGGTGACGACCTGGAGGTGCCCGGCCGTCCCTACACGCTGGCGCAGCTGCAGCTCGCGCAGGCGCTCGGCGACGGTCAGGTCCTGGCCGAACACGGTCGCCCGGTGCTGCGTCTTCACCTCGAAGACCGCATCGCCGGACTGGCCCAGCTCGTCGAGGCAGTCCAGGAGGACGGCTCGTGACCACTTCCGCCAAGTGGAACAACCCGCTGCGGGACGCGCGCGACAAGCGCATGCCCCGCATCGCGGGCCCGAGCGCGCTGGTCATCTTCGGTGTCACCGGTGACCTCTCGCGCAAGAAGCTCATGCCGGCGATCTACGACCTCGCGAACCGGGGTCTGCTGCCGCCGGGCTTCGGTCTCGTCGGGTTCGCCCGCCGCGACTGGGCCGACCAGGACTTCATGAAGGTCGTCCACGACGCCGTCAAGGAGCACGCGCGCACGCCGTTCAACGAGGCCGTGTGGCAGCAGCTCGCCGAAGGCATCCGGTTCGTGCAGGGCACGTTCGACGACGACCAGTCGTTCGACAACCTGGCCTCGTGCCTGGCCGCCCTGGACGCCGAGCGCGGCACGGGCGGCAACCACGCGTTCTACCTGTCGATCCCGCCGGGCGCGTTCCCGACGGTGGTCAACCAGCTCAAGCGCGCGGGCCTCGCCCAGACCTCGCCCGACCAGTGGCGCCGCGTCGTCATCGAGAAGCCGTTCGGCCACGACCTGAAGTCGGCCAAGGAGCTGAACAAGACGGTCAACGAGGTCTTCCCCGAGGAGTCGGTGTTCCGCATCGACCACTACCTCGGCAAGGAGACCGTGCAGAACATCCTGGCGCTGCGGTTCGCGAACCAGCTGTACGAACCCATCTGGAACTCGAACTACGTCGACCACGTGCAGATCACCATGGCCGAGGACATCGGCCTCGGTGGCCGCGCGGGGTACTACGACGGCATCGGCGCCACGCGGGACGTGATCCAGAACCACCTGCTGCAACTGCTCGCGCTGATCGCGATGGAGGAGCCCGTCTCCTTCAAGCCGGCCGACCTGCGCGCGGAGAAGGTGAAGATCCTCTCGGCCACGCGTCCCGCGGAGCCGTTCGAGGAGACCACCTCGCGCGGTCAGTACACGGGTGGCTGGCAGGGCGGTCAGAAGGTCCCGGGTCTGCTGGAGGAGGGCGGTTTCTCGCCCGAGTCGAAGACCGAGACGTTCGGTGCGATCACGTGTGAGGTCAACACGCGTCGCTGGGCCGGGGTGCCGTTCTACCTGCGCACCGGCAAGCGCCTGGGCCGTCGCGTCACCGAGGTGGCCGTGGTGTTCAAGCGGGCGCCGCACCTGCCGTTCGACGACACGGCGACCGAGGAGCTGGGCCAGAACGCCCTGGTGGTCCGGGTTCAGCCGGACGAGGGCGTGACGATCCGGTTCGGGTCGAAGGTGCCGGGCAACACGATGGAAGTCCGCGACGTCACGATGGACTTCGGCTACGGCCACTCGTTCACCGAGTCGTCGCCGGAGGCCTACGAGCGGCTGCTGCTCGACGTGCTGCTCGGGGAGCCGTCGCTGTTCCCGAAGAACGACGAGGTCGAGCTGTCCTGGGAGATCCTCGACCCGGTCCTGGAGTTCTGGGCGCGCAAGGACGAGCCCGCTCTGGAGAAGTACAAGGCCGGTACGTGGGGCCCGCCGTCGGCGGACGCGATGACCGCTCGCACCGGAAGGCACTGGAGGCGTCCGTGATCATCGACCTGCCCTCGACCACCACCTCCCAGATCAACTCGCGGCTGGTCCGGCTGCGCGACGAAGGCGGTGCGACGACCCTCGGGCGCGTGCTGACCCTCGTGATCGTGACCGAGGACGGCCAGCGCACCGACGCCGCGATCGACGCGGCGAACGACGCTTCGCGCGAGCACCCCTGTCGCGTGATCGTCGTGGCCCGCGGCGCTCGTCAGGCGGCTCCCCGCCTGGACGCGCAGATCCGCGTCGGCGGTGACGCGGGTGCTTCCGAGGTCGTTGTTCTTCGTCTTTACGGGGAACTGGCCAAGGAAGGCGCCTCGTGCGTCATGCCGTTGCTGCTGCCGGACACCCCGGTCGTGGCGTGGTGGCCGTTCGACGCTCCCGTCTCGCCGTCGAAGGACCCGATCGGTGCTCTGGCACAGCGTCGCATCACCGACGCCGCGGCCGAGAAGAACCCGATCAAGGCCCTGGAGACCCGGCGCGCCCACTACGCGCCGGGCGACACGGACCTGGCGTGGACGCGTCTGACGTTGTGGCGCGCCATGCTCGCGTCCTCTTTGGACCTTCCGCCGTACGAGAAGGTCACCGAGGCGGAGGTGACCGGCGAGGCCGACTCGCCGTCCACGGACCTGCTCGCGGCGTGGCTGACCGACCGTTTGAAGGTGCCGGCCAAGCGCTTCAAGGCGACGTCGGGTGAGGGCATCGTGGAGGTGCGGCTCGCCCGTCCCTCCGGCGACGTCGACCTGCTGCGCCCGGACGGCAAGGTGGGCACGCTCTCGCAGCCCGGCCAGCCGGAGCGGCGCGTGGCGTTGCAGCGTCGTTCGGTGCGTGACTGCCTCGCCGAGGAACTGCGCCGGCTCGACCCGGACGAGGTCTACGCGGCGGCGTTGAAGTCGCTCGCGAAGGTCACGAAGGGCCGGGTTCCGTCCGCTTCCGGCAAGGAGGACGCCGCTCCCGTCGCTGAGTCGAACGGCACCGCGGCGCCGAAGAAGTCGAAGGCGAAGGCTGGTTCGTGAGCAATCCCGAAGTAGTGGTCCACCGCGACGGCGACCTCCTGGCCGCCGCCGCGGCGGCCCGCCTGGTGACCCGCATCGTCGACGCGCAGGCCGCTCGCGGCTTCGCGTCGGTCGTGCTCACCGGCGGCCGCACCGGCACCGCCGTCCTGGACCACCTGAACCGCAGTGCCGCGCGCGACGCGGTGGACTGGTCGCGGGTGGACCTGTTCTGGGGCGACGAGCGTTTCCTGCCGTCGGGTCACGCCGACCGCAACGAGACGCAGGCCCGCGCCGCTCTGCTGGACCACGTGCCGCTGGACCCGTCCCGCGTGCACGTGATGGAGCCGTCGGACGGCAAGTACGGCGACGACCCGGAGGCGGCCGCTTCGGCCTACGCGGCGTTGCTGGCAACACTGGCCGGTACCGAGGACGTGCCCGCCTTCGACGTCTGCATGCTGGGCGTCGGCGAGGAGGGCCACGTGGCCTCGGTCTTCCCGGACTCCCCCGCGGTGCACGAGAAGGAGCGCACGGTCGTGGCCGTGCGCGACTGCCCGAAGCCGCCGCCGACCCGCGTGTCCCTGACCCTGGCGTCGGTCCGCGCGGCCCAGGAGGTCTGGCTGATGACCACCGGCGAGGCGAAGGCGGAAGCCGTCGCGTCGGCACTCGACGGCGCCGACGAGGTCGCGTTGCCGGCGGCGGGCGCTGTCGGCCGTAGCCGCACCCTGTGGCTGCTGGACACGTCAGCCGCCTCAGCGGTTCCGGCCCTGTTCAAGCCTTCCCTGGCTTGAGGTTTCCCGGTTCAAGGCCCCGGCTTCGGCCGGGGCCTTTTCCTATTTGCCGCGCAACCGGCTGATCCGCTGCGCGCACGACGGATGCGAAGCCAGCATCCGCGCCCTCAGCCCGGCGCGCGCCCGGTGCAGGTCGTGCCCTTGCCTGACCCACCGTTGCAGCACCTCCAAGAGCAACGGCCCGTACCCCATCTCGGCCGCGACGCGATCCGCGTGCAACTCGGCCCGCCGCGACTGCAACGCCATCAACGGCGCGATAACGGGCACCAACAACACCCACGGACTCATCGCGATAGCAGCCACCGCAAGCGCGAGGACCAGCACGACGCTCACCACTCTGGCGGTGGGCGTCCCCAGCTTGTGGCCGGCCACGTAGATCCCCAGCCCGACCATGAGCACCGCACCGATCGTGATCCGCGCCGGCAGCTCGTACCACCACCGGAGCAACGAGATCTTGGTGTGCCCGGCCAGGTGGTGCCCGAGCTCATGCGCCAGCACGGCCTCCAACTGGTCGGGCGGCAACTGCATGGCCGCCGTCGACACCCCCACCACGTGCCCGCCGACCGCCATGGCGTTGATCTCCTTGGAGTTCTGCACCCGCAACCAGTACCGCCGCGGCTCCACCCCCGCCGCCCCGCACACCTCGTTGAGAATCGGTTCCAGCACAGCGCTCTCGGTCCGGGTCGGCTTCCTCAGCCGGTGCGCGAGAACAGCCAGCACCTTGTCGACGGCCGGCACGAACACGACAGCCCCCGAGGCGAACCACACGGCCGGCAGCAGCCAGAGTGCCTGGGGCGTCACGGCCCTGCCGATGAGCGCGATGATCAGCAGGCTGCTCAGCACCGTGGGAACGCCGAGCAGCAACTCGGTCAGGG
Source organism: Lentzea sp. NPDC058450 (assembly GCF_042721395.1). Classification (NCBI taxonomy): domain Bacteria; kingdom Bacillati; phylum Actinomycetota; class Actinomycetes; order Pseudonocardiales; family Pseudonocardiaceae; genus Lentzea; species Lentzea sp. NPDC058450. Next base: position 63,660 of record NZ_JBHXLO010000039.1, read on the forward strand.
CGGAGATGTCGAAGCGTCGTCGGGCAGCGCGCACGGGCCATCACCTCGCGCGGACGAGCCTGTCAGCGCCCGCCCGTTTGTGTCCAGCCGAGTCGCCCGTCCCGCCCAATGTGGTTGGCTGGACGGCGAACCGCATTGGGGGGACCACGTGCACATCCGCGAGGCGCGGGCCGAGGACGCGCCGGCCATCCACCGCATCAACCGCGAGGCCCTGGCCTACGACTTCCCGCTGGCAGACACACAGGCGCAACTGGACCGCATCATCAAGGCACCCAACATAAAACTGCTGGTGGCCGAGGACGTCGATGTCGTGTGCGGCTACATCCAGCTCAGCGACTACGAGAACACCTACCACCGCCCGCTGAAGAACCTCATCACCCTCGCCACCGCGCCCGCGCACCAGGGCAGGGGTGTCGGCAGAGCCCTGCTGGCCGCGGGCGAGGAGTAGGCGCGGGCCGACGGGGCGAGTGGCGTCCGGCTGGTGACAGGCCATAACCGGGTGGGCGCGCGGAAGTTCTACGCCGCCAACGGGTACGAGCTCCGCAAGGAGCAGACGAACCTCATCAAGTGGTGGGACTGAGCCGAACGCGCTAGCTGTACTGACCCGAGACGTTAGGAACGCGGCGGGCGGGCATTCGACTTTGCCATTGTTTGGCGGCCGGCGTGGCCGGATGCGTTAGGTGATCCCGTTGGTGTGAAAGAACGTCTGCGCGCGGGACCAGAACGCGTGGCGGTTCCCTGGTCTCGTCGGTGAGGATCTCGGCGTAGGCCAGGCGGCTGTGGTCGTCGACGGCGTTGTGCAGGTAGCTGTGGCCGAGGTCTGCGCGGCTGCTGTTCGTGTGCGGCCGGGCTGGATCACGGTGGGCGGAGCTGTTGCGTGTGCCGATCGTCCGGCCGTGGACTTTGTGGCCGCCGCCAACGGGGATGTTGCCCAGCTTCTTGATGTCGACGTGTGCAAGATCGCCGGGGCGGCGTGTTCGTAGCGGCGGATCGACTGGCCGTTGGCTCGGGTCCAGGCGCCGCAGCCGGCCAGCCGGTCCCGGCGCAGGACCCGATGCACGGTCGACGGGTTCAGGTCGACGACACCCCAAGCCAGGCGCAGCCGGCCCAACTCGGTCAGTGGTGCGTTAGCGTGAGTGATCGAGGGTCTCTTGGGTGGCCGGTGCAGATGTCGCAATCCACACCGAACCCGGAGGCCATCCCTGATTCCAAGGTCATCCGATCACCTGTCGGACCGTTCGCAACGTCTCGGGTCAGTACAGCTAGCCGATGAGCACGGTGTAGCCGCCGCCACCCACCAGGTGTTCCATGGCGTACAACGGCAACGACGGGTTCGCCGCGGCGGCCCCGGCCGTGAACTCGCTCCCCAACAGCTCCATGATCGTGCCCTCGGGCAGGTTCGGGTGCGCCGCCGCGAAGTGCCGTGCCCGCGCATCCCCCAAGCACAACAACAACGTCTCGCCAGCAGCGGCCGGATGCCGGGCCACCGCACGGTAGGTCGCCGCCGAATCCGCGTGCGAAGCCATGTGGTGCAACAACTCCGGTGTGCACAAAGGATTCGCGGCCGCCCTCGGGTACAGCCACGGCCCGTGCCTCGCCACCAGGTCCTCCAGCACCACACCTGGACGCCCGGCGACCACGGAGGCGACCATCATCCGCACCTGCTCGACGGGTGAGCCGGCCAGCGATTCCAGTTCCGCAGGAGTAGCGGACTCGATGCGGGGCACCAGGTTCGCGCCGGTTCGCGCCACCGGGGCCAGTTCCACCAGCAGGTCCAGTGGGATCGCGGGGTTGTGCAGGACGGCGCCGCGCAGGGTCGGGGTTTCGGCCAGGGAGCGCAGGATCGGTACCGGGACGGCCGGGTTCGCGGCGAGGTTGGCGAGGATGCCCGGTTCCAGTTCCGACGCCAGCGCGGCGTAGGCGGACTCCGGCAGGTCGGTGCGGGAGGCCAGGTAGTAGCGGGATGCGTGCCAGGGCAGCAGGTCTGCCGCCAGGGACGGTGGGGTGGCCGGGTTCGAGGCCAGTTCGCGGGCCAGGGGTTCCGGGCTCAGCGACGTGAGGACTTCGGCGGGGGTGTGCGGGCTGCGGGCCAGGGCGGCGCGCACTTCGGGAGACGGGTGGTCGCTCAGCGCTGAAGCCAGGGATGCGGGTACGGCGTGGAAGAGGAGCAGTTCGGCGACGACTGGTGGGGTGTCGGCGGCCAGGCGGGCGATCACGTCCTGGGGCAGTGAGGCCGCCCACTCCGGGAGTTCTGCCCGAACGGACTCGTCCGGGTGGTGGGCCAGCACGCGGGCCACGGACGGGTCGGCGTCCGGGTGGGACGTCACGGCGAGGGCGACTGCCTCGTCGGTCAGTGGCACGTCGGCGGGCGCGACCGTGCGGCGGGACAACAACACGTACGCCACGGACGACGAGCCGTGCGAGAGCAAAGTGCGCACGTGGGACTCGGTCAGGTCGCCGCGGGCGGCCAGGTCGGGGGCCAGGGTGGCGTCGTGGACCAGGCGGTCCAGCAGGAACGAGGGCAGCGCGGGGTTCGACGCCAGGCCCTCCAGTTCAAGGTTCACCAATCCCCCTGGTAACGCGGCAGGCATTCCCCCCGACAACGCGTATCATCCCCAATCGCGTTGAGTAGCGGGGGTTTTGTGGCAAACGGCAGTGCGAAGCGACGTCCCACCATCGGGATGATCACCGCTGGCCCGCTGATCGAGCTCGCGGGCGAGCAGTGGCGTGGTGTCAGTGGCGGCGCTCAACGGCTCGGGTGTGACCTCGTGTGTTTTGTGGGCAGCGAACTGGAGCATCCGGACCCGCTCAAGCGTCGGGCGAACACGGTCTACGACCTCGTTTCGCCGAACCGCATCGATGCGCTCGTGGTGTGGACTACGCGCGTGGGGCAGCTCATCGGGTCCGACGGCATGGAGGAGTACGTCAAGCAGTACGCGCCCATGCCCATCGTGAGCGTAGAAACCAGCCTTGCCCAGTGGCCAACCATTTTGATGGACAACCGCGATGGCATGCGTCAGGCCGTGGACCACCTCATCGAGGTGCACGGCAAACGGCGCATCGCGTTCGTCCGAGGGCCGCAAACACATGCGGGCGCACGAGAGAGGTTCCTCGGGTACGCGGATTCGTTGCGCAACCACGGGATCCGGTTCGACCCGTCGCTCGTGACGATGCCGGGATCGTTCATCTGGGAACCGACCCGCGCCGCCGAGGCCGTGCGGAGGATGCTCGCGACCACCCCGGAACCGCCGGACGCCATCGCCGCCGCGAACGACGACTACGCGATCGGTGTCGTGTCGGTGCTGGAGAAGCTCGGCTTCCGCACGCCGGAGGACATCGCGGTCGTCGGCTACGACAACCACACGAACGTCCGGACGCACGACCTCGGCTACAGCACGGGCGGCCCCGCGTCACGGGTGCAGCGCGAGGTCAACATCGACGCCGCGACCCCTGCTTTCACCACGGTCAGAGCGCCGTTCCACGAGATGGGCATCCGGGCCGCCGAGCTCGCGGTGGCGCTCGTGCGGGGCGAACCGACGCGCCAGCGCCAGACCATGCCGACCGAACTCATCGTGCGCCGCAGCTGCGGCTGCCTGCCCGCCGGGCTCGGTGACCACTCGCCCGCGCACGACCGGCTGAGCATCAACGAGTCGGCGACCGCGTCCACCGTGGCCGACCACCTGCGCGACTCCCTCGGCCCGCCCGGCGAGAAGCTGCCGGACGGCTGGGCCGAGCAGCTGGTCGTCGAGCTGATGGCCGCCGGCCGGGGCGAGGTCGAAGGCGCCGAGTTCCTCAAGCTGCTGGCCGAGTACATCCGCTGGAGCGCGCGCGCCGGGTGCGAACCGGCGCAGTGGTGGCCGCCGCTGTTCGACCTCCACAGGTTCGTGACGGCACGCATCAGTGACGCCACCATCATCAACGACCTGTGGTTGCGCGTGCAGTTGCTTCTGGGCGATGCGTTCGCCACGGACGCACGCTTCAAATACCTGTCGCACGAGCGTCACGACCAGACGGTGCGTGAGACCGGACAACGGCTCATCGCGTCGAGGGACGTCTACGAGCTGACGACCGCGCTCGCGGAGGAACTCCCCCGCCTCGCCATCCCCGGCTGTCACGTCATGTCGTACGACACGCCCGGCACGGCCCGTGTGCTCGTGCGGTACGAGAACGGCGAGCTCAAGAGGCCGCCGACCACCCCGTTCCCCACGATCAACCTCACGCCGTACCCGTTCCGCCGCGACGAGCCGTTCAGCGCCCTCGTGGCCCCGCTCTACACCGACGAGGACCACCTCGGGTACGTGATCTTCGAGGAGGGCCCCGAGCCCGGCTGGATCTACGAGGCCGTGCAACAACAACTCAGCAGTGCGTTGCGCACGATCCGTCTGATGCAAGAGCTGAAGGACGCACGCGCGCGGCTCGAAGAACGCGTCGGCGAGACGGAAGCGCAGCTGCGGCACGCCCAGAAGATGGAGGCCATCGGACGGTTGACCGGTGGCATCGCGCACGACTTCAACAACATCCTCACGGTCGTGAACGGCAACAGCGAGATGCTGCTGCGACGCACCCTTCAGGACGATCCGCGGCGCACGGCCATCGAGGACATCAGGCACGCCGGCGAACGCGCCGCGAACCTCACTCGCCAGCTGCTCGCGTTCACCCGCCAGCAGGTCCTGCACCCGGAGTCGCTGGACCTCAAGGAGAACCTCACCAAGGTCCACTCGATGCTGCGCACGCTCGTCGGCGACCAGATCGAGCTGGACATGCAGCTGCCGGACGGCGTCGCGCACGTCTGGGCGGACGCGGGCCAGGTCGAGCAGATCCTGTTCAACCTCGCGGTCAACTCCCGCGACGCCATGCCCGACGGCGGCATCCTGACGATCGCGATCGAGGACCGGCGGCTCGGCAGCCAGGACTCCGGCCGGATCGTCGGCGTCCGGCCCGGCGAGTACGTCGTGCTGAGCGTCCAGGACACCGGCGGCGGCATGGACCCGGACGTGCAGGCGCAGGTGTTCGAGCCGTACTTCACGACCAAACCGGTCGGCAAGGGCACCGGCCTCGGCCTGTCCACGGTGTTCGGCATCGTGCAGCAGTCCGGTGGCCAGATCGAACTCATCAGCGCACCGGGCGAGGGCACGACCGTGGAGGTCTATCTGCCCGTGCCGCTGCAACGCGCAGACACCCCCGAAGCGCCGTGCGCGCGCCGCACCACCACACACCAGGGTGTCGGCACCGTGCTGCTCGTCGAGGACGACGCGCAGGTGCGGGTCATGACGAAGCGTTCGCTGGAGACCGCGGGCTACGCGGTGATCGAGGCGGGCGACGGCCAGGAGGCGTTGCAGCTCGCCACCGCGTACCGCAGCACGATCGACCTGGTGCTGACCGACGTGGTGATGCCGAAGATGGGCGGCCCCGAGCTGGTCAGGCTGCTGCGCTCGACCGGCGCGGCCCCGGCGGTGATCTACATGTCGGGCTACACGACCGACGAGGTCCTCGACGACGAGGTGCTGATCACCAAGCCGTACGTGGAGTCCGACCTGCTCGAACGCGTCCGGCAGGTGCTCGCCGACTGAACCCTCAGGAGGCCTGCGCGCGCTTGGCCACGGCGACGCGCACGGTCTCGTCGAGCGTCTCGATCCGGAACGGCTTCTGCAGGTAGCCCGCGATCTCGTGCCCGGCGAACCGGCGCTCGAGCGAGGTGCGGTCGTACCCGCTCGTCAGCACCACCGGCACGGTCAGGCCCTCGCGTTCGAGCTCGGCGAGGACCTCCTCGCCGGACAGGCCCGGCATGCTGTGGTCGAGCAGCATCGCGCACACGTCGGCGGACCGTTCGCGCAGGATCGCGATCGCCTCTGTGCCGTCACTCGCCTGCAGCACGGCGAAGCCCAGCTCCTCGAGCAGGCTCACGGTGTACCTCCGCACGGGGTCCTCGTCCTCGACCACGAGCACCAGCCCAGCCAGCGACATGCGGGCAAGTATGCCGGAACTTATCGGTTCCCTCAGCACCAGGTCACCGTCTATTTTTGGTAATTCTTCACGAACTGCTCCATCAGTGTGATCTGGGCCATTTGGGTCACACCATTGGTTGAGGGTCTGCGCTAACCTTCGCGGCACCGCTGCCGCTCCACGCTGAGAAAGAGGCACCAGGAAAGGCCAACTTCATGCGTAAAGCGACGGCAGCAGCCGCTCTGGCCGTGCTGTTCACATTGTCGTCAGCACCCGCACACGCCGCGACGATTCCTTCGGAGCGCGTGACGATCGACGTGGTGACGGTGAACGGTTCCGGGTGCAAGCAGGGCACCGCAGAAGTCATCGTGGCACCGGACAACACCTCGTTCTGGGTGATCTACAGCGACTACCTCGCCCAGGCCGGCAAGGGCGCTCCTGCCACCGACTTCCGGAAGAACTGCCAGCTCACCCTGCAGATCAACGTCCCGCAGGGGTTCTCCTACGGCATCGCGGAAGCGACCTACGGCGGCTACGGGTACATCAAGCCCGGCGCGGTCGGCTACCAGTCGGTGAATTACTACTTCCAGGGTCAATCGGCCACCACGACGTGGAAGCACACGTTCAACGGGCCGTTCGACGACAACTGGTCGATCACCCATCGAACCGAGTTCTCCGAGATCGTCTGGTCCCCGTGCGGCGAGCAGAAGAATCTCAACGTCAACAGCTCCCTGCGCGTCGACAAGGGTACCTCGGACGCCAATACAAACAGTTTCATGACGATGGACTACCAGCGCGGAGAAGTGCGCACGCTGCATCACTTCAGCTGGAAGCGCTGCTGATTCTTCACCAATAAAGGCCGCCGCCACCGAAGTCCAACCGCCGCCACCCCTCCCTGCGAGACGCGTTTGGAAAGGTGCCTCATGCTCAACGCGGTTGCCGCTGCCCTGCTGGCCTCGGCCATCATCATCCCGCCCGGCTCTCCCAACGAGACGCCGCCGCCCGACCACATCACGATCGACATCGTCACGGTCAACGGCTCCGGCTGCCCGGCGGGCACGGCGGCCGTCGCGGTGTCCGAGGACAACAAGGCCTTCACCGTCACCTACAGCGACTACCTGGCCCAGGTCGGCGTCGGCGCACGGCCGACCGACTTCCGCAAGAACTGCCAGCTCAACCTGCGCGTCAACGTGCCGCAGGGCTTCACCTACGGCATCGCCCAGGCCGACTACAGAGGGTTCGCGCACCTAGAACGCGGTGCGTACGCCATCCAGAAGGCCAACTACTACTTCCAGGGCATGTCGCAGAACGACTCCGCACAGCACCGCTACAACGGCCCGCACAGCGACGACTGGCAGGCCACCGACCAGACCGAGGTCGCCGCGATCGTCTACTCCCCGTGCGGCGAGAAGCGGAACTTCAACATCAACACCGAGCTCCGCGTCTACCCCGGCTCGTCCAACACCGCCACGACGACGAGTTTCGTCTCGATGGACTCCACGGACGGTGCGATCGACACGACCTACCAGTTCAGCTGGAAGACGTGCCCGTAGGCCCTCTGTAGTGCAGTGACTACCGCACGCGCTCGCACGAGCGTGTGCGGTAGCACATATGTGAGCCGATAGCCGTACAGATTCGCGTGTAGCGGCGTCTTACCCCCATGACGGGGCAGGTCGGGGTAAAGGGGCAGCCAATGCCATCCGCCGCATACGCGCAGTACGGTGAGGATCGGAAGGCTCACAGGGGAGGTCGGATCCTGACCACGACGCTGCTCCCGGCCAGACGGCCGGAGGAGAGGGCGGCCGGCTCGCGCTGGCCGTTCCGTGGCGACTACCGGCAGGTGCTCGCGGACCTGGCGTTGATCTTCTTCGCCGTCCTCGACGTCTGGCTGTACGCACTGTGGCTCGAGGCCGATCCGATCACGGACCTCCCGCCGATCGAGAGCTACCAGGTGTGGCTGAACTGGGTCGCGGTCGGCGCGCTGGTGCTGCGCCGCCGGTTCCCGTTCCTCACGCTCGTGCTGACCATCCCCGGCTTCTTCGTCGGCTGGTCGCAGCTCGCCGCGATGATCGCCCTGTACACGGTCGCGCGCCGGTACATCGGCGGCTGGCAGACGGGTCTCGCGGCCGCGCTGGTGTGGCTGTGCCGGTTCGTCGCCTGGCCGTTCCAGGAGCTCATCGACCGGCCCGCGTCCGGCCACTTCCACTCGGCCATCTACGGCTTCCTGGTGGCGGGCCTGCCGATCGCGATCGGCCTGCTCGTGCACGCACGGCAGGAACTGTCGGATCGCATCTCCGAACTCGCCGAGTCCCGCGAGAGAGAGCGCGTACTCCACGCGCACGCGATTCGTGCGGACGAACGGGCAAAGCTCGCGCGCGAGATGCACGACGTCGTGTCGCACCAGGTGAGCCTGATCGCGATGCAGGCCGGTGCGTTGCGCATGGCCGTGGTCGACGCCGAGCACAAGCAGGTCGCCGGCACCATCCGCACGCTCTCCACACGCACGCTCGACGAACTCCGTCAGCTCGTGTCCGTCCTCCGCACCACGGACGGCAACCAGCCGGGCGTGGACGAGCTGTCCGACCTGGCCGCGGACGCCGGTTTCGAGGTGTCCGTGCAGCTCAAGGGGCCGGTCGAGGACCTGCCCGCACCGGTGTCCGGCGCTGTCTACCGGACGGTGCAGGAGGCCCTGACCAACATCCGCAAGCACGCCGTGGGCGCCAGCGCGACGGTGTTCATCGACGCCCAGTACGACGACAACGTGCTGGTCGAGGTGCGCAACACCGCCGCGTCCAGCCCGTCGTCGACGTTGCCCAGCGGAGGCCACGGCCTGGTCGGCCTGCGCGAACGCGCCACGTTGCTCGGCGGCGAGTTCTCGGCGGGACCGACCGAGGACGGCGGCTTCCTGGTGTCGGCCACGTTCCCGAGGGAACGCGTCGTCACCGATTGAAGCGCTGGAAGGCGTGGTACGACTTCTTGGGCTCCAGGCGGTACGGCGAGTTGTCGTCGTCGAAGCGCTCGCGGATCGTGCGGAACAGGCTGTACGCCGCCATGTCGTAGTCGCGATCGCGACATGTCGGGTGGTGCGGCGAGTCCGGTGAGATGACCGAGTACAGGTGCGATCCCTCGACGTCCGGCTGCGCGGCGAACACGCGCAGCATGCGGGCGACGTGGTCGGCCTGCTCGCGTTCGTTCCGCTCGAAGCCGGGCTTGATCACGGGCGGGTCGGCGAACCAGTCGACGATGTCCCAGCCCATCCCGCCGGCCTCCGCGGCGCCGGTGAACGTGCAGCAGCCGTACTCGAGGATCATCAGCGGCTTGCCCCAGCGCCGATATTTGTCCAGGTCGGTGGTGTACTCGGCGTCCGTCGCGAAGTGGTTGTAGTAGTCGAGGCCGACGACGTCGAACAGCGACCAGTCGTTCCACTCGGCGTCCGCGCCCGCCGCCGCGCCGTAGGTGATCCGGCCGTGGAACTCGCGGCGCGTCACCTCGACGGCCTTCGCCATGAACTCGCGGAAGCGCCTGATGACCTGCGGCCACTCGCTGTCCGGGATCGACGGGATGTGCGCGATGCGGTCCAGGAACGTGTCGCCGGGGATGATGCCCGGCGTGAAGAGGAAGTGCTCGCAGCCGGTCACGAACGTGACGTTGCCACCGCGCCGCTTCCGTTCGGCCGTGCGCGCCGCCTCGGCCATGTGCTGCAGGATCTCCTCCTGCGGGTGGTCGTAGAGGCGTGGCTGCACGAACACCTCGATGCCGCGGCGCAGCGCCACGTCCGTCGTCTCGGCGAGGCGGCCGAGGTCCGTGCCGAACGCCGTGATCGACGGGCAGCGCAGGTCGGCGATCAGGCCGATCTCCCGTTCCAGCTGCGGAAGGCTCCACCGCGCGCGGCTCAGCGGGTCCCCCACCGCGTGCAGCACGCCCGTGTCGTAGCAGACGCCGCCGCGCTTCTTGGGCGCCGCTGAGGCCGTTCCACCCACACTGGCCAGCGCCGCAGCACCTAACGCCGCCTGCAGGAACACCTTTCGACTGATCATGGTTCCCCCTGGACTAGTTACGCAACTAGGATGCTGTTCATGCAACCAGAAAATCGGCCGGGCGGCCAGAAGCGCAGCTTCATCGAGGACGCCCGGCGCGGTCAGATCGTGGCCGCGACCATCGCGACGATCGCCGAGATCGGGTACGCGAAGTCGTCGTTCGTGCAGATCGCGCAGCGTGCGGGCATCAGCCCGGGGCTCATCACGTACCACTTCGCCAAGCGCGGGGAACTGATGAAGCAGGTCATGCTGACCGTGCACGACTCGATGGACCGTGCGCTGACCGCACACACAGAGAACGCCGACGGCTACGTGAGCGCGCTGCGGTCGTTGGTCGAGGGGTTCGTCGTCTACTGCGCCGAGCACCCGGCGGAGCTGATCGCGATCGCCCAGATCGCGGCTGCCGCGCGGGACGCCGAGGCCGCGCGGACGTGGGCGGACGAGCAGAACGCCCGCACGCTGACCGAGCTGGAGGACATGTTCCGCGAGGGCCAGCAGGCCGGTGAGCTGCGGGAGTTCGCGCCACGCGTGATGGCGGTGTCCGTGCTGGCCGCGATGGAGGCGGCGCCGGCCGAGCTGATGACCCGGCCGGACACCGACGTCTCCGCTTATGCCCGCGAGCTCGCGGACCTGTTCGAACTGGCCGTCAGACGCGCTTAGAGGCGAGCGACGCGCTGAGCGCCGCCGCCGCGCCGAGCACCGCGCAGGTGAGCGCGATCGACAGCGTCGGCTCGTTCTTGAGCAGCACCGACACGAGCAGCCACACCGACAGCCCGAGCCCGAGGCCGAGCGGCACCGACGCGATGATCGCCGCCACGCCCGTCTGCCTGCGCCGCAACGCCCGCAGGTTCGACTCCAGGTACGCGAACGTGAAGAGCAGCAGCAGCGCCGACCCGGTGCCCATGAGGCTCAGCCACGGCGTCTGGCTCGACTCCAGCAGGAACGGCTCCTTGTCGTCGACCTTCGCCGTCACGACACCGCCGATGATCCACCGCGCCGCGCCCGGCAGCTCGAACCCCTCCGTCCCGCGCGTCACGTCCGCGAGCGGGATCCCGGCCGCCGTGACGACCAGCTGGGTGCCCTCGACCTGGATCGGGCCGGTGAGGTCCGTGGTGATCGTGGTGTTCGGCGGGGTGCCGGTCGCCACGAACGGCACGATCGCCATCGCGATCAACGCGACGGCGGCCACCAGCCACAACGCCCACGGCGTCGATGGCGGCTTGATCATCTCCGACGCGGGCACGAGCGTGCTGCTGCCGCTCAGCCGTGCGGCCGGTACGGGGTCGACCAGCGTTGCCCTGATGCGCTGCCCCGTGAGCGTCACGGTGTCACGTTCGGGCACGGGCCTGAGCGACGGACGCGTGGAAGACGACGACACCTGCGGTGCGAGGTGCACGGGCATGTTGAGCCGCACGAGCCAGTCCGGACCGAACAGGTGGCCCGCCGCGGCCGCCAGGTCGATCGCGAACGTCTCGGCGTTGCGGTACCGCGCCTCCGGCTCGCGCGCGATGCTGCGCATGACCACGCCCGCGAGCGGTTCCGGCACCTTCGGCAACGGCCGCGGCTCCTGGAAGACCCGCTTCTGGATCATCGCGATGGGCCCGCCACCGCGTTCGAACGGCAGGTCGCCGCACAGCAGTTCGTAGAGCATCGTGCCGGTCGCGTACACGTCCGCCGCGGGCGACAGCGGGTTGCCCATCGCCTGCTCGGGCGCGATGTAGGCGGGCGTGCCGAGCACCGCGCCGCCGTGCGTCACGAGCGTCGCGCCCTCCGACACCACCTGCGAGATGCCGAAGTCCGCCACCTTGACCAGGCCGTTCGAGGTGAAGAGCAGGTTCTTGGGCTTCACGTCGAGGTGCAGCACCCCGGCCGCGTGCGCCGCATGCAGCCCGGACAGCGCCGCCAGCACGATCCCGCACGACTGCTGAGCCGTCAGCCCGTCGCTCGCGAACCGCGACCACACCGTGCCGCCGTCGAGCCGTTCCATGACGAGCAGGTGCTCGCCCTGCTGCCGCACGTAGTCGTACACGGGCACGATGTGCGGGTGGTCGAGCCGCGCGAGCAGCCGGGCCTCGTGCTCGAACCGCTCACTCATCCGGGGGTCTTCCGCCACCGCGTGCGGCAACCGCTTGATGGCCACGGGCCGCCCGAGCTGCCGGTGCACACCGCCGTAGACGACGCCCATGCCGCCCTCGCCGATCTGCTCGCCGACGGCGTACTGCGGCAGGGCAGCGACCACACTGGACAGAGTCACCGCTGAATCCTCACGGTATCGGGATCCACATAGGACTTCGGCCCGGGCTCACCGGGATGCGGCGTCAGGTACCCGAGCACGAACGCCGCGGCGGCCGCTCCCACGATGAACGGGATCTCGGCCGTCGGCGAAGGCGCCACCAGCCGCAACACCGACAGCGAGATCACCGCCACGAGCCCCGTCCCGATGCCGGCGGGCAGGAACCGCATGGCCCGCTGCCACCGGTTCGCGGGCAACCGCCGCCGCCCGAGCGCGATGAGCGCCCCCGCCCACGACAGCGCCGTCAGGATGAGCACCCCGAGCCCGAACGCCCCGTAGACCGACCACAACGACCCCTGCACGTCCCCGGTCGTCTCGACCGACGCGATGGTCTCCCGGCTCGTGTCGATGACCTCGAACTCGACCGGCAACAACCCGAGCGCCTGCGCCCCGAGGTCCGTCGGCTCCATCGGGAACGACCGCGTCTCCGACGATCTGGCGGGCACGTCGAACGGAACCGTTGTGTCGTAAGAGAAGAAGGTCAACGCCAACGCCGACCCGCTGATCCGCACGGTCTTGACGCGCTGCACGGTGTTCGTGTTGTTGCGGACCGTGATGGACACCTTGGCGGTCTGCGCCGGGTCCAGCACCAGCGTCCCTACTCCAACCGGCCTACCGTCCACATCGGCCTCGAGGATCACAGACCCGTCCTGTGCCGAGGCCGCTGGAGGGAGCAGCATAATTCCGCACAACAGCAGTAAACCTGCACCGGCCATGCGACGTCTCACTAGCGCACCTTAGGTTCTGATCCGGGGAGAGGGAATGCGGTCTTTAGGCTTACTCGTGGCCATTACGGCCGGTGTTACGGTGCTGAGCGCCACACCGGCAACGGCCCAGCAGCCCCCCGCGCTCACGGTGAGCCCGAACGTGGGCGCACCGGGATCGGGCTTCAAGGTCTCGTGGACGGGGATCTACTTCCCCCGAACGTGCGAGTTCCCCACTGTGCGGGTCCTGTGGGACGGCAAGACAGTAGTGGGCAGCGGCTCAGGCAGCAGCAACGGGACGGGTTCCGGTTCGGCAACGGTTCCGGGGAACGCCACGGAGGGCAGCCACCGGGTGACCGTGCAGCCGACCTCGTGCCAGGCGAGCTCGGCGTCCAACAACTACACGGTCCGCATCCCGCCGCCGGTCACCACCACGACCCCGCCCGTGGTCACGACCAAGCCGCCGGTCACCAACCCGCCGGTGACGAACCCGCCCGTGACGACCAAGCCCCCGGTCATCACCACCACGACCCCGCCGACCACCACCACGACGACCACGACCACCACCACGGACTCGTCGTCGCCCTCCACCTCCACCACCGACGCCTTCACGGGCCCCGGTGACGGCGTCCTGGTCCTCGACAAGGACAACATCCAGCCAGGCGACGACCTGACCGCCACCGGCACCGGCTGCCCGAAGGGCGCCAACGTCACGCTGAAGTCCCTCGGTCAGGACGTGGGCAAGACGACGGCCGACGACAGCGGCGCCTTCTCCTCGCCGGTGAAGTTCGCGAGCATCGAACCGGGCCGCCACAAGGTCCGCGCGGAATGCGGCATCGTCCTGGTGGGCAACGTCGACGTCACCCTCTCCAGCTCGTCGGGCGGCACGACCAGCACCCTCGTCGTCCTGCTCTTCTTCCTGCTGGTGGGTGCCGCCATGCTCCGCCGCCAGTTCTCCGGCCTCAGGCGCTGACCAAGGCACCGGCACGCGAAGCCGAAGGCGAGCCCGAACGAGCGCGCGCATCGTCAAAGCGGTGTGGTGACGTACAGACCCAACTCAGCCACGCACGCGAAGAGATCGGGGCTTGACTTTGGGTGCGAGGTGCTACCCCTCGCGGATCGGCCGGGCGCTTTTCAGCCCGGCCTTTTCCGGCCGACCAGCGCCTCGCAAGGGCCCCGAAGTCAAGCCCCGATCTCTATCGTCGCGAAGCGGCGATGAAATGACCCGGCTCGGTAAAGTCTCTGCACCCCAACGCAACCACCGCACTGGCGACGGACCCGGCAAGCCCACGCGAAAGGCCCCCTCTCCGCAGGATGAGGGGGCCTTTCGCGTTGTACACCTACGAACCAGACTTACGGCTCTTCCCGCTGCCGACGGAGCTTGGCCAGCGCCTCTTCGAGGATCGCCTCACCATCGGCATCGGAGCGCCGCTCCTTCACGTACGCAAGGTGCGTCTTGTAAGGCTCGTTGCGCGGAGGCGCGGGTGGCGTCTGCTCGTCACGACCTGCGGGGAGGCCGCAGCGCGGGCAGTCCCAGTTCTCCGGGATCTCCGCGTCGACCGCGAAGGAAGGCCGGGACTCGTGACCGTTCGCGCACCAGTACGACACCCGACGGCGGGGCGCGGACTCGCCGCGCTCCGATTCGCCCATCGGGCCTGCGCCGACGCGGGTACCGCGAATCGCGTTACCACCTGACATCGACCGTTACACCCCCACCAAGTGGATTACCCCAAGCCCCGAAGGGCTTCTGCCGCTGAACGGTTGATCAGGCTGCGCCGGGCAGCTTGATCAGCAGTCCGATGCCCACGATGGCGATGACCCAGACCGCGCCGACGAACAGCGTCAGGCGGTCGAGGTTCTTCTCGACGACGGAGGAACCGGACAGACTCGACTGCATACCGCCGCCGAACAGCGAGGACAAACCGCCGCCGCGCCCGCGGTGCAAGAGCACGAGCAGCACCAGCACGACGCTGGAGACGATCAACAGGATCTGCAGGAACAGGATCATTTCTTCCTCGCTGTCAGGCAGCCGACGCCATAGAGTACCTGTTCGACTGCCGAACGTGTGCAACCAGTGGGGTTATGGGTTTATCCAGATCAACTTAGGGTAGAGGCCCGCCGGCAGCCAGAGCGCACAGCTTGGTGAATTCGTCAGCCTGAAGGCTGGCACCGCCGACGAGAGCGCCGTCGATGTCCTTCTGCGCAATCAGTTCGGCGATGTTCGACGACTTCACCGAACCGCCGTAGAGCACGCGGACGACGGCCGCGGTCTCCTCGCCGTACTTCTCCGCGACGAACGAGCGGACCACCGAGCAGACCTCCTGGGCGTCCGCGGAGGACGCGGTCTTGCCGGTGCCGATCGCCCACACGGGCTCGTACGCGAACACGATCTTGGCGACCTGCTCCGCGGAGAAACCGGCGAGGCCGTCCTCCAGCTGCTGGCGCACCAGCTCCAGGTGGCCGCCGGCCGTGCGCACGTCGAGCTTCTCGCCGAAGCAGAAGATCGGGGTGACGTCGACCTTCAGCGCCGCCTTGACCTTGGCGTTGACGATGGCGTCCGTCTCGCCGTGGTACTCGCGGCGCTCGGAGTGCCCGACGACCACGTAGTGGCAGCCGAGCTTCGCGAGCATCCCGCCCGACACCTCACCGGTGTAGGCGCCGGAGTCGTGCTGCGAGATGTCCTGCGCGCCGTACTTGAGCAGCAGCTTGTCGCCGTCGACCAGCGTCTGGATGCTGCGGATGTCGACGAACGGCGGGAGGACCGCGACCTCGACCTTGGCGAAGTACTTCTCCGGGAGGGAGAAAGCGATCTTCTGCACGAGGCCGATGGCCTCGAGGTGGTTGAGGTTCAACTTCCAGTTGCCCGCGATGAGCGGGAGCCGGGCTGCCATCAGGACTCCAAAACGCTGATGCCGGGGAGTTCCTTGCCCTCAAGGAACTCGAGCGACGCGCCGCCGCCGGTGGAGATGTGCGAGAAGCCGTCCTCGGGCAGGCCCAGCGCGCGCACGGCCGCGGCGGAGTCGCCACCACCGACGACGGTGAACGCCTCGGACTTGACCAGGGCCTCGGCCACGGCGCGGGTGCCGCCGGCGTAGGTCTCGATCTCGAACACGCCCATCGGGCCGTTCCAGAACACGGTCTTCGCGTCGGCGAGCTTCGACGCGAACAGCTCGCGCGACTCGGGACCGATGTCGAGGCCCATCTTGTCCGCGGGGATCGCGGACGTCGCGACGACCTCGTGCTCGACGTTGCCGAACTCGGCCGTGACCAGCACGTCGACCGGCAGCACGAGCTCGACGCCGCGCTTCTCGGCCTCGGCCAGGAAGCCGCGGACCTGGTCGAGCTGGTCCTCCTGCAGCAGCGACGTGCCGACCTCGTGGCCCTGGGCCTTGAGGAACGTGTACGCCATGCCGCCGCCGATGAGCAGCCGGTCGACCTTGGCCAGCAGGTTCGCGATGACGCCGAGCTTGTCGGACACCTTCGCGCCGCCGAGCACCACGACGTACGGGCGCTCCAGGTCGTCGGTGAGCTTGCGCAGCACCCCGAGCTCGGCGTCGACGAGACCGCCGACATACGCGGGCAGCTTCTGCGCCACGTCGTAGACCGAGGCCTGCTTGCGGTGCACGACACCGAAGCCGTCGGACACGAACGCGTCGGCGAACGAGGCCAGCTCGTCGGCCAGCTCCGCGCGCTCCGCGTCGACCTTCGAGGTCTCGCGGGCGTCGAAGCGGACGTTCTCCAGCATCACGACGCCACCGTCGGTGAGCGCGCCGACCACGGACGTGGCGGACGGGCCGACGAGGTCGGACGCCAGCGCGACCTCCGTGCCGAGCAGCTCACCGAGGCGAGCGGCGGCCGGGGCCAGCGAGAACTTGGGGTCCGGCTCGCCCTTGGGGCGGCCGAGGTGAGCGGTGACGATCACGCGGGCACCGGCGTCGGCCAATGCCTTGATCGTCGGCACCGACGCGCGCACGCGGCCGTCGTCGGTGATCTTGTCTCCGTCGAGGGGGACGTTGAGGTCGGCGCGCACCAGGACGCGCCGACCCGCGACACCCTCGGCGAGCAGGTCGCTGAGAGTCTTCAACGCACTCGCTCCGAACTCAGATCTTGGAGGCGACGAGCTTGACCAGGTCCGCGAGGCGGTTGGAGTAGCCCCACTCGTTGTCGTACCAGCCGACGACCTTGACCTGGTTGCCGATGACCTTGGTCAGCGGCGCGTCGTAGATGCACGAGTGCGGGTCGGTGACGATGTCGGCCGACACGATCGGGTCGGTCGAGTACTTGAGGATGCCGGCCAGCGGGCCCTCGGCGGCGGCCTTGTAGGCAGCGTTGATCTCGTCGACGGTGACCTCGCGCTTGAGCGTGACGGTCAGGTCGGTGGCCGAGCCGGTGGGGATCGGCACGCGCAGCGCGTAGCCGTCGAGCTTGCCCTTGAGCTCCGGCAGGACCAGGCCGATGGCCTTCGCGGCACCCGTGGAGGTCGGGACGATGTTCAGCGCGGCGGCGCGGGCGCGGCGGAGGTCGCTGTGCGGCGCGTCCTGCAGGTTCTGGTCCTGCGTGTACGCGTGGATCGTGGTCATGAGGCCCTGCTCGATGCCGAAGCTGTCGTGCAGCACCTTGGCCAGCGGGGCGAGGCAGTTCGTGGTGCAGGACGCGTTCGAGATGATCGTCTGCGAACCGTCGAACTTGTCCTCGTTGGCGCCGATGACGACCGTCAGGTCCTCGTTCTTGGCCGGCGCGGAGATGATGACCTTCTTGGCGCCGCCCTCGTCGACGTGCGCGCGGGCCTTGGTGGCGTCGGTGAAGAAGCCGGTGGACTCGACGACGACGTCGACGCCGAGGTCCTTCCAGGGCAGCTTGCCCGGGTCGCGCTCGGCCAGGGCCTTGATGACCTTGCCGTCGACGGAGATGCCCTCGTCGGTGACCTGCACGTCGGCGTCCAGGCGACCGAGGATGCTGTCGTACTTCAGCAGGTGGGCCATGGTGGCGACGTCACCGAGGTCGTTGAACGCGACGATCTCGATGTCGTGGCCGCCGGCCCTCACGGCGCGGAAGAAGTTGCGCCCGATCCGACCGAAACCGTTGACACCTACACGAACCGTCACGACTGACTCCTTGCGTTCAGCTTTGGCAGGAACGAGCCCACCCTATCTGCCGAACTGCGTCCCTGGTCACAGGGATAGTGAGTATCTCTTGATCGAGCCAGAAAAAGTGGGCCTGACTAGGCCGTTCGGCGGCGCAGCGCGCGGAGCATCCAGAGGTAGGCGCTCAACTCCTCTGCCGCCTCCGCGGCGGTCCGGCAAGCCTCCGGGCTGGTGTCCTTCGGATCGCGGCCGACGACGGCCTGGATCCGTGCGAGCCACTCGTCGACGACGGGGCGGTCCTGGGGCGGCACGAGCGGGGTCTCGGCTCTGGTCCGGGCAGTCATGTCAGGATCCTGTCCACGCTTCCGGAGCAGGCTCAATACCCCGAAACAGCGGGTGTTACAGGCCGTTACGCACCCGGTACGGTCAGGGGTCATGACGGCCGCCGCTGCCACATGCGTGACGTGTGGAAACCCTCTCACGGAGGCGGCCGCGGGTCGACGCTACTGCTCCAACGCGTGCCGTCAACGCGCCTACCGCTCCCGCACGTCCGCGCGCATCGAGACGACCAGCGCGGTCTCGTTCGTGCCCGCGCCGCTCGACAGCTTCGTGGGCAGGCGGGAGGAACTGGCCGCGCTGGCCCGCACCGAGGCGGACCGGCTGGTCTCCCTGGTCGGCCCCGGCGGTGCGGGCAAGACGCGCCTCGCGATCCAGCACGCGAGCAAACGCGCTGATCAGACGTGGTGGACGCCGCTCGCGTCCGCGTCGGACGTGGTGCAGGCGATCTTCGCCTCGGTCGGCGCGCACCCGTTGCCGAACGGGTCGGCGCGCGACGCGGTGGTCGCCGAGGTCGACCAGCACCGGCGGCCGTTGCTGGTGCTGGACAACTGCGAGCACCTGCTGTCGCAGGTCGCGGCCGTGGTCGTGGAACTGCTGGCCCGATGTCCCCGGCTGCGCGTGCTGGTGACCTCGCGCGAGCCGTTGCGACTGGCCGGTGAGCAGGTCTTCTCCGTCGGCGAGCTGGAGCTGGAGCACGACGCGGTGGCGTTGTTCCGCGACCGGGCGATCTCGGTGGACCGGTCGTTCGAGGTGGACGCCGCGAACGTCGCCGACGTCGTCGCCGTCTGCCGGTCGCTGGACGGCATGCCGCTGGCGATCGAACTGGCCGCGCGGCGCATCCCGGTGCTCTCCCCCGCCGACATCCTCGCCCGGCTGGGCGACCGGCTGGCGTTGCTGACCGGTGGCCCGCGCACGGCCGACGACCGTCATCGCACGCTGCGCACCGCGATCGGGTGGAGTTACGACCTGCTGTCGCCGGAGGAGCAGGGGGCGTCGCGGCGGCTCGCGGTGCTCGGGGTGCCGTTCGACCTCGGGGTGGCCGGCGCGGTGTGCGGGGTGCCGGACGCGCTGGAGCTGCTGACCGGGCTGGAGCAGAAGTCGTTGCTGGTGGTGGACCGGGTCGGCGGGCACACGACGTTCCGTCAGCTCGAGTCGGTGCGCTTGTACTGCCGTGAACGCGCTGTGGCGCACGGCGACGTCTCTCTCGTGGCCGACCGTGTGGTCGAGTGGGTGTGTTCGCTCGTGGAGCCGGAGATCTCGTCGTTCTTCCCGGCGCCCGCCGTGGCGCTGCTGCTGGACCGCAACGTCGGGCTGCTGGAGCTGGCGGCGCAGCGCACGGCGTCGACCGGTGACTGGTCCCGGCACGCGCTGACGATCGTCGCGACGGCCTGGACCTCGACGCCGCGCGGGCCCCGGGGTGCTCCGACCGAGCTGCTGCACCAGGCGTTGTCACGCCCCATGCCCGCGGCCTACCGGAGCGTGCTGGCGGTGCTCGCGGCGATGCATCACCGCGTGCGCGGCGGGTGGCACGTGACGCGGCGGTTCGCCGAAGAGTCGTTGGCCATCGAACGCGCTGATGCACGTCGTCCTGGCACCACGGCGCGTGCGTTGGAGGTGCTCGCGTCCGCTGAAGCACACACGGGTGACCCCTCGCGTGCGTGGGAGTTGTTCGACGAGGCCTCTGCGCTGCTGCGCGACTCCAACGACAAACTCGCGCGCGCCATCCTGTTGAACTCGTACGGCTGGACGTTGCTGCAACACGGTTTCCCGAACCGCGCGGCGCCGTTGGTGCGGGACGCGCTGACGTTGATCCGCCTGATCGGGCTGCCGCACATGCTGAACCCCGTGCTGCACACGGCGGGCGCGATCGCGTTGGCGCGCAAGGACTTCGTTGAGGCCGTCGACCTGTTCCGGGAGAGCCTGGAGGTCGGCGCCGACCACCCGATGGACCAGTTCTACGACCTCGAAGGACTGGCGTTGGGGCTTGTAGGCGTGGGGGCCGACGACGAACGCGCTCTCTCGTTGCTCACGTCTGCCGGTGTGGTGCGCACGCGCTTCGACTTCCGTGCAGAGCCGTACTGGCAGGCGTTGCTGGACGACGCACGGGCCGTGTGTCGCGACCGGATCTCCGCCACCCGCCTGCGCGCGGCCGAGTCGACGGGCGAGCGGATGTCGTTGGCGCAGGCCATCTCCTACGCCCTGACCACGCAGCCGCACGCCGAGGACCCCGCCGACGGGGCGATCTCGGCGCGCGAGCTGCACGTCGCGACGCTGGTGGCGGAGGGGCTGACGAACCGGCAGATCGGGCAACGGCTCGGCATCTCACCGCACACCGTCGCCCGGCACGTCACGCACGCCCGGTCGAAGCTGGGGTTGCGTTCGCGCGCCCAGCTCGCCGTGTGGGCGGGGCGGCAGACGCCTTAGGCCTCTGCTGGGCGGGACTGGGCCGACCGGCAGACGCCCAACCCTCAGCTCCGCCGCCTGCTCACACCTCTGCTTCGAGCATTTCCGCCGTGACGGCGGACTCCGTGTCCGGCAGTCCGAGGTCCTTCGCGCGCTTGTCGGCCATCGCCAGGAGACGCCTTATACGGCCTGCCACCGCGTCCTTGGTCATCTGCGGGTCGGACAGCTGGCCGAGCTCCTCCAGGGACGCCTGGCGGTGCGCGAGCCGCAGCTGGCCGGCGGCGGCCAGGTGGTCCGGCGCCTCCGGGCCGAGGATCTCCAACGCGCGCGCCACCCGTGCGGCCGCCGCGACGGCCGCGCGGGCCGAACGGCGCAGGTTGGCGTCGTCGAAGTTCGCGAGCCTGTTCGCCGTGGCACGCACCTCGCGGCGCATCCGGCGTTCTTCCCAGGCCATCACGCTGTCGTGCGCGCCGAGCTTGGTCAGCATCGCGCCGATGGCGTCGCCGTCCCTTATCACCACGCGTTCGGCCCCGCGGACCTCGCGCGACTTGGACGAGATGCCCATGCGGCGGGCAGCTCCGACCAGCGCCAGCGCGGCCTCGGGACCGGGGCAGGTGATCTCCAGCGACGAGCTGCGGCCGGGTTCGGTCAGCGAGCCGTGCGCGAGGAACGCTCCGCGCCACGCCGCCTCGGCGTCGCACACTCCCCCGCTCACGACCGGCGCGGGCAGGCCGCGCACGGGACGGCCTCGCGGGTCGAGCAGACCGGTCTGCCGGGCGAGACCCTCGCCGTCCTTGACCACGCGGACGACGTACCGGGTGCCCTTGCGCAGGCCGTTGGACTGGATCGTGAACACCTCGGCGTGGTGGCCGTAGAGCGCCTGGATCTCCTTGAGCAGCCTGCGGGCCGCGGATCCGAGGTCGAGCTCGGCCTCGACGACGACCCTGCCGGACACGATGTGCAGGCCGCCGGCGAACCTGAGCAGCGAGGACACCTCCGCGCGGCGGCAACAGGTCTTGGATACCGCGAGCCTGCTCAGCTCGTCCTTGACCGCCGACGTCATCGCCACGGGCTCGTCCCTCCCACTCCGGTCTCCTCGACCACCTGCCTCAGGCAACCGGCAAGCGCCTCCGGATCATGCCGTTCCGCGGCGTCCGGTGCGGCGATCTTCGCCAGATGCGTCCGCGCACCCAGTGCCGAGGCGGCTCGCGTCAACCGGTCCGGGGTCGGGACCGAGTCGACGTCGGCGATCACCGCGTCCACCTTCAGCTCGGGTGCGTGCTCGCAGACTACGTCCAAATGCCGCTCCGGAGAGAAACCAGCAGTTTCACCCGGTTGGGGGACGAGATTGAGCACAAGGACCTTCTTGGCCTCTGTGCGCACGAGCGCGTCGTGCAGTTCGGGCACCAGCAGGTGCGGCAACACGCTGGTGAACCATGATCCGGGGCCGAGTAACACAAGATCCGCGTCAAGTACAGCCTGTACTGCTTCCGGACAGCCGGCAGGTCGCCCGTTCGGGGCAGTCAACCGGATGCGCTGCACGAGCCCCGGCGTGGTCGCGATGGCGACCTGCCCCCGGATGCGCCGCACGTCCGTCACGTCCTCGTCGAGGCCTGTGACGTCGGCCTCGATGTCGAGCGGGTCGTTCGACATGGGCAGCACGCGCCCCTTGACGCCGAGCAGCCTGCTCGTGAGGTCGAGCACGGCGACGGGATCGCCGAGCTGCTCCAGCAGCCCGGCGATCACCAGGTTGCCGACCGCATGACCGGCGAGGGCCCCCGTGCCGCCGAAACGGTGCTTGAACAGGGACGTCCACAGCCGGCTGGCCTCGTCGTCCCCGGCCAGCGCCGCCATGGCCTTGCGCAGGTCGCCCGGCGGCAGCAGGTCGCTGAGCTCCCTGCGCAGCCGCCCCGACGAGCCCCCGTCGTCCGCGACGGTCACCACGGCCGTCACGTCGTCGGTGACCCGCTTCAGCGCGGTCAGCGTCGCGTGCAGCCCGTGCCCGCCACCCAAAGCAACAGCTTTCAACTTCGTCACTCGCGTCCCAGATCCCTGTGCACGACCTTGACAGCCATGCCGTCCTCGCTAGCCAGCCTCGCGGCCAGCTCTTCGCTCAGGGCCACACTGCGGTGCTTGCCGCCGGTGCAGCCGATCGCGAGCGTCAGGTAGCGCTTGCCCTCACGCCGGTACCCGGCCCCGATGAGCCGGAGCAGTTCGTGGTACCGATCAAGGAACTCGTCAGCGCCCTCCTGCGACAGCACGTAGTTGCGCACCTCACCATCGAGACCCGTCTGCTCGCGCAGCTCCGGGATCCAGAACGGGTTGGGCAGGAACCGCACGTCCATGACGAGGTCGGCGTCCATCGGCAGCCCGTACTTGTACCCGAAGCTCAGCACCGTGACCCGCGTCCTCGACGCCGCCTCCGTGCCGAACGTGTCCTCGATCTTGGCCCGCAACTGGTGGATGGACAGCGCTGACGTGTCCAGCACCAGGTCGGCTTCCTGCTTGAGCGGCGTGAGCAGGATCCGCTCGGCCTCGATGCCGTCCTGCAGCCGCCCGTCCCCCTGCATGGGGTGACCGCGCCGCACCGCCTCGAACCGGCGGATCAGCACGTCGTCGGTGGCTTCGAGGAACAGCACGCGCGGCTTGTACCCGCGTGCGTCCAGGTCCTTGATGATGGAGGCCAGGTCCTCGGTGAACGCGCGGCTGCGCACGTCCATGACGACAGCGACCCTCGTGATGGCCCCGCGCGCCTGGGCGCCGAGCTCCACCATGGTGGCGATGAGTTCCGGGGGCAGGTTGTCGACGACGAACCAGCCGAGGTCCTCCAGGCACTTGGCCGCGGTGCTGCGGCCCGCACCGGACAGCCCGGTCACCACGGCGACTTCGATGCCGGACTTCTCCGCGTTCACGACTACGACTCCGTTACCTGTTCATGAGCGCGCTTGATGCGCTCTTGGTGGGCCTAGTGGCGTGGCTCGGAACGTTGCCGGGGGAATGCGCGGTCAGACGGGTGCGTCGTGGTGCCGCCACGAGGCGCCCTGCTGAGCGTGGATTACCTCGCCAACGTTCTGGGTCACGCCACTAGCTCTGTGGTCGGGCCGCGCACGGTGGTCGGGCCCGGTGGTGAGTCTCCACTGGAACGAGCCGCGCGTGCGGCAGGTTCGGCAGTTGGGGTGGGCGTGGCGTGGCCGCGGTCACGATCCTCGCGCCGCTCGGTGGGGGCGCGCAGGGCGGGCGTGACGGGTGCGGCAGGTGATGCGAGTGCGGTGCCGGCGGCGGGTGAGGCTGCCGCACCGGGTCCGGCCGGCTCATGCGGTTCGGCGAGTGGAGAGGGTTCGGCGGACAGCAGCGGTGCTGGAGGGAACCACGCGGCACGGCTTGGGAGTGCGGGCCGGGCGGCGGGGTGCGGTGCGGCGGCGGTCACGGCGTTGTCGGGTAGCTCGACTGGAAGGCCAGGCGGGCGTCGGCCGACTCCGCTATGCGGTTCAGCTCGTCGTCCAGCGCCAGGTAGACCTCCCACGGTTCTTGGCCGCCGGCGGTGGCCAGGTGGTCGGTCACCCGTTGTTCCAGGTCTGGGACTCGTTTTGCCTTCCACACCTTGTCGGCCAGGCTGACCAGGAGGTCTTCCAGGGTGATGCCGTCAGCCGTCCAGGAGCCGTGGGTGCCGGCGAAGCGGGCCAGGTGTGGTGGCACGCCCCTGGAGAGCAGCAGGGTGTGGCCCGCCGGCTCGTGGTCGGAGCCCGGGCCCGACAACTCGTTGGGGTGCAACACCTTTCCTATGTCGTGAGTGGCTGCTCCGTACCGAACGGCCTCCTGGTCCACGGTCAGCGACGGGTGGTGTTCGGTCAGCCAGGTCAGGAGTTCGCAGGCCACGTCGTGGACTGCTCGCAGGTGCGCGGCCAGGCGGGGTGGGGCGTGGAGGTCGGTCAGCAACTCCTCGGCCTCGGCGGGCAGGCGGCGCGGGGAGCCTTCGGTCAGGGCTTGGTGGAGGGTGGGCATCTAGGGCTTTCCCGCCGCGGAGGCGAGGGTGGCCACCACGGCTTCCGCTGTCCGGCGGCCCACGCCGGGGACGTCGCTGATCTCGTCCACTGTGGCCTGGCGGAGTTTCTTGACCGAGCCGAAGTGCTTGAGGAGGGCGGCTTTGCGGGTTTCGCCGAGGCCCGGGACCTCGTCGAGTTCCGAGGTGGTCATGCGCT
The DNA here is from genome assembly GCF_042721395.1 of Lentzea sp. NPDC058450. NCBI lineage: Bacteria > Bacillati > Actinomycetota > Actinomycetes > Pseudonocardiales > Pseudonocardiaceae > Lentzea > Lentzea sp. NPDC058450. The sequence continues at coordinate 88,662 of NZ_JBHXLO010000039.1, forward strand.
TGGAGCGCTTCTGGCGGTGGTAGGCGATGGCGAAGCGGTGGGCCTCGTCGCGGACTCGTTGCAGGAGGTAGAGGCCGTTGCTGTTGCGCGGGAGGATCACCGGGTCCTGTTCGCCCGGGACCCAGATTTCTTCCAGGCGCTTCGCGAGGCCCACCACGGCCACGTCGGTGATGCCCAGCTCTGCCAGGACGTCCGACGCCGCCGCGGCCTGGGGGCCCGCGCCGTCCACCACCAGGAGGTTGGGCGGGTAGGCGAACTTGCGGGGCTTGCCGGTGTCCGGGTCGATGCCCGGGTTGGGGCCGCCCGAGGCGGTCTCCCGGAGCATGGCCTGGAAGCGGCGGCGGACCACCTCGGCGATGGAGGCGACGTCGCCTTCCGTCGCGGCTTCGCGGAGGGCGAAGCGGCGGTATTCGGACTTGCGGGCGAGGCCGTCCTCGAAGACGACCAGGGAGGCCACCACGTCGGTGCCCTGGACGTGGCTGATGTCGACGCACTCGATGCGCAGCGGGGCGGTGTCGAGGGCCAGCGCGTCCTGGATCTCCTGCAACGCCGCCGAGCGCGCGGTGAGGTCGCCCGCCCGCTGGAGCTTGTGCTGCGCGAAGGCCTCGGAGGCGTTGCGCGCCACCGTTTCCATCAGCGCGCGCTTGTCGCCCCGCTGTGGGACACGCAGAGCGACGCGTGAGCCCCGTTGTTCGGAGAGCAGGTCCTCCAGGGCGGGAGCGTCGTCCGGCAGCACCGGCACCAGGACCTCGCGCGGGGTGTTCTCGGTTTCGTCGCCGTAGAACTGCATGATGAACTGGTCGACGATGGCGGCGTCGTCGACGGCCTCCACCTTGTCGAGGACCCAGCCGCGCTGGCCGCGCACCCGGCCGCCGCGGACGTGGAAGACCTGCACCGAGACTTCCAGCTCATCTTGGGCGAACGCCATCACGTCGGCGTCCGTGCCGTCGCCCAGCACGACGGCCTGCTTCTCCATCGCGCGGCGCAACGCACCCAGATCGTCGCGCAGGCGCGCCGCGCGTTCGAACTCCAGCTCTTCGGACGCGGCCAGCATCTCACGTTCGAGGCGGCGGATCATGTTGTCCGTCTTGCCCGCCAGGAAGTCGCAGAAGTCCAGCACGATGTCGCGGTGTTCGTCCGCCGACACCTTGCCCACGCACGGCGCCGAGCACTTGTCGATGTAACCGAGCAGGCACGGGCGGCCGATTTGGTTGTGGCGCTTGAAAACGCCCGCCGCGCACGTCCGCGCCGGAAAGACGCGCAACAACAGGTCCAGCGTCTCGCGAATGGCCCAGGCGTGCGCGAACGGGCCGAAATAACGCACGCCCTTCTTGCGCGGGCCGCGATACATGTGCAGCCGCGGGTATTCCTCGTGCAACGTCACGGCCAGCATCGGATACGACTTGTCGTCGCGATACCGGACGTTGAAGCGCGGGTCGAACTCCTTGATCCAGTTGTACTCGAGCTGCAGCGCCTCGACCTCGGTGGAGACGACCGTCCACTCGACGGAGGCCGCCGTCGTCACCATCTGGCGGGTGCGCGGGTGCAACCCGGCCAGGTCGGCGAAGTACGAGTTCAGCCTGCTGCGCAAGCTCTTCGCCTTGCCGACGTACACGACCCGGCCACCGGCGTCGCGGAACTTGTAGACGCCGGGAGCCTCAGGAATCGTGCCCACCGCGGGGCGGTACGTCGAGGGATCTGCCACGCCGTCAAGACTATCGACGGGGTCTGACAAAAACAGAAAGGGTCAGGTCAGGACCACCTGGTCGCCGTCGACCTTCACCGCGACGACCTTCAGTCCGGTCGTCGCCGGCCCCTTCTTCACCGCGCCGTCGGCGGCGGCGAACTGGCTGCCGTGCGAAGGACACGTGATGGTGCCGCCGGACGGTTCTCCGACCATCGAACCCTGATGCGGGCACGACGCGTCGTACGCCTTGACCTCGGTCGCCGAAATGCGCGCCACGACGATCCTCTTGCCGCCGGGAGCGTCCACGACAGCGCCGCCGCCCTCCGGCACGTCGGCGAGCGCCACGAGAGCGGTGCCGGCCGTTCCGGCGGACCCGGTGGATCCCGTCGGGTCGGAGCCGCCCTGTGTCGTCGGGGAGGAACTGGAAGGACTCGTCGAACTGCACGCCGTCACGAGGCCGCTGGGCACGGCGAGCGCGACCGCGATTCCGCAGAGAGCCGCGCGCCTGCTGACCGGGCTTTCGGTGTTCACGACCGATCCTCCGTGGTGGTGGGGGTGTTCGGGGTTACACCACAGCATTACGCGGATCGGTCAGCGAGCGTTCATTCAGAAGCCCAATGCACAGCAAATGCACAGGTCTCAGGCGAGCACCAAATCGTCCCCGGAACGCACGACGGCGACCTCGGTCAGTCCCGAAGTCGCAGGTCCTTTGCGGACAGCGCCGGTGGCGGGGTCGAAAGCGCTCCCGTGCAACGGACAGGTGATCACCCCACCGGCAGGCGGATTCACGAACGAACCCACGTGCGGACAAGCGGGGTTGAACGCCCGAAATTCACCCGATCGAGGTTGCACGACGAGCAGCTGGGCATTGCCGGGCATGTCCACCAGCAATCCCGAGCCGGAAGGCACCGAGGCGACGGCGACCACCTTGTCACCGGCACGAGCGGTCCCGGCACCGCCCGTCCTGCGAGGAGCGGGCTCGCCACAGGCGCTCAACGCGGCAGCGAGCCCACACAACAACACCGTTCGACGACCAAGACCATCCACGGGCACCGATTATCGGCGCTGGTCCTCCGCGGCGGCCGTCCGGGCCAGTGCGAGCACGGCCGTGAACGGCGGGAACCAGTGCCGCGAGTGCGACGGCGGGTTCGCCCACCTCAACGACCCGTAGCGGGTCATCGTCGGAGGAAGCGCGATCCGGTGCGGCGACCGCACGAACTGGACCTCCGGCGGCGCCTTGAGGTGCGTCGGGAGCAACGCCACCAGCTCGGCGAGGAAGATCCAGTGCTCGCGGGGCCCGGGAATGACCGTGACCGGCCCGGCGAGCATCCGCGACTTCAGGTCGGCCAGCACTCGCGACCCGATCCGCGCCGGCATCGCCAGGGCTGTCGTGGCGGGACCCAGGGGCAGGAACACACCCTGCTCGGTGACGCTCACCTGCCAGCCGAGCAACCGGTAGCCGGCGACGGCCTCCCCGATCGCTCGTGCGTGTCCCCTGTTCTGTGGGATACCGGCAGTACCGGTCTCCGCGGTCGTGAGGCTCATCGGCGGTTGTCCTCCCCGTTGGTGGGTCAGGCACTGGCCACGCCACGGGGGTCATCCCGCAGCCTGACGTTGTGCAGGGTCCTTCTCAGTTCCCGCCAACACCACTCGTCCGCTGCATGAGCCTCATGCAGCGGACGTATGAAGCTCATCCGCCAGGCGGGGGCACCAGGACTGCGACACGCGAATCCATTACGTCTTATGCATGAGATGGATGGACTGACGATCACACCTCCGTACACTGGGTAAACGCTCAGTGACGGGGGCGAGGCCGATGGATTCAGCGACACCCAGATCCAGACGCGCTTGCCCTTGCGGGGCGTTCATCGCCGCCGACAACTCCGATCGGCTGTGTCACCGGTGCCGCCGCAACGCTCGTGCGGACGTGCACGGACCACCCGAGGTCCCGAACGACTTCTGGGACCTCCCGGCCATCGCGGCCGCGTGCACCGACCGCGACATGGGCTCCTTGATCTCCGCTTACCGGCACCACCCGCAGCACCTCAGCCGTGTGACGCAGGACCGCATGGCGGGGTGGCTCGGCATCAGCCAGGCGCAGCTCTCGCGTTACGAGTCGGGCGAGAACCAGATCGACCGGCTCGACCGGTTGCGCCACTTCGCGCTGGTGCTCGGTGTTCCGGGCGAACGACTGTGGTTCGACCGAGTCGTCATCCCAGCTCAGGTGGGCTCCCCCGAATCGGGCCCGCCAGATGTGCTCGCCGCCCCCTGGGAGGCGACGAGCATTGCCCGTTCGGTCGAGGAGACGGCGAGGAGCGACTTGGCGATCAGCAGACGAGCGGCGCTCGCAGGAGCTGCCGCGGTGACGGTGGGGTCAGCACTGGTCGAACCGCTGCAGAGGTGGTTGCACCCGCTGCAGAACCTGTCGAAGTGGTCGTCGCACTCGGCGATCAGCGAGGAGGAGCTCTTCGCGTTGCAGCGGGTGGCCGACGGACTGCGCGGCTGGGGTGGCCGCGGTGGCTACGGCCTGGCCCGCAAGGCGGTGCTGGGACAGCTCGACGAGCTCGCGGAACGGCTGGGGCGCGCCCCGTCCGGCCCGACGACGGAACGCGCGTTCTTCATCGGCGCCGAACTGTCGAAGGTGGCGGCGAGCATGTCGTTCGACGCGGGCCTGCACAACGCGGCCCAGCGCTACTACGTGCTGGCCATCCGCATGGCCAAGGCCGGCCACAACGACGGCTTCGCGGCGTTGTGCCTCGCGGCCATGGCGAGGCAGATGTTCGACCTGGGCCGCCCCGAAGACGGCTTGGAGCTCGTCCAACTCGGCCAGTACGGCACCCGCCGCACCGGCACCCCGACGTTGAAGGCGCTGCTCCTGACCCGCGAGGCCTGGGCCTACGCGAGCATGGGCAAGACCCGCGAGTTCCACCAGGCCGTGGGCATGGCCCAGGACAGCTTCGCCCAGCGGGACGCGGACAACGAGCCGCGCTACCTGCACAGCTTCGACGAGGCCGAGCTGGAGGGCGTCATCGGCGCCCGCTGCCGCGACCTCGCCATGCACGACCCAACGCAGGCCGTGTTCGCCGAACAGCACATCCGGCGAGCCCTGGAACTGCGTGACCCGTCGAAGGTGCGCAACCGCGCCTTCGACGTGATCGGACTGGCGCGCACCAAAATGGTCGCGGGAGACCCGGAGGCAGCGTGCGGGTTGATCAACGAGGTCCTGCCGACAGCGGCGAAGCTCTCCTCGGGGAGGGTCCTCCGCAAACTGGAGGACTTCGCCAAGGAAGCGGCACGGCACCGCCACATCCCCGCGGTCCAGGACACCAGGGACGCGATCAGAGCGATACGGACCGCTTGATGCGCGTGGGCATCACCGGCCACACCAACCTGGTCCCCGACTGCGTCCCCGCCGTCCAGCGAGCCATCGCCGAGACCCTCGAAGGCCTCGGCGGCTCCCTGGTGGGCGTGACGTGCCTGGCACCGGGCGCGGACCAGATCTTCGCGCGCGCCGTCCTCGCACTGGGCGGCGAGGTGGAGGTGGTCCTTCCGGCGCTGGACTACCGCGACAAGCTGAAACCGCACCAGGTGGCCGACTACGACGAACTGAGGGCGGCGGCGACGGTGGTCTCCGTCCTGCCCCACATGTCGAGCGGCCGCCTGGCCTACGTGGCGGCGAACGAACGCATGCTCGCGTCGGTCGAGGTGCTCGTGGCGGTGTGGGACGGCGAGCCTGCACAGGGCAAGGGCGGCACGGCGGACGTGGTGGAGCAGGCGCGCGCGTCGGGCGTGCCGATCGAGGTCGTGTGGCCACCGGAGGCCCGCCGGAAGTCGTGACGGCAACCCGGTGGGCACTGGCTGGGCAGGGCACGGTGGGCGCAGAGCACGCGGCAGGCAGAGCACGCGGGCAGTGCACGCGGCGAGCGAGGTGCGGCGGGTGTAGCGCGGCGGCAGGTGTGGTGAGCCAAGACGGATGTGACCTTGCCGGGTACCAATGGCTTTAGGACATGCGAAGCCGAAGGCGAGCCCGTCTGAGCGTAAGCATCGCGATGGCGTAGCCGAGCGCCCGGCCAAGACCCAACGCAATGCCGAAGGCGAGGCGTCCTTCCTTCTTGGCTTGGTCCAAGCGGTGTGGTGACGTGCGGTGCCAACGTGCCCACGCACGCTTGAGATTGGGGCTTGACTTTGGGTGCGAGGTGCTAGCTTCTCGAGCTCGGCCGGGCGCTTTTCAGCCCGGCCTTTTCCGGCCGA